>CANPBT010000018.1 GCA_947572415.1 uncultured Clostridia bacterium | reverse complement strand
GGCTAAATTCGAAGAGGGGTTAAAAGCGGCGTTAAAGGAATGCGGCGCAACAGACGAGCAGCTTGCCGGAGTTGAGGTAAAATTCTACTGTTACAGCGAGTCGACGGGCGCTGCCGACGATACGAATAATGTATCAGCTCTCGATAAGGCGATTGAAGCCGACGGCGGCGTGGATATCCTTTTGGGCGGCAGAGCGTTTACCGACAAGAACGGACCTTACTGCAAACCTTTGATAAAGGAATCTTCCGACGATATGGTAATAGGCACAAGCGACAACAGAAAAGTCATTATTTTCAACAATAAGGGGCTTACGCGTGCCGTATATAACTGGGTGCTTTCACCCGAGGGGCTGGCATTGCTTGCTACGCCTAACGCTGCGTAAGGAGGGAAAAGATGTTTTTAAAAGGTAAATTATTGAAAGCGGCGGCAATATGCAATTACGTTTTCACCGCTTTATGGTTCGTGGTAACCGCTTGTTTCTTTGCACTTTCTGACAATTTGTACTGGCTGTTTCTTGTTTTTGCGCTTATAAGCATTTACGACGGCTTCGTGCTGATTTCCGTTAAGGAAAAAATGCACTCGGTCGCGCTCGATAAAAACGAAAATATAAAGCTGCTCGTCTGCTGGATTTTAAGTATAGTATGTCTGCCCTCGTTCATTCTCTGCGGGCTTGCGTATTTCCGTAAAACCGAGGACGAGGTTACCGTACGCGGCAACGTTGCGGCGGAAGAAAAGGAAGAGGTTAAAAAAGCCCCCGTCGGCAAAAAACCTTTCTACAAGGCGAAAAGCTTTATAACGATGTGCGTCGCGTTCGGCATGATAATTATTTCGTCTTTCACTGCAATGTGCTTCGAAACTTCGGGCTTTTCGGTCGAAGTGTCGGATTTCACGCTGACGAGAGAAATGACCCTTTCGTATAACGAAGGCAAAATTCACGGCAAGCAGTACGCAATTCCTCTTACCGTTACCGACGACGGAAAGGAGCATGAAACCACTTATTCGGTCACGATGTATAAACCCGATTCCGCCACCGAAGAAAAGCCCGCGCCCGTGGTATTCGTACTTCCCGGGTTCACCCGTACAAAAGCTACCATGGCGCAGTACTGCATCGAGCTTTCGAGGCGCGGCGCGGTCGTATTCTGCTCCGACCCCGGCGGGCAGGGCGGCACAACCGAAAATTCCTCGACGGGCGCGCACGGTATCGAGTACCTCGTCCAGTACGTTTACAACAACTCCGACGATTTCAAATTCTGCGATAAAAACCGTTTCGGTGCGGTAGGTCATTCGCAGGGCGGCGGCAACGTAGTGACGCTCGCTTCGGATATGGCGGGCGCAAGCTTCGAGGAAAGTATAATAAAATCCGTTTACAATTCGGGTTACATAAAAACGTCGGCGGCGAATAAATTCAAAAATTTCAATTGCAATGCGGCGATGTCTTACGCGTATTACGACGAGGGCGCTTACCGTTATCAGTCGGACGCCACGGCTTTCGAAGTTATAGGTCTGCGCTTTATAAACGAAGTGAACGGCGCGCCCAACACGTTCGATAAGATTGCTTACGATTACGGCTACGGCGATATGTCAAAGGGTACGTACAGAATCGTTCACCGCGAAAATATCAACCACTGCTTCGAAATGTACGATAAAGTCAGCATAGCAAACACGATTGATTTCTTCAACGAAACTTTGGATATCGGCTCGGATATCGGCGGACTTTCGCAAATCTGGTTCGGTAAAGAATTTTCAAACGGACTTGCGCTTGCGGCGGCGTTTACGTTCGTGCTCGCACTGTGCGGCGTGCTTATGCGTATACCTTTCTTTGCAACGCTCAAAAACGCGAATATTAAAAATGCGGAAGCTACGGACGGAATGGTTACCGTTGCGGACGAAAAACCGGCTCTTCCTGTCGGCGGCAGGCACAAAACGGTCGCGCACAAGGTTATTTTCTGGTCGTGTATGCTGTTAACGGCAATCATAGCCTGCCTCGATTATATTCCTCTCGCAAATCTTTCCATTGAAATATTCCCCACAAGTAACCTTGCAAGCGTGTATACATTCACATTTCCCGCGCGTATGATAAACGCGATTCTTCTCTGGGCGGCTATAAACGGATTAATCGGTATTGTGATATTCTTCGGTACGACCGCGCTGGAAAATCTTTACGAATTTATAATGTTTAAAGTAAAGGGGCATACGCCCGTGTATGACTGGGAAAAATTCGGAGATATAAAGATACGCGGCAACGGCGCAAAGGGTGTTGCGTTAAACGTATTGAAAAGTTTGATTCTTGCATTCGGTATGTTCGGCGTATTCTATTTGCTGGTTCAGCTTTCGTACTGGATATTCCATCAGGATTTCAGGTTTATGCTCATATCGGCGGCGCCTCTGAACGCGAGAATGTTCGTAACCGCGCTCGAATATATGCCCATAATCTTTATCTTCTATATTTCTAATTCCATAAGGGTGAATTGCAGTATAGGCCGAGAGGGCTGGAAGGAGTGGAAGGTGCTTTTGGTCGGTGCGCTGGCAAACAGCTTAGGGCTTGCGTTCATACTCCTGATTAACTACGTATGTTACTTCGTCACGGGCGCGCCGTACTACGGCAACTGGGGTGCAAGCAACAACGAAGTCTGGCTGTTCGTCAATATGGTGTTCGGGCTTGTCGTAATGATGTTTATACTTCCTATCTTCAACAGATTGTTGTATAAGATGACCGGCAACGTATGGGTCGGCGCGATAGCCTGCTGTATGATTTTCGTTATGATGACGATTTCCGCGTCGGTTTCTTATATACCTATGTATTAAAAATTCAACAAAAAAGTGAAGTCCGCAACGGCGGACTTCACTTTTTTTGTTGAATAAAATTTTATCAAATATTGACAAATTATGGCACGGCTGTTATAATATATACAGTATATATCAGATCGGTGCGTTAAAAAGTGAAAGGCGCGCCTTTCACTGCGTTACAACTGTAACGCAGTGGTAAATATTATTAGCAAAAAAAATATTTTGGAGGGACGTATGAAACATTTGAAACGGTTGACCATTTTTGTGTTGAGCCTGATTGCCGTTATCGTTTGCGCACTCGGTTTGGTTGCGTGCGGCGACGATAAAGATAAGGGCGACGACGGCAACAACGGGCAGTGTACTGCGCACGAGTACGGCGAATGGCAGGTTACGCTCGAAGCTACCTGTACGACCGACGGCTCTAAAAAGCGCGTATGCACTAAATGCAACCACGAAGAAGCCGAAGCCATTTCGGCTTTCGGACACAGCTGGAATTCGGGCGAGGTAACGACCGCCGCTACGTGCACGACGAGAGGCGTAAAGACGTTTACCTGTACGCACGACGGCGCGCATAAGAAGACGGAAGAAATAGCCATAGATACTTCGGCGCACAGCTGGGATTCGGGCGAGGTAACGACCGCCGCTACGTGTACTACGAGAGGCGTAAAGACGTTTACCTGTACGCACGACGGCGCGCATAAGAAGACGGAAGAAATAGCCATAGATACTTCGGCGCACAGCTGGGATTCGGGCGAGGTAACGACCGCCGCTACGTGTACTACGAGAGGCGTAAAGACGTTTACCTGCACGCACGACGGCGCACATAAGAAAACGGAAGAAGTTGCGCTCGATTTGACGAATCATATACATATCGTGACCGACTCGGCGGTTGCGGCTACCTGCGTATCGAAGGGCAAAACGGCGGGCAGTCACTGCGAGGATTGCGACGCGGTGATAGTGGCGCAGATTGATATTGCGGTTGATTTAAACGCGCACAAACTTGTAAAGGTTGCGGAAGAGAGCGTTGCGCCCACCTGTACGGAAAAGGGCGTGGATAAATACATGTGTTCTAACGACGGCTGTACTCACACGAATACGGTTGAAATAGCATTGCTCGGTCACGACTGGGACAAAGCGAGAACGTGCGTTCAGGGACATACCTGTTCGCGCTGCGACGCGGAAGAACCCGCTTTGGGGCACAGCTACGAAAGCAGAATCAGAACCGAACTCAGCTGCGAGGACAACGAGATTACGCTTTTCGAATGCGCGACCTGCCACGACAGCTATGAAAAAATCACGGCGTTTGCAACCGGTCACACAATCGATAACAACGGTTGGATTTGCGACAACGACAGCGGCGTGAAGGTAGAGGGCAAGTGCGAGTACGAATATACTTATTTAGGTTTATGCGCCGCGTGCGGTAGTAAAATCGAAAAGCACGAAAACGTTGTACGGCACAATGTGGTTATCGAGACCATAGCCGCTAAATGTAACGAAGAGGGCACTAAAACTTATTCGTGTGCGGATTGCGAAGAATATAAAGGCGACGTCGTTAAGTTTACAGACGCAACGGCTCATAACTGGGTTGAAGAGAGCGGCAACTTAAAGTGCGAATATTGCAACCTTACCAAAACGGTAATTTCTGGCAGCGGCAATTCGGCGACGGTAAATAAAGAGCAACTTGCGACAAGCGGGCAGACCGAAGTCGCGCTCGGTAACGCAAAAATCGCGCTTGACGAAACCGTAGCCGAGGCAATTAATGGCACGGTAGAAGTAGCCGCTAACGAGGTTAAGGATACGGACAGTCTCGGGCTCACCGAAGAGCAGAAAAAACAAATGGGCAACAGCACCGTTTACGACTTTTCGCTGACTGTCGGCGATGGCGATAACGTTGATTTCGGGGGCGGAAAAGTTACCGTAACCATACCTTACGTATTGCAGGAGGGCGACGACCCCGAAAACATAGCAATCTGGTACATTTCCAACGATGAAGTTAACGGCGAAGCAAAGGTCGAAACTATCCGCGCAACGTATAAAGACGGGTACGTTACTTTCGAAACAGAGCACTTCTCGGTTTATACCGTAACAAGACTGACCGCCGTTGAAAGGTGCGCCCTTTACAGACACAATTACGAGGTTACCAAAAATCAGGAGCCTTCATGTACGCAGGACGGTTATAAAATCAAAGTTTGCCGTCGTTGCGGCGACTCGCAGTTAATCGACTACGTAAAGGCGAACGGTCACGATTACAAAGCCACCGCAACCAACGCAACCTGTACCGAGAACGGTAAGGTTGTATATAACTGTGCAAATGCCGGCTGCGACGCGCATTACGAAGAAGAAATACGTATGCTCGGGCATAAATGGGTAAAGGATGAGGATAACAGCAAAGCCGCAACCTGTACATCGGCGGGATATACTCAATACTTGTGCGGCAACGGCTGCGGCGAAACGTATATGCAGACTCTTGCGCAGAAAGATCACCGTTACGATTCCGTTGTTACGGCGCCTACTTGTACGGAAACAGGTTTTACCACCCATTCGTGCCGTACCTGCGACAGCGTATATAAAGATTCCTATAAAAACGCGACGGGGCACGAATACGTTGCAACGGTTGTAGCTCCCGTATGCGAAACCATGACGGACGGATATACAAAGCACGTCTGTTCGGTATGCGAACATCGCGGCGAGGATACGGATATAGTCAAAGCGGCGCACAACTGGGATATCGAAGAGGCAACCTGCGGCAAAGGGCAGTTATGTCTTGTGTGCGGCGCGACGGGCGCGGCGGCTACGGGTGACCACCATATGTCAGACGGCGTTTGTACTGTCTGCGGGGTCGGTTGCGTGCACGACTATAAAGTTAACGTAAAAGAAGCAACGTGTACTGAAGCGGGATACACGCTTTCAACGTGTAAAATCTGCGGCGCGGAAGAAAAGTCGGATTACGTTGCGGCATTAGGGCATTTCGGCTCTACCGAGTGCGAACGCTGCCATATCCGCCTTATCGAAGAGGAATTCTTCAATAACGCTTTGTCGAGTCTGTTCTCGCAGGAATTTTCATTCTGTGTTAACGGCGTGCATTTCGTTCTCGAATTCGACGGGGATTTCCAGCAGTACGATATTGACTTTGCAGAGCTCTTAATTACCTTAGATAAGGACGGCGTAGTTACGGGATACGGCTTCGGCACATATTCTGCCACGGGTTCGGATTCCCCTCTCGAAGTAAAGGGCGAAGTAACGGCGGTGCTCAAGGACGGCTATCTTTACATTAAAATGATTATGCCCGACGGCTGGGTAAACGGGAACAGTATTTCGGAAGAAGTTTTAACAAATTATAAGGTCATTCCGTTTGCAGACCTCGGCGAGAATTACGATTATATTCAAAAACAAATAGAGCTTATAAGCGAAATTTACTCCTGGGTTAAGACAGAAGCTTTCCCCATAATACAAAACGTACTTGAAATCAACGAAAAGCAAGTTGCAAAGGTGCTCAATATGCTTGCGGACAAATTCCTTGTTGTAAACCGCAAGACGGGCGGGTACGTTATTACACTCAACGCCGACGCGCTGTCGGAGCTCGGCAATAACCTTAAATCAAAAACGATTGCGGAAAATCTCGATATTATTTTCGGGGAAGGTTCGTTTGCAAAGCTCAAAGCGGGCATACTCGATATAGCAAATTCTTCGCTCGGCGACGTTGTGGAAATGTTGGAAGCGCACGGCCTTAAAGTTTCCGAAGTCGTTGCCGCTGCAAATAAACTTATTCCTATCATAACGGGCGAAGACGTCACGGTTGACAATCTTCTCGGCGATCTCCTCGGGCAAAACGATTTCGTATTGAACGTCTATATTATGCAAAATAGTAACAGGCCTTTGCTTGACGTGATTAACGAAATGATTCAGGCCCCCGAGGGGGAAGAGTTTACCGTAGCAATGCTCGAAGAATTTATCGATACGGTGGGTGAAAGCAATCTTTATTCGTTTATCGACGATTTATTAGGCGTAGGTGAAATCAACGGCAAAAGCTTTGAAGAATTTGTTTCAGGCATAGTTCAGTCCGTTCTCGATTCTTTAAGCGTTACCGTCGAAACAGATAATATCGGTATTGTCAAGTCGGTAAGCGTTTCGCTCGGCGAAGTTGCTGTTAAAAACCTGTTCGAAGCAGCGATTACTGATTTTACTATTATAACCGGATACGTCAGCGACGTCGATTATAACGGTTTTATAAACGAGGTGAAAGAGCTTTCCGGCGGCATCAGGCTTACTAAAAATATTATCGACCAGATTTTCCCCGACGCGGAAAAAACTTATTACGACGACGGAAGCATAAAGCAGGTTATCGTAGAAAAAATCGAGCACGACGAAAAAATCGAGGGCAAAGACGAAAATTATTATACCAAATATATAACCACTCGAACCAGGATAGAAACTTATAGTTTCGAACCGAACCTTATGATGGATTTATATTCCGACTGCGGAAACTGGTACAGGGTTGAGCTTGTTTGTAAATATTATTGCGTGGAAGAATACAGTGCGGTTGAAAAGAGATACGAGAACGGCGAACTTGTAGACGAAAGGGAAGTTAGCAAATCCGTAAATGAAAACGGTTATTCGAATACGTTATCGTTTATGTACAATACGGCGTTCGATAAGTACGAAGTCCTCAACGAGCAATCACCTGCTCACGGCGGTAACAAGCATAACTACGTTGAAGACGAGTCGCAGTTTAAAGATGCTGTCGGTTGCGACACCGAATGGGGTGAAAGACATTTCTATTGCAACGAGTGCGGCGGAAGCTACGTATTATATTTCCGCAACGGACATAATGAAGAAACCAGGTACGAGCTTTTTGACGTAACTCTCGGCTGCGCGGGCGGCATCAGAGAAATAAGATATTGTACTGTTTGCGACAAAGTTTTGCATACGTGGGAAATACCTGCGGAAGACATGAAAGACCGCCATCATTTTGCAGATAAACAGCTTGAGGGTATTGATTATTCCAAAATTTGTGAGAAACACTATTTCAACTATTCTGAATGCGTCTGCGGCGAAGAAAAACATTTGAATTACTCCATAGAAGATATGACGTATGATTCTTGCAACGACGAGAACGGCTATTACGAAACTTGGTACTGCCCCGATTGCGGTTTGCGCATCGAAAGAGAGGACAGAAGAGAGTACGATAAAGAACATTGTACCGAAACGGTAACAATAACCGAATCCGTGCAGTTTAACGGAGCCGTCGTATTCGAAGATACCGATGTGGACAGCAGAGAAAGACATAATACCCGTCCTGTTTGTATTCTTGTTGACCCTACCAAGAATTGCGAAGAAGGCGGTTGTTATGAAAAGTACGTTTGCGAAGTTTGCGGACATGAGGACGAGTGGCAAAGTGAAATCTTCTACGAACATCGTACTGTTCAAGCCGAGATAGACCTTTCTGAATACGGCGCCGTATGCGGCGAAAAGCTTGTATTCTGGCAGTGCGCCTGCGGCGAGGTTAAAAACCGTTATCATATTCAGGGTGGTGATTTCGGTTATAATTCCATCTATAAGCATAACGAATTTATCTTACCGAACGGTGAGTCCGTAAGCTATAACGAATATGAAATTTTCGTTTATAAGTGCGCCGTAACCGACCCTCAGTGCTCGTTCATTTATGCGGAAGTTCGTTATTACGACATTGAAAATTGCCGCGAATACAGAAAGCTTTATATAGGTTGTGACGAGAACGGCGAAAACCCTCGAGAGATTATCGAAATCGATAATTATGAAAGTCATGGGGTTGTAGATACGAAAGACGTCCCTACCGGCAATCCTTGCGAGTATAGCGTCAGCTCAGTTTGTAAAATTTGCAATAAACAACTTGAAAGCGGCAGACTTGAAACCCGACACGAAAATTATCATAATGAAATTATAAAGCAATCTACTTGTACTCAGTTCGGACAATATCACGAATGGTGCGGCAATTGCGGGTTTGAAAGATTTAATTATATTGAGCCTGACAGACATGGTGAATGGATTGACGGGGACGACGGATTCCAATATTGCGGCCGTTGCGGCATACAGAACTCGAACGGCGCAAACGGTGAAATCGTGCTTGAAGATTGCACCGATTACGAAAGCGGCAGTGACGAATATATCGTAGGTTATTACTTGGACGGGCGCAGTATGGAAAACCAGAATTATCGCGAAAACGGGTACGAGCCGCGTATAACGCTTATATTACCCGAAGGAAACGCCGTACCGGTTGAAGTTCAAATCTACGATTATACTGTGTTGGAAGGTCATTACGTTGCGTTCTCGAGAGCGGAGGTTGAAGCTTGGGCAAAAGAAAACGGTTATTTGGATTTTGAAATCCGTTTGAGCTTTGTCCCCAACTATGGCGACAACGAATTCGATTACGGCATTTCGTTCGAATGCATAAATTGCAGTTACTGTCAGCATAACAATATCGCTGGTAATTGTACATGCAAAGCATGCGGAAAAGAAATCCACTTACCGAACGGTGATTTGCAGTCTGATGAAAGCGGTCACTTCTATGTTTGCGATGTATGTCAGTCACAATTTAATAAAACGCCTCATAACTTTTTAGAAAACGGTGAATGCGGCGATTGCGGCTATGCAAACTGAATAAATTAAAAAAGCGGGCTTTAAGCCCGCTTTTTGTATGTTTTGCACAAAAATTTTATAAAGCTATGGTGGTAAATTGACAACCGCCCCCGCCGCGGCGGACACCATAATGCAGCATTTTAAGGATACTGATACGCAGCCTACCGATTACGATATGATTTTGACGGGCGATTTGGGCGCGCTCGGAAGCCGTATAGTAAAGGATTTGACGTGGGAAAAGGGGTACGATATTTCTGCCTGCCACGTCGATTGCGGCGAAATTATTTATAATGTGATTGAAAACGAATTTCAGGGCGGAAGCGGCGCGGGCTGTTCGGCGGTAGTGTTGAATTCGTACGTGCTTTCTAAAATGCAGGCCGGGCTTTATAAACGCGTGCTTTTTGCCGCGACGGGCGCGCTGTTGTCGACCGTTTCGTCGGGTCAGGGCGAAAGCATACCGTGCATAAGTCACGCCGTTGAGTTGGAGTATTGATTATGGGACAGGAAATGCTTGAAATATTTTTGGCGTTTGTCAAAGCGTTCGCCGTCGGCGGCGGCATCTGCCTTATCGCGCAGATTATTATAAATTTTACCGACCTTACGGCTGGTAAAATACTCGTGTATTTTATGCTTGCGGGGGTCGTGCTTACAGCCGTGGGATTGTACCAGCCGCTCGTTGATTTTGCTGGCGCCGGGGCGACGGTTCCTATTTCCGGCTTTGGGTATCTGCTTGCAAACGGAGCGATTAAGGGTGCGGAAAAGGGCTTTTTCTACGCGATAACGGGGTCGTTGACCGCGGCGAGCGCGGGCGTAACCGCCGCCGTCGTATTCGCGTTCATAATGGCGCTTATTTTTAAATCCCGTACAAAGCGCAATTTAATATTAATCCGAAGGCGCCGCACAAACAGTGCGGCGCCTTCGGGATTAAAGTTCTAAAAAATATTTTGTCGCTTAAAATATTGTATGGCGGCAAAAAATAAAAAATTCAAGCGGTTTAAAATCCTTATAATATTCATTTGCCTTTTATCGATTGCAACTTTGATTTATTTTCAGCGCAATGTAACGCGAGTACTCATTTCGATAAGCGAGGCGACAATCCGTTCGATAACTACCGTTGCGGTAAACGACGCTATTTATTATACCTTGAACGACGCAATCCGCTACGAAGACTTAATACAAATCGAGCGCGACGCCGACGGCAACGTAACGTCTATCACGACGGACAGCCTTAAAATCAACCGCATAGCAAGGGACACTGCCTATCTTTCGCAGGAAAACCTTACCAAAATGAGCGCGGAGGGTATTATGGTACCGATAGGCGCGTTGACGGGTGTGGAGGCTCTTGCGGGTTTCGGCAAAAAAATCAATATCAAGATTATCCCCATAAGCAACGTGGAGTGCCGTTTCGTTACAAAATTTTTGCAGGCGGGGATAAACCAGACGCTTCACTCGCTGTATCTCGAAATCGTTTCAGACATATCGATAATTCTGCCGTCGAAATCCACGAACCTCGCTTCGACGATAGAGGTGCTCATATGCGAAAGCGTAATAACAGGCAAAATCCCCGACGCCTATCTTCAGGCCTCGCTTGCAGGCTCCAACGGCGCGCTTGTGCCGAAAAACTGAATTAATCCTTTTTGTATTCTAAAATATCACCGGGTTGACAGTCGAGCGCGGCGCAGATTTGTCTTTAAAATTGAAATATTGGCAATCAAAAATCCCGCTTCAAGCGGGATTTTTAAAACTTTTATCTTAATTCGATGCCGAGTTTGAATTTTAAGTTATTCAATATCTTCTTCACGAAGCCGTCGACTTTATCCTCGATAGGCTCGTCTTTCGGTGTGAAAGTTATATTGAAAGCCATGCTCTTTTTGCCATTACCGACCTGCGCGCCGATGTAAATATCGAACAGCGACACGTCGGTTACGTATTTGCACGCCGCGTAAATTTCTTTTTCTATTTCGCCGCACGTGATATTCCGTTCGCAGACGAGTGCTAAATCTCGCGTGACTTCGGCGAATTTCGGTACGGGGACGTAGCGGAAAGGCTGCGCGTGTTTTTTAAGCTCTTCATAGTCCAGCTCGGCTATAACTACTGCTCTGTCAATTGCAAGTTCGGTTGCAACGGTGGGGGCAAGCACGCCCATATAACCTATTTCTTCGCCGTCGCAGCTTATTTTTGCCGTCATACCGGGGTGCAGGAAAGATTTTTCCGCAGGCTCGAATTCAAACGAAGCGTTAATAAGGCTTGAAACGCATTCAACAACGCCTTTAACTTCGAAGAAGTCGCTTTTGCCCCAAGCGGATATGCACAGCCGTTTTCTTTCTTTGGGGAAGTTTTTAAGCGGCAGCTCTTCGGGCAGATAAACCTTCGCAAGTTCGAAAAGTTTGCCTTGCATATTCCCGCGGCGCAGGTTGCGCACTACCGTGTTTATCATCGACGGTGCAAGCGTTGCGCGCATAATCGACAGCTCCTCGCTGATAGGGTTAAGGATTTTAATAGCCTTTCTTTCGGCGCAGTCCTCGGGGTAATGCAGCATATCGAGGTCTTTTACCGAAAAGAACGAGTAAGTCGAAATTTCGTACAGCCCTTTCCCGACAAGCATATTTTTGAGCTTGTTTTCGGCCTTCTGTTCCTCGTTGTAGCCGCCGTTCGTGATAGTGGCGGAGGGGAGGAAGGTGCCATCGATATTGTCGTAGCCGTAAAACCTTATTATCTCTTCCGCGATGTCGGGGAAGCCGTCTATATCCTCTCGGTAAGCGGGTACCGTCAGATTTAATTCGTCGCCGTCAAGCTTTGCACCGAAATTAAGGCTTGTCAAAATTTCGGTCATTTTTGCTGCGGGAACTTCTATGCCCAGAAGCGAATTGATTTTTTTAACGCTTACGGTCAGCTTTTTCTGCCCGCAGTTCGAGTGTTTTGTTTTAACGTCGACGTGAACGGAGGTGACCGTTCCGGATTTTAGCTGGTCTATATAGTGCATAGCGGTTTGCATAGCGTTTTCAAGCGTTTATTCGTTCACGCCTTTTTCGAAAAGCGCGGAGGAATCGGAGTGCTGCCCCAAAGCGCGCGCCGTCTTTCTCACGCTGTCGCGAGCGAATTTTGCGCACTCGAAAAGCACGTCCTTTGTTTTGTCTGTGATTTCGCTGTTCAGTCCGCCCATTACGCCCGCAAGCGCGCACGGCTTTTTTGCGTCGCAAATTACGAGATTTTCGCTGTTCAGAGTAAATTCGTTATTATCGAGCGTGGTTATTTTTTCGCCGTTTTCCGCCCTGCGGATTATTATTTCTCCGCCTTCGAGCTTTGCGTAATCGAACGCGTGCATGGGCTGCCCCATTTCAAGCAGAACGTAATTAGTTATATCCACTATACAGCTTATCGAGCGTATCCCGCACAGTGCGAGCCGCCGTCTCATATAAGCGGGGGTGGGCACGTTTTTAACGTCCTTTACGAGATGACCTATATATCTGGGGCAAACCTCGGGCGCAAGGTTGCTTATTTTAACCTCGTCACCGCAGTTGACTGCGGCGTAGGAGCAGTCGGGCTCTTTCAGCTTTTTGCCGAGCGCCGCGGCAACCTCGCGGGCGATGCCTAAAACGCTTTGGCAGTCGGGGCGGTTCGCCGTAATCGAAATATCGAAGATATAATCGTCAAGCCCGAGTATGGGTTTTACGTCGTCTCCGTTTTTGCTTTCGGGCGGCAGAATTAAAAGTCCGTTGTAATCCCCGCCCTCGTACATATCGCCGTTTATGCCGAGCTCCGCGCCCGAGCAAAGCATACCGAATGAGTCCAGCCCGCGCAGCTTACCTTTTTTAATAGTCATAACCCCTTCGACGGTTACGTGGTCTTTCGCGGTCTGGTACACGGTCGCGCCTACGAGCGCGCAGGGCGCTTTAATTCCCTTTTTAACGTTATCCGCGCCGCAGCAAATCTGAAATATGCCGTGTTTTCCGCAGTCTACCTTGCAAAGGTGCAGGTGGGTGCCCTCTACGGGCTCGCACTCCGTGACTTCGCCGACGACTACGCCCGCAATATCTTTGCCGACCTCGTAAAGCTCCTCGACCTCAAAGCCGCAGTCGAACAGCTTTTTTTGCAGTTCTTCCGCGGCAACGTCTATATCAACAAAATCTTTAAGCCAACTTAAAGGTGCAATCATACAAAACCTCCGATTAATCCTTGAACTGTTTTAAAAACCTTACGTCGCCCTCGAACAAAAGCTTCATATTGTTTATGCCGTATTTAAGCATAGCAATCCTTTCGATACCCATACCGAAAGCGAAGCCCGTGTATTCGTCGGGGTCGACGCCGCAGCCTTCCAGTACGCGTCTGTTTACCATGCCCGCGCCGAGTATTTCAATCCAGCCCGTGCCCTTGCACAGTCGGCAACCTTTGCCGCCGCATTCGAAGCAGCTTACGTCAACTTCGACGGAAGGCTCCGTAAACGGGAAGTAGGAGGGGCGAAGCCTTGTTTTCACGTTTTCGCCGAATATCTTTTTTGCAAATTCATCGAGCATGCCTTTGAGGTCGCAGAGCGTAATACCCTTGTCTACGACAAGCCCTTCCATTTGCGAAAACATGGGCGAATGGGTTGCGTCGTCGTCGCTGCGGTAAACCACTCCGGGCGACAGTATCTTAATGGGCGGCTTTTTGTTTTCCATAACCCTTATCTGTCCCGCCGAGGTCTGGGTGCGTAATAGCAAATTTTCCGTAAGGTAGAAAGTGTCCTGCATATCGCGCGCGGGGTGGTCGGCGGGGGTATTCAGGGCGGTGAAATTATAGTAATCGTTCTCGATTTCCGGCCCCTCGAAAATTTCGAAGCCCATTCCCGCAAACACCGAAACAAGCTCGTTTTTAATAAGCGTATTCGGGTGGAACGCGCCGCCCGGCAGTCTGTGTCCGGGTACGGTAACGTCTATTTTTTCCTCCGCGTATCGCTTTTTCAGTTCGAGCTGCTTTAAGCTTTTTTCGAGGTTGTCGAACTTTTCTTCCGTCCATTGCCTCAAAGCGTTCAGAATTTTGCCCATATTCGGCCTTTGTTCGGGCGGAACGTCGCGCATATTTTTCATAAGCGCGGAAATTTCGCCCGTTTTGCCCAAAAATCGCATTTTAAGCTCCAAAAGGCTTTTGCTCGATTTGATTTCCTGCAAAGCGGCTTCAATCTGTTTTTCTATCGCCTTGATTTTTTCCTGAATATCCATAAAACTCTCCGAAAAATTTTTTACCTAAAAAAATAAACTTCGCCCCGTATACACAGGGCGAAGTAACTCGCTGTACCACCTGATTTCACGGCAAAAGCCGCCTTGATTTAATCCTTAACGCGGAAAAACGGAACGCACTATTAAATTCACAAAAATTTGCGTTGCAAATTTTTCATGCGTCCGGCTCGCGGGTGAATACCGTATAAACCCTTTAAGAAATCTTTCAGCTTATAAATTTCTCTCTCTGAAAAGGATACTCAATACGTCTGTCCCGGTCAGCGCCTTTAAAATTGTACCCCGCGCCTTCCTCCAAGGGGAAAGTGTCCGCGAAGCGGACGGATGAGGTATATACTACATTATATTAATTATATTACTTAAAGTCAAGTATTTTAATCAATATATTGATTGTCCGTAACAGTCGTAAGCGACCACTGCGGGGAAGTCTTCAACTACGAGTTCGTGCACGGCTTCCGAAAGTAAGTCGGGGAAGGCTATGCACTCGCTTTTCCGTATCGCGTTGCCGTAAAGCGCGCCCGCGCCGCCTATCGCTGCAAAATAGACGCTTGTGTTGCGTTTCAGCGCTTCGCGCACCTCGTTTGACATTTCGCCTTTCCCGATTATCGCGCCCAGCCCCGAATCAAGAAGTCGGGGCGCGAAAACGTCCATACGCGCGGAGGTGGTGGGGCCGCAGCTTCCCGAAGCCTTTTCGGGCTTAGCGGGGCAGGGGCCCGCGTAGTAAATCACCGCGTCTTTTATTTCAAACGGCGGTTTGCCGCCTCCGTCGAGTATGCCGAACAGTCTTTTGTGCGCGCAGTCGCGAGCGGTTAAAATAATTCCGCTCAAAAGCACGCTTTCGCCCGCTTTCAGCTCTCTGATTGTATCTTTACTCAAAGGAAGTGTAAGCCGTTTCATATCGTCACCCTCTCGCACCTTACGCAGTGGCACTGTATATTCACCGCGACGGGCAGCCCCGCAATGTGCGTGGGCGCTATCTCGCAGCTTACGCCCAGCGCCGTCGTATTTCCGTGAAATCCCTGGCAGCCTATTTTAAGCCCGTTTATGCGCGCAAGAGCTTCGCTCTCTATTTTTGCGATATCTTCGCGCGGGTTTGCGCTGCCGATATCCCTTGTAAGCGCCTTTTTCGCAAGGAAAGCGCAAGTGTCGAAGCTTCCGCCTATTCCTACGCCGACGTAAACGGGCGGGCAGGGGCGCGAGCCTGCAAGCTTAACCGTTTCCACAATGCTGCCGATAATTCCCTCGACGCCCTGCGCGGGTTTAAGCATATACAGTTTCGACATATTTTCGCTGCCGAAGCCCTTCGGCATAAAAGTTACGTTTATTTTGTCCCCGTCGACTATTTCGGTATGAATTACGGCGGGGGTGTTGTCGGTCGTGTTCACGCGGGTTATAGGGTCGCAGACGGATTTCCTGAAATATCCGTCATTATACGCGCGGCGCACTCCGTCGTTAATTGCGGCGGACAGGCTCTTGCCTTCGAGGAAAACCTCCTGACCGATTTCAAGCATAACGACAGCCATACCCGTATCCTGACAGACGGGCATTTTTTCGGCGACGGCGATTTCGCTGTTTTTTATAAGCGTTTCCAGCGCGAAGCGAGCCGTTTCGCTGCTTTCGGCATTTTTCGCCTTTTCAAGCGCGGCGCGGCAGGAGGGGATAAGGTTGACCCCCGCGTGCAGAGCCATTTCGTAAATATTCTGTTCGATTAAAGCCGTGTTTATCTTTCGCATAATTTAATTTTATAACATTTGTTCCCAAATGTAAATTATTTCGTTTACTTTATTTGCTATTTACGCTATAATCTAAAATATGGAAGAAATCAATCCCCGTCTGAATTCGGCTACGGGCGGCATTGCGTACAGCGCGGCGGCGTTTACGTACTTTATCGTTCTGTTCGTCGTGTCTTTAATACTGAAGCTGACCGCGCTCGATTCGAAGAGCGACGCGTATCTCTATATAAGTTACCTCGTTTCGCCCGCGGCAATATCTTTAAGCGTAATCGGCGTGCTTAAATTCCGCAAAATAAGCTTTAAAAGCATAGTACCCGTAAAGTGCAACCCCAAATATTTTTTGATTGCGGCGCTTTTGATTTACGGGCTTGTGTTCGCGCTAAGCTGGGTAAACGGCGTGTCGGTAAAATTTTTCGAGCTGTTCGGTTATAAGCAGCGTGAGGCGGGCAGCTATCTTCCCGACCTCTCGGGCGGCAAGGTAGTGCTTGCGCTTTTAGTAATCGCGGTGCTGCCCGCGCTTTTTGAGGAGCTTCTGTTCCGCGGTATAATTTTGAATTCGTGCGAAAACGGGGCGGGTACGGTGCGTACCGTGTTTTTGGTCGGGTTTTGTTTTTCGCTTTTCCACGCCTCGCCCGAGCAGACCGTATATCAGTTTATAACGGGCTGCGCCTTTGCATTTATCGCGCTCCGCTCGGGTAGTATATTGCCCTCGGTTTTAATGCACTTTATCAACAATGCGCTGATAGTCATATTCGCCGCGTGCGGGCTTTTCGACGAGGCGGGCAACCTCATAATTTCCACGGGCGGGAATATCGCGCTTATCGTAACCGCGGCAGTCGCGCTCACAGTCGCGCTCGTATGGCTCTTACTCGATAAAACTCCCGTAAAAAAATGCGAAAAAGGCGGGGTTAAAAGCTTCTTTTTCTGCGCCGCGCCCGCGATTGCGGTTTTCGGCATAGTCTGGATAGTTTCGCTTTTCGGGGTGGCTTAAATGCAGAAAATCAACGTCGTATGCGTCGGCAAAATCAAGGAGGAGTTTTACCGTTCTGCGGTAAACGAATACTTAAAAAGGCTGTCGCGCTTCGCCCGCGTGGAGGTTAAGGAGCTGCCCGAATGCAAAACTCTCGACGACGAGGCGACACACATCTTAAAAGCCGTAAAGGGCAGGGCGGTCGCTTTATGCGTTGAGGGCGAAAAGTATTCCAGCGAAAAGCTTGCAGATTTAATCAAAGGTTTTACCGACAGGGGCGAGGAAGCCACGTTTATAATAGGCTCTTCATGCGGGCTTGCCGCCGAGGTTAAAAAGAGGGCGGATTTAAAGCTTTCGTTTTCGGATATGACTTTTCCGCACCAGCTTATGCGCGTAATTTTATGCGAGCAGCTGTACCGCTCGTTTATGATTAACGGCGGCGGCGAATACCATAAATAATCGTCGCATATTGTTATTATGTGATATACGACGAAATAAAGAGGTTTTACGATAATTACAAAGGTAAAAAATGCGTAATAGGTTATTCGTTTTACGGTAAGGAAATTTTCGCGTTTCATATAGGCAGCCCCGTGGGCAGACAGTTTATTTCAACTTACGCAATTCACGGCAGGGAGTGGATTACCGCAAGGCTCGCCGTAAAGCATATAAAACGCGGCGTGAAAAAGGGCGGCGGCTGGGTAATACCGCTCGTAAACCCCGACGGCGCAAAAATAAGCCAGACGGTAAAGCCGATGTGGAAGGCGAACGCACGCGGTGTGGATTTGAACTGCAATTTCGACGCCGACTGGGGTAGCGGCAGGCTGAACACCGCGGAGCGGGGCGGCGAAAACTGTATCGGCTATTACCCGTTTTCGGAGGCGGAAACGGCGGCTTTGAGGGATTTTACCTTGAAAATCCGCCCTTTCGTAACGCTCAGCTTTCACACCAAGGGCGAGGAAATTTACTGGCAGTACGACGGCGCGGGCGACAGCCGCGGCGCCCGAATACTGTCCGCGGCGACGGGGTACGAAAGCAAAATAATTTACGGCTCCGCCGGCGGATACAAGGACTGGTGCATTAAAAAATTAGGTATCCCCGCGTATACGATAGAGTGCGGGTTTGACGGGCTCGCGCATCCGATTACCGAGCTGCAACACCTTAAAAAATGCTTTGACGCGCTTAAATATTTCATTGAAAATTATGGTTGATAAATTTATGAAAGCCGCGCTTAAATGCGCGGAAAAAGCCGCCGCCGAGGGCGAGGTGCCCATAGGCGCGGTGGTAGTCCTCGACGGAAAAGTCATATCGCGCGGGCACAACCGCCGCACGAAAAGGCAGATTGCCACCGCCCACGCGGAAATAGAGGCGATTGAAAAGGCTTGTAAAAAACTTAAAAGCTGGCGTATACCCGAATGCGAAATATACGTCACTTTAGAGCCGTGCCCTATGTGTATGGGTGCGATTTTAAACGCGCGCATAAAAAAGGTTTACTTCGGCGCGTACGAAGCAAAGGGCAGGTCGATGACGGCGCAGCTCGCCGCGTCCAACCTCGTCAACCATACGGTCGAAGTGGAGGGCGGAGTTATGTGCGAGGAGTGCGCGGCGGTTTTGTCCTCGTTCTTTTCCGAAATGCGCGAAAGGACGAAAAAGGAAAATTGCGAAAATTGAAATCGCCCCGCTTTTCGTTTGACTTTGTCGGGATATACATATAAAATAAATAAGCGACTTGCGTTGAGTATTCGGAGAAGGCAAATTCTCTTTAAATACAAAAGAAAAATCGGAGGATATACACCCAAATGATTAATCACGGCAACGAAATCAAAATTTTTTCCGGCAACTCTAACAGACCGCTTGCGGAAGCTATTGCGGCAAGGCTCAACACTTCGCTCGGCGAAATGGAAGTCACCCATTTCTCGGACGGCGAAATTTACGTCAGATACGACGAGTCGATTCGCGGCAAGGACGTGTTTTTGATTCAGTCGACAAGCTATCCCGTAAATACCAACCTTATGGAGCTGCTCATTATGATTGACGCGGCGAAACGCGCCAGCGCGGGAAGAATTACCGCCGTTATGCCCTATTTCGGGTACGCCCGTCAGGACAGAAAAGCAAGGTCGAGGGAGCCGATTACGGCAAAGCTCGTTGCCAACCTCATAACTTCCGCAGGCGCGGACAGGGTGCTTACTATGGATTTGCACTGCCTGCAAATTCAGGGATTTTTCGATATCCCCCTCGATAATCTCGTAGGCGGACCCACGCTTTACAACCATTTCAAACCCAAGGTCGACGACGACTTCGTGGTGGTTTCGCCCGATATAGGCTCGGTTGCGAGGGCGAGAAAGGTCGCGACGCGTATGGATGCGAAAATGGCGATTATCGACAAGCGCCGCCCCAAAGCCAACGTAATGGAGGTTATGAACATTATAGGCGACGTCAAGGGCAAAAATTGCCTTATGATAGACGATATGATTGACACCGCAGGTACGATAGTTCAGGGCTCGAAAGCGCTCAAAGAAGCGGGAGCGAAAGAAATTTACGCCTGTTGCTCGCACGGGGTTTTATCCGGCCCCGCGATTGAAAGGCTTGCGGCTTCGCCCATAACGGAGCTTGCAATGCTCGATACGATAAATATCCCGCAGGAAAAGAGGCTGCCGATATTCAAAATGATATCCACCGCGCCGATATTCGCGTCTGCGATAGAGAATGTGTATCTTGACAGACCTATGTCGAAGATTTACGACTAATTTAATTAACTTAAAACCGCCACAGCCGACTGTGGCGAATATTATATTAAAGGTATAAAATGAAAATTATCGTCGGATTAGGCAATCCCGAAGAAAAATATTTGAAAACCTTCCACAATATGGGCTATATCGCGGTGGGCGACGTCGCGGCGGAGCTCAACGTAAAGTTCAAAAAGAAGGAGTGCGAGGCTTTCACCGCAGAAGCAAACCTCGGCGGAGAAAAGGTTATTATCGCCCGTCCGGTAACCTATATGAACAACAGCGGCAGGGCGGTAAAGCAGCTGCTTGCAAAATATAAGGCGACAGTTAAAGATTTAGTTGTTATTTACGACGACTACGATATTCCCAAGGGCTCGATACGAATTCGTCCCTCGGGCAGCGCGGGTACGCACAACGGTATGCGCTCGGTCATTTCCGAAATCGGCACTTCGGACTTCGCGCGGATAAGGATAGGTATCCGCGACCCCGAAGTTAATATTCCCATAATCAACTACGTATTATCCGAAGTAAAAAAAGAAGATTACGCATTGTTTATCGAAGCAAGTAAAAAGGCCGCGCGCGCTGCAATAACTTTTGCCGAAGGCGTACCTATTGAAAACGTAATGACCGTTTATAACGGCTGATTACAATTTTTATGAACAAAAATTTTTTCACTTTTAAAAATTTAAACGGCGAATATTCCGCCCTCGCAAACGACCTCCGCACGGGTACCCCTGCGGGGGTGTTCGGCGTTACCGAACCGCATAAATATCTCTTAGCTTCGCTTTCGCCCTATAAAACGTTATACGTAACGCCCGACTACGTTACAGCGGAAAAGGCGTATAAATCGATATCGGTATTTTCGGGCAAAAAATGCGTGCTTCTGCCCGCGAAGGACGAGGTTATTCTGTATAAGGACGCGCTTTCCAAGGACGCGCTTTTCAGAAGACTCACCGCCGTGCACGGCATACTTACAGACGCGGAAATAATCGTATGCGCCGTCGAGGCGGTCATGCAGTTGTTTCCCGAAAAGATACGCACGCTGTCGTTTGCGGTCGACGGGGAATACGACTACCGCGCGTTGCCCGCCGAGCTCGTTGCGATGGGCTACACCCGCGAGTACTCGGTGGAAACCCGTGGCGCTTTCGCTGTCAGGGGCGATATTCTCGATATTTTCCCGGTCAATTCCGAAAACCCCGTCCGCATCGATTTTTTCGGCGACACAATCGAAAAAATCCGTCCGTACGACGCCGTAAGCGGCGAAAGGCTGGAAGAAATTTCAAGATTGGAGATTATCGCCGCGACCGACGCGGAGTTCACCGCGGACGACGTTCCGCGGGTAAGGCGCGCGCTCGCCTCGTCGCTTAAAACCTGCGCGGACAGCTCGGCCTTCCGCAGGGCGAAAGTAATTGCGGACGAAATATCCGAAAAGCTCGGTATGGGCGCGCCGTTTGCGGGCGCATCGTTCGTTATGCCTCTGCTCGAAAACAGCTGTACTTTGTTCGATTTGCTCGATAATCAGACATTGATTATTTTCGACGAATGCAAGGGCATAAACGACAACGCCGACAATATTTATAAAGAGCATACGGAAAGAGTACGCGAGCTATGCAAAGGCGGCGAGGCGGCGGATTTTTCGATAAATCAATTGCTGTCGCCGCAGACCGTTATAAACAGCTTTAAAAACTTCCGTTGCATGGGTGTGCAAACGTTCACTTCGGGTATGCGGTTTTTCAGCCCGCTCAAAACCTACAATTTTTCGTCGTCGCCCGCGCCGTCCTATTTGAACTCCGTGCCTCAGCTTATAACCGACGTCAAAAACTGGCTTTCCGGCGGGTACAGGATACTTGTATATACGGGCTCGGCGGCACGGCACGAAAAGCTTTCATCGATATTTTCCGACGAATACTTTCCCGTTTACCCCGTCCCCGACAGGCTCGAAGCATTGCACGGCGTCGCGCTCTCTACGGAGGAGGCGGCGCACGGGCTCATACTTCACGATTGTAAGCTCGTCATTCTCGGCACGAACGATTTATATACCAAGGCGGTAACTAAACGCATACGCAAAAAGCGCGGCGATATGTTCGCCGCGCCCGAAATCGGCGACTATGCCGTTCACGAAAAGCACGGTATAGGCAGAATAACGGGCACTAAAAAGATTGAAACGACCGACGGCATTAAAGAGTATATCTCCATCGAATACAGGGGCGGCGACGTGCTGTACGTGCCCGTCGAGCAGATGGACGTGCTTTCTAAATACGTCGGCGACGGCTCGCCGGCGCTTTCAAAAATAGGCGGCGCCGAGTTCGACAGAGTAAAGGAAAGGGTCAGGCGCTCGATACGCGAGCTCGCCTTCGATTTGAAGCAGCTTTACGCCGACCGCACCCAAAAAAAGGGCTTTCGTTTTCCCGAAAACGCGGTTATGATGGAGGAGTTCGAGGAGGCGTTCGCCTATGACGAAACGCCCGACCAGCTCGTTTCTATTGAGGAAATAAAGTCGGACATGTGCTCCGACAAGGTAATGGACAGGCTTTTGTGTGGCGACGTCGGGTACGGCAAAACCGAGGTCGCGTTGCGCGCGGTGTATCTCTGCGTGCTCGGCGGCAAGCAGGCGGCGCTGATGTGCCCCGGCACCGTGCTGTCGGAGCAGCACTTCAACACCGCGATTGAAAGGTTCAAGGATTTCGGCGTGCGAGTAGAAAAGCTCAACCGTTTCAAAACCCCGAAGCAGCAGGCGGACACCTTGAAAAGGCTTGCAAACGGTGATATCGATTTCATAATCGGCACGCACAGGCTTTTATCCGCCGACGTTAAGTTTTACGATTTGGGGCTTCTCGTCCTCGACGAAGAGCAGCGCTTCGGCGTCGAGCACAAGGAAAAAATAAAGCACGTAAAAAACGACGTCGACTGCCTTACCATGACGGCTACGCCCATTCCGCGCACGCTTCATATGTCGCTTGCGGGCATAAGGGATATAAGCACGATAAACACGCCCCCGCAGAGCAGGCTGCCCGTGCAGACCTACGTCGTCGAAGAAAGCGAAACGCTCATCCGCGACGCGTGCATAAGGGAGCTTTCGCGCGGCGGTCAGGTTTTCATACTGTATAACAGGGTTGAAAGTATTTCGTCGTTCGCGGGGCGTATAGCCGAAATAGTCCCCGAAGGCAAGGTGTGCTACGCCCACGGCAGAATGGACAGAGACTTGCTCGAAAACAGCGTTTTTTCCTTCTACCGCGGCGACAAAAATATACTCGTAACCACAACGATAATAGAAAACGGCATCGATTTGCCCAACGCAAATACGATAATAGTCATCGATTCGGACAGGTTGGGTATATCTCAGCTTTACCAGCTCCGCGGGCGGGTCGGCAGGGGCGCGAGGCTCGCTCAGGCGTATTTTACGTTCAAGCCGCAAAAGGTTCTGACCTCCGACGCGACCGAAAGGCTGAAAGCCATAATGCAGTTCACCGAGCTCGGTTCGGGCTTCAAGGTCGCCATGCGCGACCTCGAAATCCGCGGCGCGGGCAACGTGCTCGGCGCGGAGCAGCACGGGCATATGGACAAAGTGGGCTACGAGCTTTACTCAAAGCTTTTGAAAGAGGAGCTCACGGGCGAAAACCTGTTTACGGCGGAGCTCGACGTCAAGGCGACGGCTTACATACCCGAAGCGTATATCGAGTCGAACGCGGGCAGAATGGACTGCTATAAACAGATTGCCGAAATTCGCACCGTAGAGGACTATAAAAGGGTATGCTTATCCATAGAGGATAATTACGGCCCCATGCCCGACGAGGTTTTAAACCTTCTAATAATCGCCGTTATGAAGTCGTACGCGGCTAAATTCAGCATACGCAAGATAAGCGTAGACGGAGTGGAGGGCTCGTTCGAGTTGCCGTCGGTAAATTCTCTTGCCGACGCAAGGCTTAAAGCCGCGCTCGACAGGTATGCGGGCAAAATAAAGCTCTCTATGGCGAAAGCCCCGCTCATAATTTTCCCGCCGCACTCAAATCCGGCAAAAACTATGCTTGATATGACAAAATTTTTAAAATTTGCGGTAAGTTTTGCATAATACCCTTAAAAATGATTTGCCTTGACGGCGCAATTATTATATAATAGTAAGCGGTATTTTATCGTTGGGTAATTTTTAAAATTATCTTTACCTGATTGCAGGAGTAAACTTTATGAAGAAAAAGACAATGGCAATAGCCGCTACAATGGCTTCGTGTATAGCGTTATCGGCAACCTTTACGGGTTGCTCGCTTATTTCCATAAACAGCAAAGCGGATATGGAGCAGGTTATAGCTTCCGTGGATATCACCGCGGCGGACAAGTTCGAAACAAGCGACGTCAAGGATTATAAGGCGGCTGTAAAATCGACCTCGGTCGTAAAGAGGGACCTCGTTTCTTATTTCCTAAACGTCGGCTATTCTTATATACAGAACGGTACCTCCTATAAGGATACGTTCAATATGCTTTTGGACGCGCTTATCAACAACGAGGTGCTTATCCAGTATTCCACAATGAAGCTTCTGGAAGCAAAAGCCAAGGAAACGGGCAAGGACGCGGCTTCCGTGGTTGCGGAGTTCAATTCCAAGTTCGAAAAATCCGAGGCGGAGGCATATGAATCCATTCTTACGGACGAGGACGTCGTTCTGGCGACCTACAAGCTGTATTCTTCCCTGAATACCGCTATCGACAATTACGAAAAGACGATTATCGAAGAAGAAAACGATTACGCCGGCACCGAAACGCGCACCACGCCCACCAACCTCGACACCGAGCAGGACGACTATTATCCCCAAACCGATAAGGGCGAGCTCAATTACGGTATTTATACCGGCTACGGTAAGTATCTTCTTGACAACAGCGGCATTTACAAGGACGAAAACGCGCTCGACGGAACCACAAAGGCAACCCGTATAAGGGCGTACAACAGCTTTTTGAACAGTCTGAGGAGGAATAACCTCGTAGACAGCGAAAAGGACGGCGAAAATTTAACCGATATACTCAAACTCAATTACGTTCAGAACGAATACGTTTCGCAGTTGCAGGCGAGGGTAATAAACAGGTATTACAAAACGTACGAGGACGAGCAGGAAAAAATCCTGACGGAAGAAAGCTACATTATCAACCGTTACAACGAATTGCTCGAACTTCAAACCGACGCTTACGACACGGCTTCCGCGTTCGAGTCGGCTATGAGCGGTATGTCCTCTACGTCGTTCATACTGTACAGCCCCGACACCACCGACAGCGAAAAGTTCGACGGCGAAACGAGCGGCAGATTCGGCTTTGTTTACAACATTCTGCTTCCGTTCAGCGCAAAGCAGAGCGCGCGCCTTGCCGAGCTGAACAGCATCAAGACGCAGAACGAGGACGACGCTTACTATTATAACGAAAGAAACAAGCTTTTAAAGGCGATAGAAACCGAAGACCAGCGCTCCGCGTGGTTCAACGGCAAGGATAAATACGCTTTCAAAGTAGAGGACAGCAAGTATACCGAAAACTATTTCGGCAAGGACGACGGCAGAGAGTACCTCTTCTTCGAAAACAACCTCACCGACAGCGGCGAGGGCAAAAGATACAAAACTTTGCAGGCATACGACGGCAGATACGCCTACAACGGCGAGGTCAAGGAAAACGAGAACGGAAGCTATACGCTTATCGGCAAAAAACTTACGATAGACGGTATGCTCGACGAGTTTTCCGCATATATTGATTTTGTACTCAAAAAGCCCGGCAGCGTAAAAATCAATAAAACCGCAGGCTATTACGACGAAAAGCAAAGCTTCTATAAAGAGAAGGAAAGCGCCGACGACGAGGACGAAATAGACTACTCCAACTTCGTCTACGCTTCGGGCAACGTGGTTTTCGGCGATTTCGATAAGGCGAACCTGTTCAAAACGGATACGCCGCAGTACGAGGCTATGAGCGCCGTGAACGAATTGCAGTTTGCGTACACCACCGATACGAGCGTTCTGTCGCAGTATATCGGTTATTCGGTTTCGGCTTACGAAACAAGCTATATCAAGGAATTCGAATATGCTTGCAAGCAGGCGATAGCCAACGGCGAAGGCTCCTTTGTGGTCTGTGCGGGCGATTACGGCTGGCATATCGCTTACGTAACCTACGCGTTCGACGTAAACGGCGGCAACGTATTCGGCGAACAGCCCAACTGGGACAATATGCACGTCGAGGGCACTTTCGAAAATCTGTTCTACGAGTGGATTAAGAGCACGAGCATTTCGGATATAACCAACAAGCGCAGAGATCAGATAATCAGCGACTTCAACAACGATTCTTCTGTCGAAAAGTTTGAAAAGAGGTATAAGGACCTGCTTGAACTCGACAGCAGCAACGGCAACGGTAACATCAACAACGGCAACGGTAATATCAACAACAATAATAATAACGGCAACTAATGGAAATCTGGCAAGCGATACTGCTCGGACTGACGCAGGGATTAACAGAATTTTTACCCGTGTCCTCCAGTGGACATCTGGTATTTTTACAGAGGATATTCGGCGTAAGTCAGGGCGGACTGTTTTTCAATATAATTCTGCATTTGGGTACGCTGGTTGCGGTGTGCGTCGTTTTCTGGCGCGATATACTCGCACTTTTCAAAAAGCCTTTTAAAACTTTCGGCTTTCTTGTGCTCGCTTCAATTCCCGCGGCGATAGTAGGTTTTCTTCTCGAAGACATAATCGACGAAATGGGTTCGTCTTTCGCCTATATTGGCGTATTGCTCGCGGTATTCTTTACGATAACCGCCTCGGTGCTGTTTCTCACCGAATGGGTTGTCAAAAGGCGCAAAAACGAGCTTCCGCTCGGCTGGCGTACGGTAATCCCCATGGGGCTTGCGCAGGCGGTGGCGGTGCTCCCCGGCATATCTCGCAGCGGTTCTACAATCTGCGCGGGCATGCTTGCGGGCGGCAAAAGCGAGGACGTGGCGAAATTTTCGTTTTTAATGAGCATACCCGTTATACTCGGCAGCTTCCTTATTTCGCTTGTCAAGGGGCTTGTCAAAGGCGATATTCAGGAAGATTTTGCCGCGGGCGGCGCAACCTACGGTTGGTGCATAGCTCTGGGTTTCATAGTTTCGGCGCTCGTAGGGCTTTTTGCAATCAAGGTAATGCTGAAAGCCATACAGAAGGCAAACTACAAATGGTTCAGCTTATACCTCGTATTGCTCGCCGTAGCTTGCGTGGTATTGCAGTGCTGCGGATTATTTAAATGATTTGAAAAAGGACGGCGATATAGTCCTTTTTTTCTTTTAGAAAACCTCTTGAAAACTCTTGACAAATATCGTCGGGGGGGGGTATAATTAATTGTAAGATTATGTCCTGAATTAAGGAATAAGGAGCAAAAATGGAAGAAATACTCAAACTCGAAAACTTACGCAAAACTTTCAAAATTTCGCGCAAGCAGCAGAGGATAAACCGCACTTCGGATACTGTAAAGGTTGCGGTGGACAACCTGTCGTTCACGGCGTACCGCGGCGAAATTTTCGGGCTTCTGGGTCCCAACGGCGCGGGTAAAACCACTACGCTCAGAATGCTTGCCACACTCATAAAGCCCGACGGCGGCAACGCCTACATCTCGGGGCACAGCATAATTTCCGAGGAGGCGGAAGTCAGGAAAAATATCGGCTTTCTTACCAGCGAGTTAAAGCTCGAAGACTTTTTTACGCCAAATTACCTCTTCGACTTTTTCAGCGAGTTGTACGACATGGAAAAAAGCGTCCGCGACGCGAGAAAACGCGAGCTGTTTACCAAATTCGGCATAGACAGATTTGCCGAGGTCAAGCTTGCAAATCTTTCGACGGGTATGAAGCAGAAGGTTTCGCTTGTGATTTCAATCGTTCACGACCCCGAGTTCATAATATTCGACGAGCCGACGAACGGGCTCGACGTGCTCACCGCAAAGGTGGTTACCGACTTTTTGGAGGAGCTTAAAGCGCAGGGCAAGACTATTATACTTTCCACGCATATATTCAGCCTCGTGGAAAAGCTCTGCGACAGAGTGGGGATAATTGTAGACGGCAGACTTATTGCCTTAGATACGCTTGAAAATATAACAAAAGAAAACAGTCTTGAGAATACCTTCTTCGATTTATATGACAAGACCTGCGGAGAAAAGCTATGAGAAACGTCTGGACGATAATTAAAAAAGAATTTTCGCGCTTTTTTAAAGATAAGCGAATGGTTTTTACTGTCATTTTACCGGGGCTTATGATTTTCCTCGTGTATTCTTTAATGGGTACGGTTATGGAAAACGTAGGCAAAACCGACGAGGATTACAAGTTTACCGCATACGTTACCGAAATGCCCGAAAACCTTGCCGCGGCGTTCGGAAACGGGTTCGAGTTAAAAGAGTATTCGGACGCGGAAGCGGCGAAAGCCGACGTTGAGGCGGGCAATCTCGACCTTGCGATATTCTTCCCCGAAAATTTCGGACAAACGCTTTCGGGCGACGTGAAGATATTTTACAATTCCTCAAAGGATAACTCGAACAACGGTTTTATTACGGTCAGCGGACTTTTAAATTCGCTTATAAACCCGCCGTTCACGATAAACGCCGCCGACGGAGTGAAGTTCGACTTAGCGGGCGAAAAGGAGTGGACGGGCAAAATGCTTGCTACGTTTATGCCTATGCTTATGTTCGCGCTGCTTGCCTCGGGCTGCGTTGCTGTCGCGCCCGAAGCCATTGCCGGCGAAAAGGAAAGGGGCACTATGGCAACGATGCTCATAACGCCCATAAAACGCTGGCAGCTTGCCCTCGGTAAAATCCTAAGTCTTGCGTGCTTCGCGCTTTTAAGCGGGCTTTCAAGCTTTATCGGTGTAATACTTTCTTTGCCAAAGCTTATGGGCGGGGCGATAGACGGGGAGGTTGCAACCTTCTACTCGGCCGGCGATTATTTTATGGTACTCGGGCTAATTATTTCGGTCGTTCTGGTTATAATTTCCGCGTTCTCTATAATGTCGACGTTTGCAAAAAGCGTAAAGGAAGCGGGCACGCTCATAAGCCCTATAATGATTATCGTTATCCTTTTAGGCGTTTTCGCAATGTTCGGTTCGTCGACGTCGACGTGGCTGTACGTAATACCCCTTATGGGCAGCGGACTTGCTATGTCCGCAATAATGACGTTTACGATAACGCCGCTCGCCTTCGTGCTTGCGATTGCTTCCAACTTCGTGCTTGCCGCGCTTTTAATTACGGCGATAAGCTTTATGTTTAAAAGCGAAAAAATTATGTTCAACAGATAAATTAAACCCCCTCCCGCGACAAAATGCCGCGAGAGGGGGTTCTTTATTGCAAAAAAGCTGTGCAGTCTTTTTTGCCGGAATAGGCCGAAGCGTAAACTTTACAGGTGGCTACTCCAAAGCTACCTTATGGCACACCGGATAAGCTGTTTAGTGCTGCTATATCCCTATCCTGACACGGTTCGCAGCGTCCGGTTGCATAAGACCTTGGTATCAACACCCCTTATAAAGCGCAGCCTTCCACGTATTCCGTCGAGAAAGACGTTCAGTCCTGCTGTAGCGGATTGCAGGTTCAGGGCACCGCTAACTCCCCACTTAGCACAGTACAGCTATTTTAACAGAAAAATTACCGTTTGGCAAGCATCTTTGCAAGGTTTTGTTTGACAAATTTTTGTCGATATTTTAAAATATATGTAATTTGTAAAGGAGTTGCGATATGTCGGAAAATTGTTCGCACGATTGCTCTTCGTGCAGCGAAAACTGTTCTTCGCGCGATAAGAAAAGCTTTTTGAAAAAGCCTCACGAATTGAGCGATATCAAAAAAGTAATAGCCGTAGTAAGCGGCAAAGGGGGCGTGGGCAAATCTATGACCTGCGCGCTTTTAGCGGCGGCGGCGCGGGATAAGGGCAAGGTTACCGCGATTATGGACGCGGATATCA
>CANPBT010000017.1 GCA_947572415.1 uncultured Clostridia bacterium | reverse complement strand
TTTATTTGATAACACTGTTATTATAACACCGTTATTTTATATTTGTCAACTGTTTATTTCAAATAAAAAGAAAAGAAACCTGAATTGCAAGTTCCTTTTCTTTTTGACTCGCCCTTATAAGGTTCATTCCGATTAAAATTTAGTTTTTCATAAATTCCCTATGGAACACACCCTTACGGGGGAAGCTTTTCTTTATCCTTTCATTATTTGGGCTTCCCCTTTCGGGGAGGCTTTCTTCCTGCGCGTCGCCGCGCGCAGAACAAGCTTGTAAATTTCGCCTACCGGGATAACCGACACAGCGAGCCCGAGCGCGACGAGCCAGTGCTGCCAGCCGAGGCTGACGAGCCCGAACGCGCCCGCAAACGGACTTATAGCGAGCAACACGTTGACTAGTATGCCCAAGGCGACCGTCGCAAGCAGAATTTTGTTTGAAAACAAGCCGCACCTGAATATCGACTGCCTTTCCGAGCGGATATTGAAAGCGTGGAAAAGCTCCGTAAAAGAAATCGTAAGGAAGGTGAGCGCGGTTGCAACCTCGTTGCCGTAAAGCTTCAGCCCGACGGCGTAAACGCCTATCGTAAGCGCGGTTATGTACAGCCCGAAAAACGCGATTGACGCGATTGAACTCTTCGAAAACAAGCTCTTTTCCGCGCGCACGGGCGGGCGGTTCATGATATCCGCGTCCTCCTTTTCCATACCCAGCGCGAGCACGGGGAAGCTGTCGGTTATGAGGTTGAGCCACAGCAGCTGCGTCGATAAAAGGAAATCGAACCTGAAAAACACGAGCGAGGCTATCAGTATGGCAAGCACCTCCGCAAGGTTGGTGGAAAGGAAAAACTGTATAGTCTTTCTTATATTCGCGGAAATGCGCCTGCCCTCCTTGACTGCGGCGACAATAGTGGTGAAGTTGTCGTCCGCAATGACCATATCGGAAGCGCTTTTCGTCACGTCCGTGCCCGACTTGCCCATTGCTATGCCTATATCGGCGGTTTTTATGCTCGGCGCGTCGTTTATGCCGTCGCCCGTCATAGCCACAACCTTGCCGCGCTTTTTGAGCGCTTTTACAATCATATTTTTGTGCTTGGGCGAAACCCTCGCGAAGACCCTGCAATCCGCAATCGCTCTGTCGCGTTCGCGCGCGGGAAGCGAATCGAGCTGTTCGCCCGAAATCACCTCCGACATATCTTCGGCAATGCCCAGCTTTTTAGCTATCGAAAACGCCGTGCGCACGTGGTCGCCCGTTATCATTACGGTTGCAACGCCCGCCGCCTTGCACTCCGCGACGGCCTCCTTGACGCCCTCCTTTATGCCGTCGGTCATACCGCACAGCCCGAGGAATATAAGCCCCTCCTCCGTCGCCGCCCCGTCGAAGCTTCTGTACGCGAAGCCTAAAACTCGCAGCGCGTCGTCCGACATGGCGTTGCCCGCTTCGGCGATTTTACGTTTGAACTCCTTTGTAAGCGGCTTCACGCCCTCGCCCGTCAACACGAACGAGCATTTTTCAATCAGGATATCGGGCGCGCCCTTGACGAAGTTGCACCTCTCGCCGTTGAAATCCGCCGCGACCGTCATCATCTTTCTTTCCGACGTGAACGGAATTTCCGCAAGGCGTGTAAACGGCTTATCGAAGCCGTTGTCGTCGGCGTAAACTCTCAAAGCTATTTCCGTGGGGTCGCCCATATACGCGCCCTTTTCACCCTTGACCGTGGTGCACGCGGTCATACACTGAAAAATCTTCGTCTTACAGCTCTCGTCGCAGCGAAGCTCGGTCACGCGCATTTTATTGAGGGTGAGCGTGCCCGTCTTATCCGAACAGATAACCGAGCAGCCGCCGAGCGTTTCAACCGATTTGAGCTTGCGTATTACCACGTTCTTTTTGCTCATACGCTGTACGCCCATCGCCATAATTATGGTTACTACGGCGGGCAAGCCCTCGGGTATGGCGGCGACGGCAACCGCAACCGACGTCATAAAATTTTTGAGTATGCCGTCACCTCTTACGAATATTCCCATAATGAATATAATCGCGGTGACGGCGAGCACGAAGCCTGAAATTATTTTGCCTAATTTATTCAAGGAGTTTTCAAGCGGAGTGCCCGTGGCTTTCGCGTCCTCGAGCATCGCCGCGATTTTGCCCATTTCGGTGTTCATACCCACCGCCGTAACGGCGGCGGTCGCGTTGCCGCGCACTACGAACGTGGAGTTGAAAAGGGTGTTTTTCATCGCGCCGAGCGCGACCTTGTTTCCGTGAATGGCTTCGGCGGATTTATCCACCGCAACGCTTTCGCCCGTAAGCGCGGATTCGTCGCACTTCAGCCCGTTGCACTCGATAATCCTGCAATCCGCGGGGATAACGTCCCCCTCTTCGAGCAAAACGATATCGCCCACCGTTATCTCCGTGCCGTCGATAATACGTTGCCTGCCGTCGCGCATAACCTTTGCGGAACAGACGGAAAGCTTTTTGAGGTTTTCGATAGCCTTGTCCGCACGGTATTGCTGAACGGTGCCGACAATCGCGTTTAAAAATATTATAAAAATAATGATAAACGTATCCGTCAAATCGTTTTTATCCTTTGAGATAAAGGCGATAACAGACGAAACCGCCGCGGCGACGATTAAAAGCAGGGTCATAAAATCCTTGAACTGCGAAAAGAACAGCTTGATTATGCCCGTCTTTTTACCCTTTTCGAGCTCGTTTTTGCCGTAAGATTGCAGCCTTGCCGCGGCCTCGTCGGTGGACAGCCCGTCCTTTGTGGTTTTTAAATTTTTAAGCGTAGTCGCCGTATCGGTAAAACAGAAATTTTGCATATATTTATTTCTATTCTGCCTGTCCTTAACTTATGCGCCTTAAAGCAGTTGCCTTACCGTAAAGTTTTGTAAATCGAATTCGGTTTTGCGCTGTTGCCAGAACTCCTCCAAAAGTTTTCTTGCCTTGTCTTTCCTTATTGTCGAGATAAATTGGGCTTCCCCTCACGGGGAGGCTCCGCGAAGCTTGCGAAGCGGTGGTGAGGTTCACACTGTAAATAATAAAGGGGCGCTTGACACGCACCCCTCCGTTGTTTCTAATTATTTCTATTTTTCGGACACGAATTTTTTTATCGCAGCAAAGGTCGCTTCGGATATTACGTGCTCTATTTCGCACGCGTCGGACTCCGCGTCCGCGCCGTTCACGCCTAAAAGCTTTAAAAACTTTTCAAGCGTGCAATGCCTTTCGTACACCTTTTCCGCGTAGTCCGAGCCGCTTTTTGTAAGGTAGATATGCAACCCGTCGCACTCGACAAATCCGTCCGCTTGCAAAATTTTTATCGCCTTTTGCACCGCCGGCTGAGAAACGCCGACCTTACGCGCCACGTCGACGCGGTGCACAAACTCGCTATCGCGCGACAGCAGAAGGATACACTCGAGATAGTCTTCAACCGATTGATTTTTTTTCATACGTTTTCCCCTTAATATATTTATGTTGCCTGCCCAAAACCACGCTTTTGGGCAGGCAGACTCAATTTGCGCATACCTGCGCCTCGGCGGTGTGAATGCCCGCAATTATATAATAAGTTTGCCCTTATGATTGCGGGCAGAGCGGCAGCGCCGCTTAAACTCACGAAATTTTTTCGGTGCAGAATAGCCGAAAAAATTTGTGAACTCGTTTACTCCTCGCCCGCAAGCTGAGCTTCGCGTTCGGCTACGGCAAGCGCTTGCGTCATTTCCTCTATGTCGCCCATAATAAACGTATCCAGCGAATACAGCGAAAGCCCTATCCTGTGGTCGGTCACTCTGCCCTGCGGGAAGTTATAGGTGCGTATTCTTTCGCTTCTGTCGCCGCGCCCTACAAGGCTTTTACGGTGCTCGTCGTAAGCCGACTGGTTTTGCGTGTTGTAATAATCGTACAAGCGCGAACGCAGAACTTTGAAAGCCTTATCCTTGTTTTTAAGCTGGCTCCTCTCGTCCTGACAGGTAACCACTATCCCCGTGGGGAAGTGAGTTATGCGGATTGCGGTTTCGGTTTTGTTGACCTTCTGCCCGCCCGCGCCCGAGGACCGGTAAACGTCTATACGTATATCCTCGTCCCTGATTTCAACCTCCACGTCATCCGCCTCGGGAAGAACCGCAACCGTTGCCGTGGAAGTGTGCACGCGCCCCTGCGACTCGGTCTCGGGCACGCGCTGAACGCGGTGCACGCCGCTTTCGAATTTGAGCTGCTTGTACGCGTCTTTGCCGTTTATGTTGAGCACTATTTCCTTAATCCCGCCGAGCTCGGTTTCGTTCGCGTCGACAACCTCGACTTTAAGGCGGTGATGCTCGCAGTAGTTCAAATACATTCTGTACAGCTCGTACGCGAACAGAGCCGCCTCCTCGCCGCCCGCGCCGCCGCGGATTTCCATAATACAGTTTCTGTCGTCGTTCTTGTCCTTGGGCAGAAGCAGGATTTTAAGCTCGTCCTTAATCTCTTCCGCGCGCTTTGCGCACTCCTCGGTTTCCGCGCAAAGAAGCTCCTTCATTTCGGGGTCGGCTTCGGTTTTTGCCGCCTCCTCCGCGTCCGTCATTTGTTTCATAACGGATAAAAGCTCCTCGTATTTTTGCGCGGTTTCGGTTATTTCGGACTGGTCTTTTGCCGTCTTTGTCCAGAGCGCGGTATCCGAAATTACCGCGGGGTCGCTCAGTTTTTCCGACAGCCCGCAGTAACGCTTGTAAATATCTTCGAGTTTTAATAAAAATTTTTCTTTCATAATTCAACAAAATAGATATGCGAAACTTCGGAGATGCAAGCAAGACAAGGCGCGCGAGTATTCTTGAAGGAGCATACACGGAAGTATGTGACTGAAAGAACACGGAGCGCAACGCAGTATTGCGCCGCATATACGGAGTTTTAGAACGCGATTTTCAAGAACCTGTCAACCCCGTTCAAATCCTTCATAACCATAGCGTAATCACGCTTTTCGAACAGTTTCAGGATTTCTTCGGGCTGACCTTCGCCGCATTCGAGCAGAAGTATGCCGTCGCGGGCAAGATAGCTGCGCACGGATTTTGCAATCTGCCTGTAAAAATCCAGCCCGTCCGCGCCGCCGTCGAGCGCGATTTTCGGCTCGTACTCGCGCACTTCTTTCTGCAAAAGGGGTATCTCTTCGCTCTTTATATACGGCGGGTTGCAGATAATCACGTTAAACCTGCCGCGCACGTTGCGGAACATATCGCTTTGCACGAAGTCCACGCTCACGCCGTTTGCTTTCGCGTTTTCCTCCGCAAGCATTATCGCCGCGTCGGAAAGGTCGGCGGCAGTGACGGAAACGCGCTTTTGCGCGCACTTTTTCGCTACCGACACCGCAATACAGCCCGAACCTGTGCACAAATCGAGCACCTTGTCGCCGTCCTCTATGCTCTTTACGGCGTAGTCCGCCAAAAGCTCGGTTTCGGGTCTGGGGATGAGCGCGCGCTCGTCGACCTTTATGGTACAGCCGTAAAACTCGGTATCGCCGATAACGTACCAGAGCGGCCTGCCCGTCAGGCGTTTCCGGATAATATCGCTTATTTTTTTGCTTTCCGCGGGCGTAACCATACGCTCCTCGTTAAGCTCGCTGCGCTTAACGCCGAGCACGAGCGAATAAATCCACTCGGCGTCGCTTTCGTCGATGTCGCTCTTTTTGAATTTTTCCTTAGTCGCGGCAAGCATTTTAGACAGTATCCCGCCCGTAACGAACTCGGTTTCGGGCAAGGAGGGGTCGGCGTCCATTTCGAGCACCTTGTTGAAAGCGGCGATTGCCACTTCTATCATTTCGGTATCGGGCTCGCGCGTGGTCAGCGTTTTCTGGATAAGCTTGCCGGGGGCTTTGAAAAAGTTTACGAATTTATTGTCGAATTTCGCAAGGAATTTTAAAACTTCGTACGAAAACCCCGCGATAATCGGCAACAAAACGAGCTCGATTGCAATGTTAATGAGAAAGCGCAGCAAACGGTTTTTAACTTCGTTTATGACGGGCACGTACGTGAACACCGCCCAGTTCGCCGCGGAAATCAGCGCGATATTGACAAACAGAACTATAAACAGAAACGACGTGCCGCATCTGTCGTGCAGGCGCGAGCACTCCTTTACCTTTTCCGGCGTAAGCTCCACGCCGTACTCGAACGCGTTAATGGTTTTATGCTCCGCGCCGTGGTACATATACAGCCTTCTGATGTCTTTGAGCAGCAGTATAATCGCCAGATACGCGATAAAAATAACCAGCTTAAAAACGCCCAAAAGCACGTAATACGCCCAATGCCCTTCGTTAATGCGCGGGATAACCCCCACTAAAAAACGGGGCAGAAAAATAAAAATACCCACGGCGAGCACAACGCCCAGAATAGCGGAAATAACGGAAAGAACGTCCATAAGATTGACCTTGAACTTTTCCGCAAGCCATTTCTGAACCCTGCCCGCCTCTTCGCCGTCGTCGCCGTAAACCGCGGCGGAGCGCATAAGCGTTTTAACGCCGCGCACCAGCGAAGTTATAAGGTTGACCGTGCCGCGCACGAGCGGGATTTTGCTCGCCCTTGCGAGGTGTTTGCCGCGTTTTATGCGCTTCGCCTCGACCTGAATTTCACCGTCGGGGTCGCGCACGGCGGTTGCCATACACGTCTTACCCATCATCATAACGCCTTCGAGCACGGCTTGCCCGCCTATATACGTGCGGTTTGTTTTCCTTTTTCTTTTTTCTTTCTTTTCCATTTCAACCATACGTTCAATGCTTCCAAATAATTTGCAGTATTTATGAACTCATAATAATATAGCTCCAACCTTTGTTGGAGCCACATTTTTAAATATTGTATCTTTTCTTAAACTTGTCTACACGGCCGCCTGTATCAACAAGCTTCTGTTTACCGGTAAAGAAAGGATGACACTTGTTGCAGATATCTACTTTTAAGGTATCAACCTTTTTGGTCGTGCCGGTTTTAAACGTAGCTCCGCAAGCGCATACAACCGTCACTTCATGATAATCGGGATGTATTTCGGGCTTCATAACTTTTCACCTCGCTTATATTCTTTTCGTCTGATACCACTCAATTATATACAAAACGGGATATTAAGTCAATTGTTTTCGTCTTATAAAAAATAATTTTTTTAACCGCGTTTTTCGCCGCTCCGCGCCCGAAAAAACGATATGTTGTTGACATTACGCTTATGAGGTGTTAAAATTTTTATATGAAATTGTTTAAAATGCTTTTCAGCAAAATTTTCATATCGTTTTTAATACTCATATTGCAGGTATGGGTTTTCGGCGTGCTGATTGCCGTCTGCGAGCAATATATTTTCGCGTTTCAGGTTGTAACCACGTTTTTCGGCGTGCTCATAATCCTCGGTATCATAAACAAAAAGGAAAGCCCCGAGTTCAAGCTCGCCTGGCTGGTCGTCGTGCTTATAGTCCCGCTGTTCGGGTTTTTGATTTACTGCCTTTTCGCTAACTCGAAAATGCCGTTAAAACAATATAAACTTGCAATCGAGATAGCCGCAAGGTGTAAAAAATACTCCGAACTGACTAAAACCGAAAACGAAAAGATTACGGAGTTTTTGGGCGACAAGGCGGATATCGAAGCATATCTGCGCGCCACCGCGTATAGCCGCGGCCACCTTGACAACGAGGTTAAATATTTCCCCCTCGGCGAGGACTTTTACGCCGACCTTTTAAAGGAGCTGAAAAAAGCCGAAAAGTTTATATTTATGGAATATTTCATTATTGACTTCGGTAAAATGTGGAGCGAAATACTCGCCGTGCTCACTGAAAAAGCGGCGGCGGGCGTCGAAGTGCGGGTTTTGTACGACGATATCGGCTGCGCGGGGCTGCTGCCCGGCGGTTACTATAAAAAACTGCGAAAAGCGGGCATAAACTCGTATAAGTTCAACCGTTTCATGCCCGTTGTCAGCGGCATACACAACAACCGCGACCACAGAAAAATTACGGTTATCGACGGGAAAGTCGCGTACACGGGCGGCGTCAACATCGCCGACGAGTATATAAACGCGAAAAACCGCTTCGGGCACTGGAAGGATACTGCGCTCAGAGTGCGCGGCTCCGCCGTAAGCAATTTCACGGCGATGTTTCTGCACACCTTCGACGTAACCTCGAAAACCAAATCCGATTACGGCAAATATCTTAATATCGAATACGAAAAATTCGACGGCGGCGGATACGTACACCCGTTCGGCGACGGCCCCAAGCCCTTTTACACCGAACGCATAGGCGAAAACAATTATATAAATATGCTCAATTCGGCAAAAAAATACGCGTATATAACCACGCCGTATCTTATACCCGACTACACGCTTATTTCCGCGCTCAGGAACGCAGCAATGCGCGGGGTCGACGTAAAAATAATCACCCCCGCCGTGCCCGATAAGAAGATAGTTTTCAATATGACCCGCTCGAATTACCGCCACTTATTGCAGTCGGGCGTAAAAATTTACGAGTACACGCCGGGGTTTATCCACGCGAAAGGCATGCTGACCGACGACGCCGTCGCGTTCGTCGGCACGATAAACCTCGACTACCGCAGCCTCGTGCACCATTACGAATGCGGCGCGGTGCTCTATAAAACGCCGTGTATTGCCGACATAAAGCGGGATTTCGAAAACACGCTCGCCGTTTCGCGCGAGATTACGGAAAGCAATTTCAAAATGAATTTCATAGCTTCGCTTGCAAACGCGGTGCTCAATCTCTTTTCGCCCATGCTTTAACCCTATTGTAGGCTTCCCCTCTCGGGACAAAGTTTTGCATTCTTAAAACAACGGACACCCGTTGTTTTGCAAAACATAGATGAGCTTGCGCATAATGAAAGGCGCAAGCGGTGCCCGAAAACGGCGTTTATCCTTACGCCGTTTGAGAAGCTCCGCGAAGAAAAGCGTAGCGGTGATGAGGCTACCCCTACCACTTTGTCGGCACGCCGTCGACGTATCGCCAATAGTTGCCCTCCGCGGCGGGCGGAATTTCGGAGTAATAATACACCTTGCCCCAGTCGTTGCCGTCGTCGCCGAATTCGTTGCCGTTTTTACCTATTTTTATATTACCCCACTCCTCGGCGGTACCTTTATAAAATACCCCCTCGAAATTGTCGAGTTTGTAAAAAGCATAGCTTACGATTTCTTTCAGGCTCTTCGGCAACACCACCGTTTTGAGCCCGGCTATCTGGAAAAACGCGGAGTAGCCGATTTTTTCCACCTTGTCGCCTATTTGCACGCTTTCGAGCGCCGAACACTCGGCAAAGCAGTACTCGGGTATAGCCGTGACGTTTGCGGACACCTTTACGCTTTTGAGGTTGAAGCTCTGCATAAACAGCGCGTGCCCTATGGTCGCCACGCTGTCGGGTATGGTTACGCTTTCAAGCGCGGTGCAGCCCGTAAACGCGCTTATGCCTATTTCGTTAAGCCCGTCGTTGAACTTTATTTCGCCGAGCGAAGTACAGCTGGCAAACGCAGATTCGCCTATAATATCAAGACTATCGGGGCAATCTAACTTTTGCAGCGAAGCACAGTACGCAAACGCGACCTCGCCCACCGTCCGCACATTGTTGCCGAACGTAACGCTTTCAAGCCCGTCGCACCCCCAGAAAGCCCCGTCCGCTATATTAACCACGCTGTCGGGGATAGAGGCGCTTTTAATAAAGTCGCAGTCGAAAAACGCGTTTTTGCCTATTTCGGTTACGGGTTTGCCGTTATACCGCGACGGAATGACTAAATCGGCGGAAGAAATGCTGCCTATGCCTCTTACCGCATAGCCCGTAACTTCGCCGTTTTCCTTTATTTCGTTGAAAAGGAACTGCTCCCCGTAAGCGCTTCCGCCCCCGTCGGGCAGCTTGCCGCAATTTTTTTCGGTGCCGTCGGTGAATTTTACGATAAGGTTTCCGTCCTTATCGATATAAACGTCGGAAATGCCGACGCCGTCCTCGCCGTCTTTGCCCGGCGCGCCGTCTACTCCGTTTATCCCGTCTTTACCGTCCTCGCCGTCCTTTCCGTCCACGCAGGCGGTTAAGCCGACCGCGCCGAGTGCAAAAGCCGCCGCAAGCGCAATTGCCGTAAATTTAAATTTCATTTGCATACTAACCTTTTAATATATTGTTTGCATTATTTACACTATTATATATAAGCTTGCCGCTTATGTCAACTTAAAAACCAGAGGCTTCCCCGCGGGGAAGCCTCTGGTTTAAATTTAAGCTGCGGGAGCGTCTGTAACGGTTATAGTGATATTCCCCGCATTTTCAAGCGAAACAATGATATAATCCGTAGCCCTCGTCGTCGTAAACGACAATACGTATTCGTTATATATAGGGTTGCCGTCGCCGTCCGTCTTGCCGGAATCTACCCTATCGACGGTAACGGAATCACCCTCTTCTTTATTATACTCGTTCAAGCCGGAAGCACTTACTACAGCCGAATAATTCGAGTCAACTTTAACGGTATACAGATATTTACCGCTGTCGGTGGTAACGGTATAGGTTTTACCCGCTTCGATATTGAACTTGTAATCGGTATTTGCCAACGCGTTTACCGTAAGAGAGTTACCTACTTCTTCCTTGGTGAATTCAATCTGCATATAATTGAAGTTGACAGTGGCAGCCTCGCTCACAGTGAAAACCCAGTCTACGGGATAATATGTTGTTTTATAAGTTATTTTCGTAATCTTGTTGTTTGCGTCTTTTTCAAAAGTATAACCGGATTTGTAGCCGGCTTCGCCGTTGGTAAATACCGAACTTCCTCTATCCGTCAACGTATCGATATACCCATTTGTAACCGTAAGCGTATATATACCGGTAGCTTCATTTGAAATTTTATACCTTTCGCCGACTACCGCGTTGACCGTAGCGGCATTGTTGGTAACGGTAACCGTCTGAGGCGCTTTTTGTAATGTAATAGTCTGCGTAGTATCCGAAAGTCTTGTTTTTGGAGCAAGCTCAAAGCCTTCGGGGATATTGTCGATAAATACGTAATAACTATAAGCTTCTGTTTTGAAGTGCACATTGCCCGAAGCATCAACGTCTTTTTCAAGCCCGATATTATTATAACTGCTGTAATTCGATAATTTTACTTTAACGCCTGTAACGGGTGTCCCGTCCGGATAAACAACGGTTATGTTATAATCCACGTTTTTATTCAGTTCTACTTCGGTATCTGTTACAAACGTCAACGGTTTCAAATACTCATTAGAATTTTCTTCGATTGTATATCCTATATAATCGGTATCCGCGGGCGCGGTTACTTCGATATAATAATTTGAGCTAATCATTTTAACATTGAACTCTGCTTTACCGTTTGCATTTGTAGTTGCGGTATAAGCAACAGTATACGTCCAGTCATAATTTTCGTCACGTACGCCCGTATACAACTTTACAGTTGCGTTTGCTATCGCTTCTTCGTCGGGGCCCTTTACGGTAACGCCGTAAGGATAGGTTTCCGTGTCCTTGTAAAGTTTTACGTTGATGAGATACTTATCTTCGACTTTATAATCCGAGCCGTATGCCTTTATGTAAGCTGATTCCCCCGCTTTAAGGTAGCACTCCGTCGTATAACCTTTTATATCACCATGGTTATACAAATCCTCCGCATTCTCCGAGTCGTATTTTTCGGTATCGTATACCCAGAATTTGCTACTATAATTCCAGCCGTCAATAGGGGTTTCCACGCGGAGATAGCCGTCGGCTTTTGCCGTATATTTGAAATAAACCGTATCTTCACCGGGAACAACCACGTCGCCGTCTTCCGAAACCTGCGCGGGATTGCTCAGCGTGCCGATCTTCTCCGTCTGGAAAAATTCGACATGTCCGTCATCTTCACACACCTTATAAGAAATACCTTCCTTATCAAAAGTAGCCGGCATAAATTCAACCGGAGCGCCGTAGTTATGTTTATGGAAAAGCTCTTCGGGGAGTTCGAGCTCAACGGGCGCTTTTGCGGGGTCGGTAAAGAAAATTTTAAGCACGTTTCCGGTCAGCGTGATATTTGCAATACCAACGCCGTCGATACCGGGCGCACCGGGCGCACCGGGTGTACCGGGGTCGCCGGGCGTACCGGGGGCTCCGTTCTCACCGTCGGCTCCGTCTTCACCGTCGGCGCCTTTGATATTGCCCTTTTTCTCCCAGCCGGTTGCCGATTTTAAATATATATCGAATGTTTTAGTATCGAGGTAGAAGTCGCCCGTCTTGCCTGCGGTTGACGCGGGCGCAACTTCGCCGAAAAGCCAGGTTGAGCCGTCAACCCCGTCCTTGCCGTCCTCGCCGTCTTTGCCGTTAGTACCGTTAGCACCGTCTTTGCCCGGTTCGCCCTGCTGACCTTTAATGGAAGCAAGCCACTCTTCATAAGTCATTGCACCGTCGCCGGCAGCTTCCGCATACAGTTCGTACGCCGCCATTATGCGTTGGTCAACGTCCGACGTTTTGTCCTTGCAGGCGGCAAGCCCGAACGCGCCCGCCGTTATGCATGTTGCCGAAAGCAATGCGATAAGCAGTTTCTTTCTCGTTTTCATAATTCCGTCTCCTTTTAAATTATAAGTTTTTTTGATTTGATTAATAAGAAATATTTATAAATATTCAAAAATTCGTTTATAATTATACATTATACTATCATAGTCTTTTAAATTATGCAACAATATGAAACAACTTTTTTAAAAAATTTTTTTTGTTAATTTCTGCCTTAACCACGTCGCAACAAAAAATAGGGGTTGCGGAGCAACCCCTATTCAAAATATATACTTAATTGAGTTTACTGTTATCCACGGAGAAAGCGAAAACGTCCCTGTCCTCGGGGAAGATGGGCCCCGATATTACGGGCAGGTTCAGCGGGGCTACGTACGCGCCCGCAGTAAGGTTGGTGACCGCCGCGCGAAGATACGGGTACAGAAGTTTGGTGCCCTCTATTACAAAGGTTCTTTCTTCGTTTTCGTTGGCAACCTCCACTTCGAATACGCCTACGAGCGTTACGTTGATGTCGAAAGGTTTGGGTTCGGCCTCGGTCGACTGGATTTTTACCGACAGCGCGATAAAGTTCAGCTTATCGTTGCCCGTAACCTTGCGCACCTGGCGCGAAAACTGGGGCTTGATATCAAGCTTGTCTTCAGTGTTGAGCTTTACGCGGTTGAGTTTGAAAGAAAGTTCTTCCGCGGTTATCCCTTTAAAATCGAATTTCATAATTTTCTCCTGGTTGGTTTTAATATATTATTTACTTATATTATATAGATAAACGCATTAATTGTCAATTAAACCCGATACGGACGGTTTTTTTATTGATAATTTTTTTCGGATATAATATAATTGTAAAAAACAGCGCGGAGAAGATATGGCAAAAAAGACGATTTTTTTTGACGAATATTGCGGATATAACGTGGCTGCCGCCGTTATCAACGGAAAGATAGACGAGTTCGGGTTCGAAAAAAAGGAATACGCTTCACCCGTGGGGAACATTTATAAAGGTCGGGTCGTGAACGTTCTGCCGGGAATGAACGCCGCGTTCGTCGATTGCGGGCTGGAGCGGAACTGTTACCTTTCCGCGGACGACGCTTTGCCCGACAGGACGAGGTACGACGGCGTCGGCGGCGCGCCCGCTTTACCCGAGCTTAAATGCGGCGACGAAATTGCCGTACAGGTCGTAAAAGCGCCCGTCGGCAACAAGGGCGCTAGGGTCACCGTAAACTTTTCGTTCGTCGGGAAATATTTCATTTACATGCCCACGACTCCTTTTACGGGCGTATCCGCAAAAATTCGCGACGAAGAGTTGCGTAAAAATATGCTGTACGTCGCAAACCGACTTAAAAGCGACGAAGAAGGGCTTGTAATGCGTACGGCTGCGCCGTATGCGCAGAAGAAGAGGCTGGAAGCCGAGCTTGCGTATATGCGCAACGTGAGCGACGGGGTTATGAAATCCGTCCCCGGCGCGCCCGTCGGCAAGCTATTATACACCGAAGTGAACCTGCATATGCGCGTATTCCGCGACACGCTGAGCTACGACATAGATAAATTCATCGTCGGCACGAAACGGCTTGAACGGATTATAAGCGACCTTGTTTCGCTTATGCCGCCCGCTAACAGAAAGCCCGTTATACTCTACGAAGGCAAGCGCGAGCTTATGGAGGCTTACGGCGTATCCGAACAGATTCGCGAACTGACTTCACCCCGCGTCGGGCTTGAAAACGGCGCGTATCTCGTAATCGAGCATACCGAGGCGCTGACCGTTATAGACGTGAACACAGGCAAATTTACGGGCGACGACGACCTTGAACAGACCGTTTACTATACGAATATTCTTGCCGCGCGGGAAATCGCAAGGCAGGTCAGGCTCAGAAATATCGGCGGCATAGTCGTGGTCGATTTTATCGATATGGCTGACGACACGCATAAAAAAGCGCTTGTGCAGGAGCTTGAACGCGCGCTTAAAAGCGACCCGTCGAAGTGCACCGTCGCGCCGATTTCTCAATTCGGGCTCGTCGAGTTTACAAGAAAGCGCTCGGGCGCGAACCCGCTTTCGGCAATGACTACACCCTGCCGCCACTGCGGCACGGGCAGGATAAAAACCACAGTATACAACCTTTTGGGGTTGCGGGCGCGGCTTTTAAGGCTTTACCACGACGGACACCGTAAAATCAGGGTGGATTTGCACTCCTCCGCCTTCGACGAGCTGTGCCGCTGGGAGGAGCTTAAACGCGACCTCGCCGCCCGCCTCGACGAAGCTGAAATTTACTGCGTGCCGCACAAGGGCTACACCGAAGAGCAGATTAACTGCCGCTGCGGAAGCATTCAGATACCCGCAAACGCGGTGAAAATAATTTAATAACGCAAGCCCCTCGGCGATTATCGCCGAGGGGCTCATTTTCAGAGGAATTTTTTGAGCTTCTTTTCAAAGCCCTCTTCCATTGCTATAAGCTCGGTTAAAAGCTTTTTCACTTCGCCGTCCATTACCTTTTCGCCGTCGGTCAAAGAGGTCTTTAACGAAGTTATGCCGTTTACGGTACCTCTTATCATCATCTGCGCGATGTTCTGCGACGAGTTGTCGTTTGCGGTGCCCATTTTAATCGCGCTCCACATCATCGCTTTTTTGATGGGGCTCGGGCCTTTTAAATCGAGGTCGAAGTTCAGCGCAAGCTTAGCCGCTTTGCTGCAAATTTTTTCGTATTCCTCGTGCTGGCGCATTATTTCTTCACGTATATCCCCGTCTTCAACTTCGGTTATTATATCCGATATCGAAGTAAGCGCAAGCTGCGCGTTGCGGTAAATTTCGGCAACGATTTCACTGTTTGATTTGTTTTCCATATAAACACTCCCTTTTATATGAGTTTGTTAAATAAACTTAAAAATATACAATATTTTAAGCTTCCCCTCACGGGGAAGCTACAATATGGTAAATTTTATGCGCACAAGCTTTAAAACGCTTGACACCGTTTGACCGTTTATGTTAAAGTATTATCCGAGCCGCTCGGAACGGGCTTTTTAAACGCGCCCTTGCGCTGCCTGAACGCTTTTCGCGTAACAATCCGGCGAGACTGGTTAGAGGAGGTAAAATTTTATGTACGCTATTTTCGAGAACGGAAGCAAACAGTATAAAGTTTCCGTAGGCGACCTTGTAAAGGTTGAAAAACTTGACGCAGCCGTAGGCGAAACAGTCGTTTTCCCCGCAGTTTTCACTGCCGACGATAAAGGCATTGCCGCAGGCAAGGAAGTTGAAAACGTCAAAGTTTCCTGCGAAGTCGTATCGCACGGCAAGGAAAAGAAGATTATCGTCTTCAAGTACAAAGCCAAGAAGAACGAAAGAAAGAAGCAGGGCCACAGACAGCCTTTCACACAGGTTAAAGTAACGGCAATAGGCGCACCCGCCGCAAAGAAGGCCGCCAAGAAAGAAGCCGCAGCTACCGCTGAGGCTAACTAAATTCAGGAGGAATAAAATAATGTTATTTTTACGTTTATTCGCCCATAAAAAAGGTACCGGTTCTTCGCACAACGGCAGAGACAGCAACCCCAAAATGCTGGGCGTCAAACGTGCGGACGGGCAGTTCGTGCTTGCCGGTAACATTCTCGTAAGACAGCGCGGCTCCAAATTCAAGGCCGGCGTAGGCGTTGCCATGGGCAAAGACGATACGCTTTTCGCGCTCGTCGACGGAACGGTCAGGTTTGAAAGACTGGGCAGAGACGGAAAACAGGTTTGCGTTTATCCCGTCGCAGAATAAAAATCAAAGCGAGAGTTTGTTATGCTCTCGCTTATTTTGCATTTTAAAGGTGTTTATATGGTACACGCTACCCCTCTTTGCGACCAAACGCAAAGCGTATTTAAAAAACTTTTCACTGATTACTATGCCGAGCTCGGTTGCGACGACGACGTGAATCACCTCGTGGACGAATATATTATCCCCGACCTCTTATCCGGGCTCATCGGCGTCGACCTTTTAAAGGACGGCGAAAGTTTCGTCGGGTTCGTCGTGTATCAAATCGACGATATCGACAACGAATGGAACTTCAAAGAGGGCTTCGGCGACGTGCGCGAAATATACCTGTCCCCCTCCTCCCGCGGGAAAGGCTTCGGCAAGTTTTTGCTGTACTCCGCGGAAATGAAGCTCAAAGAAGCGGGCGCGACAAAGGCGTACTGCCTGCCTTACGAGGGCGCGGCGGGGTTTTTCGAAGCGTGCGGCTACAAGGACTGCGGCGAATACTGCGAGGAGCTTGACTGCCCGGTTTACGAAAAAGCGGATTTGAATAACCGCTGCGGAGGCTGATATGGGCGACTGGTGGTGGCTTATCTGTATGTTGCCGCTTGCAATGGCTTTGGGTCTGGCGATATCCGAAAGCGGCGTAAAGAAATATAAAAACAAAATAAGGCGACTTAAACGCCGCCTGAAAAAATATGAAAAGGATAAAGATATGTCAAAAATCATAAACGAGCTCGTAGGCAAGAAATGCAGGCTTGCGGTTTACGGCGAAATTACCGTACTCGACGCCGACGACGAATGGATAAAGTTCGAGTTTTCCTACAAAAAAGGTACTAAGTGCATAAAAATAATGCGCGTGGACGAGCTTTCGGAAATAGAGCTTTTGGGTTAACCCGCAAAGGCGCCCCAGCTTGCCATAACCGCCATCATTATAAACGGGATAACGACGACGCCTATTAAGGTATTTGTGACGAAAACCGAAGTCGCCGCCTCCTTATCACCGTCAAAGCGCTCCGCCATTGCCACTACGGAGGCCGCCGGCGACATTGCCATGGCGATTACCGGGGCGAGGAAAACGTACTGCCGCGCGCCCGTAAGCGCGCCCGCCGAGCCGCCGACCATAAGGCAGAAAAGCACGCTTACCGCAAGGGTGAGAAAGGGCGACACGATAAGGCGCAGCCCGCCTGCCGCGTATACTCCCTTTTTTAAGAAAAGCGATTTGGGAGAGGACTCCGCAATCCTTATGCCCACTATTATCATAGAAAGCGGCGCGGTCATATAAGCGATATACTGCGGAAGCATACTTAAAACTTCGAGCCCGTCGACCGCAAAGAAATTGATTTGCGGTACGAAAAACAGAATAAGCCCGATAAAACAGGCGATTATCGTGGGGTTTAAAAGCAGCTTTTTCACGCTGATATCCTTTACGTTGCCCGTGATAAGCACGACGCCGAGCGTCCAGCTTAAAAAATTGAACACGATATTGAAAACCATTATGTACATAACGGCAAGCGGATTGCCGTCGGTAAACATTTCTATAAACGGCACGCCCAGAAAACCGTTGTTGGAGAATATCGCCGCATACGTGTAGACGTCTGCGGCTTTTTTATCGCGGTTTTTTATAAAAACAAGCTTTGCTATACCGAAAACGAGCAAAACGGCGATAAGCGATATTGCTGCGGTAACCCCGAAATCCGCAAGCAGGTTGAGCATTCCGAGCGAATACACCGCCTCCTCCTGCTCCTTTGTGAACACGCAGAAAGCCTTTATGACCAGCGCTGGCTGACATACATAAAGCAATATATTGCTGAGCGCAAGCAGCGAGCCTTCGCCCAGCATTTTGAGTTTTTTAAGCGCAAACCCGGGTATGGCAAACGCGAACAGCACCGCCATTATCAAAAACACTTTCAAAAAAATCTGTAACATAGCGCATACTATTATACTACTTGCGGCGCAAAAAGCAATTGTTTTTATATGAACAAAACGGATAAAATTTAATAAGCCCCTTACCGGGTAAGGGGCTTATTATTAATCAGAATAAGTTTCCGTATGGAAGTTTTTTACCCCGCAGTGCGGGCAGGTCAGTTTACGCGTTTTAGGCGTATGTTTTGAAAAGAAAAATTCAAAAAATTTGGGGCGGAACTTTTTTCCGCACTCGCAGCACACGTACGCTAAATTTCTGTACGCAACCGCAACCATAGCCGCGATTAGCGCTAACGTACACGGCATTCCTACCGCAAACGGTATCCACCAACCTTTTATTCCCCACAGTACCGCGGTCGTGATAATTATCGCGTCCGCAATAACGCCTACAACGCACATTGCAACGTAAGTTGCTATCTGCTTTCTTTTACCCTTCATAATAGTGCGTACGTCAAAAAAAGTATTTTTGGGCATTGCCGCGCCTTCCGAAAGATAGCCACGGATAGCTTTTATGCTGTCGCGCGCGGAAAGTTTTCGTTTAATCTCTTCGTCGAGCGTCCTCTCACGTTCGGCTAAGACGGATAAAAGAATTTTTTTCGAATTGCCCTCGTTGGAAATAACCTCTTTGATTTCCGCAAGGCTTAAACCCAGCTGCTTATACATACAGATAATCTGCAAGGTTTTAAGTCCGTTTTCGCCGTATTCGCGCCGACCGCCCTCCGAAAAGCTTTCGGGCTTTAAAAGCCCTGCCCTGTCGTAATACTGCACCGTGCGCACCGTGACGCCGCAAAGTTCGGCAATTTCGCCCGTGGAATATGACATACTTACCTCCTTTGCACTCACTTTACAATATTACGCTGCGTAACGAGCAAGCGTTTTTACAGACTTTTTTAAAAAATTTGAAAATATTTTACCTCATCCGTCTGCTTCGCAGCCACCTTCCCCAAAGGGGAAGGCTTTTCCTTATTGTAGGCTTCCCCTTTGGGGAAGCCCCGCGCAGCGTGCGTATATGTAAAACTAATTCGTCATAAAGGCGTTTGCAAGCCCCCTGCACCACGAGGTGAACAGCGACCAACCTTTCGGGATTTTTGAAAACTCTTTGAAAAGCTCGTCTTTCATAATTAAGTAATCGGCTTTGAGCACTGAAATAATACTTCCGTCCGCGCTGGAATCGCCCACGGCTATTCCGCCGACGGCGACGTCGCCTATTGCAACTATGCTTCCGTTTGCATAGCCACCGACGGCAAACGCGCCTATCGCGCAGCCGCCCATGGAATACAGCCCTATTGCAAGCCCGCCGAGCGCGATTATGCCGATAGCTACTCCGCCGAAGGATACGGCGCCCAGCGCAACAGAAGCGAATACAAGAAAACCCAGCCCGAGCGCGCCGAAAGCGAACAGCCCCGCAGCGACGAGTCCGAACGAAAATATGCCCGCGGCGACGAGCCCGAATGAGAACACGCCCTTAGCCACCCTGCCGAGCCCTATATTTACGTGTACGAGAGGCAGCCCGCCTATGTGAGTTTTGCTTTTGAACTCGAAATAAAAATCCTTTATATCGAAGCTTTTATTTAACGTGCCGAAGCTTACCCGTGCCCGCCCGTCGTCGGGCGCTGCTTCGTAATTCAACAGCCAGTCAACGCTGACCGAAAACAGCTTCGCCATTTTAGTGAGATTATCCGTTTCGGGAAAGGCGATATCCCCCTCCCAGCGCGAAACCGCCTGCCGTGTAACCCCGAGCATTTCCGCAAGCTGCTCCTGCGTCATGCCCTTGTTTTTTCTGCATTGAGCTATTTTTTCGCCGGTAGTCATTGCCGTACCTCCGCATGTTTTTGTTTATTATACCGCAAGGGGCGAAAAATGGCAAGAAACGTCGGCTTTACATACGTAACTTTTGAATTGCTTTCGGGCAATTTACCCAAAAAACTCCGCAGTGTCAGCGTTTCAAATCTGCGTCAGGCCTTGTTTACTCTGTTGTCGGTGCAGACCACGCGGAAGAATTTGAACGTGCCGCTACCCTTTGAAAGTCCGTTCGCTCTGGCATATATGCCTATCTTTGCGCCCGTACCCGCCCCGCGCTCCGCGTAGAACTTGTGCGTAAACGCGCTGCCGCCGAAAGTGAATTTGTACGTGAGCCTGTTACGCCGCTCGTACTTTGCCGAAGCCTGAAAGGTTACGTACGTTTCGTCGTACGGCTGGCTCTGGCAGAGCGTTTCGTCGGATTCGCCGCCGATTTCGCCCTTGCGTATTTCAAGATAGTTTCGCCCGTCGCGGCGGACTACGCAGATATAGGAATATGCCTTGCCGAATACGACGAAGCCCACTTCGTCGCCGTCGTTTATAAGGTTGAGCCTGCACTTGGTTTTTACCGAGAAATTGAGGTAGGCAACCTTCTGCAAAAATAACTGAGGCATATCCGAAAGCGAATTGCCCCCGTAATATGTGCAATTGAGTTTGAGTCCTCGTTTGAAATCGTACCATTCGTTAACGGGGTTTGCGGGGGTCTGCCATACGGGCGAAAGCCTTTCGCCCTCGAATTCGTCGCTCGGGTCGATTGCATAGTCGGTTGAAATATCCACGGGATAATCGCCCGCGGCTACGGGTACGCCCGCCTGCTCGCCGTCGGTTTTGCCGCATAAAACCCAGTCGTCCCGCCATATTGCGGGCTGTAAATGCAAAACCTTGCCGTACGCGCCCATATCGCTGTAATGGACATACGCCCATTTTTCGCCCGCGTCGTCGAGGTCGACGAGCGCGCCGCCGTGCGGGCCGTTTACGTCGGTATCGCCCTGCATGAGGATTACTTTAGTCAGATAGGGCCCGAATATGTTCGCCGAACGCAACGCAACCTGCCAGCCCGTTTCCGCGCCGCCCGCCGAGGCAAGTATGTAAAAGTAATTTCCGCGACGGTATATTTTGGGATTATCCGTTTCGGGGGCGAGGTCGCGCCCGTCGTAAACAAACGTAAATTCTTCGCCCGCGCGGGTGAGATTTTCGTCAGCCTCGACCACGGCGAGCTTGGAAGAAAAGCCCGTGCGGCTTCTGTCGAAGCCGAATACGATATAGCACTTGCCGTCGGACCAGACGGGACAAGGCGATTTCAGCCCAGCCCTTTCTATAAGCGGGCGAAGCGGCGACCATTTGCCGCAAGGGTCGACCGTTTCGGAAACGTACACGCCCTCGTCGGGGAATGAAATAAGGCAATAAAATTTTCCGTTGCGGTACCGTAACGACGGCGCCCACACACCGTCGCCGTGCCGCACCCCGTCGAATTTTTCAAACGGAAGCGAGGGCAAAACGTAGTTTACAAGCCGCCACTCGACAAGGTTTTCGGATTGAAGCACGGGCACCCCCGGCACGTGGTTGAAGCTCGAAGCGACCATATAAAAATGCTCGCCGACGCGGATAATATCCGGGTCGGAATAATCGGATTGAATTATCGGATTAACGTACCTCATAGCTTTGTATTACCTGCCTGTCAGTTTTATTAAATTATAAATCCCGCTCCCCCGCTTTGTCAAGCGTTTGAATAATTGCGCCCGTCGACAAACCGACGGGCGCAATTAATTTAACTTGGATTATTTTTGCGGTCTTTTATGAACAGCTTATATCTGAACGCGTATAAAAGCGCGCCAGCGGCAACCGCTATTATTATTGCGGCGGTAACGCATACCGCGGCGACGGGAATATCCTTTACGTCAAGGCAGCGCACGTTTATCCACATCAGGTTTATTTCGCCGAGCTTATCGCCGAAATCGAGCATTACGACGCTTCTTTTTATTACCTCTTCGGGCGGGTACTGCGCGAACAGCTGTCTGCCGCGGTTAATCGATACGCCGTCTTCCCCGAATCCGAAATTTGCCGCGTCGGCTTCTACGACAAATTCGCCGTCGCCGAAGAAATAGCTCAAATCGTATTCGTAAATTTCCGCGTCGTCCTCCGCGCCGTAGTTCCACTCCATATAGTCGAAAACGGTCTGCCCCGCGACGGCCGAGGTGTAACCTATATAGTACATATTGCGCACGGCGTTATCGGGGCGGGATAAAAAGTTGACGAAGGCTTCCGCCGCCTCCTTTCTGCGTTCGTCGCCCTTTATGCTGTCTTTAAGCATAACCCAGCCGTCGAACCATAGGTTTGCACACTCCTCGGGCACCGAATACCACAGCTCGGTTTCGCTGGCGTCGGTTTCGGCTTCGTCCATAATATACACCGCGTCGCCCGACCACTGATAGTTTGCTATAACCTTGCCCGTAACCATATCCGACTTGCCCGCGTCCGTTTCGAAGGAATACACGTTTTCCTTGATATTTTTCAAAACCTCCTGCGCTTTTTCTATCGTCGCGCCGTCGGTGTCGTTCATAATATCGCTCAATTCGTTTTCGGAAAACCCGCCCGATAACAGTTTTTCGCTGTTGATTATGCCGAGTGTGGCAAAGTATGCGTCCCGTACGTTGTCCTTAATGGTTACCTGACGCTTATATTCCTCGTTCAGAAGCATATTCCAGCTGGCAACGTCCTTTTCGTCGGAAATGCGGTCGGGGTTATACACAAGCCCGGTCGTGCCCCACATATATCCCGCGGCGTACTCGTTCCAGCCGTATTTTTCGAATATGCCGTCAATGTACGGCGAAACGTACTCGCCGTAATACGCATGCTCGCCCGTGCGGAAGTTTTCGGAATATTTTTCGACCTTGCCCTCCGCTATAAGCTTCATCAAAAGATAATCGGACGGGCATACCAAATCGTATTCGTCGCCGAGGCTGAGCCTGTTGTACAGATCCTCGTTGGTGCCGAACGTCGAATACTCGACCTTAACTTTATAGTCGTGGTTTGAGTTGAACCATTCTGTGAAGTCGTCCACCATAGAGTTTTCGCCGAATATCCCCTCGCTTTCGCCGAACGGGTTGTCGATATCGATAAGCTCGTCATCGTCCCAGCCGCCGAGGTCGATATATTCCTCCCAGCTGCACACCCTGAGGACGACCTCGCGCGAGTTTTCTGCGCACCCCGCAAACGAAAACGAGCAAGCGGCGCAGACCGCGGCGGCGGTCAATGCGATAAATCTTTTCATCTTGCGCCCCTCCTCTTCTTATCCGAAAGCACGTTCATAAGCACGACGACAACTACTACGATAACGAATATCAGTGTGGAAAGCGCCCAAAGCGCGGTTTTTACCTCCGTCTGGCTGCCTTTCGTCGCGTTGACAACGTAGGTGCTTATCGTGTCGAACGTGGACGGTTTTGTATAGGTTGTTATGAAATAATCGTCGAGCGAGAGCGTCACCGCGAGCATAAAGCCCGATAATATGCCGGGGATAAGCTGGGGTAAAACCACTTTGAAAAGCGCCTGCGCGGGTGTTGCGCCCAAATCGAGCGCGGCTTCGTAAAGGCTGCCGTCCATTTGTCTGAGCTTGGGTATAATCGACAGATACACGAAAGGCGCCGTAAGCACCACGTGACCTATGCCGAGCGGGATAAACGTATCCTTGCTTATACGAAGAATAACTATTAAAAGAATGCAGATTGAAAAGCCCGTAACTATATCGGCGTTTACCACGGGCACGCGGTTCGCCGTGTCTATAAGCGATTTTGTAAGCTTTTTGGAGTAAAACGAACCTATCGCGCCGAAGGTTGCGAGCACGGTGGAAATCGCCGCGCACACGAAAGCAAGCAATACCGTGCCGAATATCATCGCACGAAGCTCGTCGTTGCGGAAAAGATTGAGATAGTTGTCGAACGAAAACCCGCTTATGCCCGCGCCGACCATAGAAGCGTCGGTAAACGAATATACCGCGAGCACGAGCACGGGTATGTAGGTAAGCGCAAGCACAATGCCCAGCCAGGCGTAACAGAAAATTCTTTTCATAATACCGCCCCCCTGTTCGCCGTGTCCTTGTCGCTGAAACGGTCGGTAACGAGCGTAACCACAAAGATTATTGCAAGAAGAATAAGCGCTATCATAGAGCCGTTATTCCAGTCGTACGCGCTGAAATAACTGCCTATCAGGCTGCCCATTATGTACGTGCTGTTGTAGAGCATATCCAAAACGACGTAGTTGGTCATAGAGGGCAACAAAACCATTGTGACGCCCGAAATTATACCTGGCACCGAAAGAGGCAGCGTGACCCGTAAAAACACTGTGAATTTGTTTCCGCCCAAATCCGCCGCCGCTTCAAGAAGGCTTTTATCGAGCTTTAAAAGCGAGGTATACAGCGGAAGTATCATAAACGGCAGAAAGTCGTACGACATACCTATTACCGAATTCAGAAAGGGGTACGCCGAGATATTGCCTTCCAGCGCGGATAGTATTTCTTTAAGCGCGGTTATCCTGAGCGTGAAGTTTATCCACATAGGCAGCACGAACAGCATTAACAGAACGTGCTTTTTCCTGAAATTGCTCCTCGCGAGGATATATGCCGTGGGGTAAGCGATTAAAAGACATACGAACGTCGTTACGATTGCCAGCGCGAAGCTGTACAAAAGCGTGCCGAGCGTGTTGGTGTTGAGGAAAAAGTTTTCGAAATTTTCGAATGAAAGTTTGCCCTGCCCGTCCGTGAACGCATAGTATGCAATCACGAAGAGAGGGACAATAACGAACAGCACGAGGAATACCGCGTAAGGTATGCACAGCTGCTTTCTGTTGAAACGCAGAACCATTTACTTTTCCTCCTCCGCGGGCTTTAACGCAAGCTTTATTTTGTCCTTTGCGATTACCACGCCGACAAGGTCGCCCGTGTTCCACATATCGGGGCAGGACAGCACGTAGTCCTCCTCGTTTTCCTCCGTCCTGACAATGTAGCGGTAGTGGTCGCCCTTGTATATCATAGAAATGATATTGCCCTTTGCGCCGCCCGCGTTCAAATCGTCGGTCATGGATATATCCGACGGCGCGACCTCGACGTTGACTTCGACGCCCGTTAAATCTTTCTTTTCACCCTCCGCCGTGACGAGGTAACCCTCTTCGTCTATATGCGAGCCCTTGTACAATTTGGTCAAATCGCACTCGAAATTGCCGTCGCCGAACTCTACGGTATTGTTTTTGGTTATAACGCCGTCGTACTTGTTGACCGTATACACCTTTTCCATAAGGTGAATTCCGTCCGGCTCTATTCTGAGCCCTATCGTGCCGCCGACGGGCGCGTCGGACGTGCTCTGGATAATTATTTCGAATTTGCCTATCTGGACGGTTATTTCGTAGTGCACGCCCTTGAACACGGAGGATATTACCCTGCCCGTAAGCTGACCCTCGCCCGGCTTGCATATCCTTATATCCTCGGGGCGGACGACGACGTCGACAAGCTGGTTGATTTCGTAGTCGTCGAGACAGTCGAAGGTTGCGCCGCAGAACTTGACTTTAAGCTTGCCCACGACCGCGCCGTTGAAGATGTTGCTTTCGCCGATAAAGTCGGCGACGAAAGTGTTTAAAGGCTCGTTGTATATTTCGGTGGGCGTGCCCGTCTGCTGAATTTCGCCGTCGTTTATTACGACGATTTTATCCGACATCGTAAGCGCCTCTTCCTGGTCGTGCGTGACGTAGATAAAGGTAATGCCGAGCTTTTTATGCATATTTTTGAGCTCGACCTGCATTTCCTTGCGCATTTTTAAATCGAGCGCGCCCAAAGGCTCGTCCAATAAAAGAATTTCGGGCTCGTTTACGATAGCGCGGGCAATGGCGATACGCTGCTGCTGCCCGCCCGAAAGCGTGGATACGCTTCGTTTTTCAAAGCCCTCCAAATCCACTATTTCAAGCGCTTTTTTCACCTTTCTGTCGATTTCGGATTTGCCGAGACGGATAAATTTAGTGACCGTTTTACCATTGCGGTCGACGCGCTCTTCGGACACTCTTTTAAGGCGCAGCCCGAAAGCCACGTTTTCGTATACGTTGAGATGAGGGAAAAGCGCGTATTTCTGGAATACGGTATTGACGGGGCGTTTGTTTGGCGGAAGTCGGCTTATATCCTCGCCGTTTAGTAAAATTTTTCCCGAAGTGGGGATATCGAAGCCCGCTATCATTCTGAGCGTGGTGGTTTTGCCGCAGCCCGACGGGCCGAGGAAGGTGACGAACTCCCCCTTTTTTACCTGCAGATTAAAACAATCGACGGCGACCGTTTCGTCGTCGAACACCTTTCTTACGTCGATTAATTCGATAATGTTTTCGCTTTTTCCCATTTGTGTGCTCCTTATATTTATTCCTTTTTAAGGAAGTGTCACGGACTTAAAAATTCGGCGGGGTGGATACCCATAAAAACCTTGCGCTGCTTTTGGAGTTGTTTATGATTTTATGCGTCTTGTCCGCGGTGTAATAAAACGCCTCGCCCTTTTTGCAGACGTATTTGTTTTTGCCGAGCTCGATACATATTTTCCCGTCGAGCACGTAACCGAACTCCTCCCCCTCGTGAGGGAAATCGTCGGAGGTGGACGCGCCCGATAAAAGTTCGACCAGAACAGGCTCCATTTCGTTTTTCTGCGCGTTGGGGATAATCCACTTCAACAGCATTCCGTTTTCGTGTTTTTCGATAAAGTCGTCGGCGGAAAACACTATGCGCGCGTCGTCCTCGCGCTTGAAAAACTCGGCAAGGTCGGTGCCGAGCGCCGCTAAAATATCGCGAAGCGTGGATATCGACGGCGACGTCAAATCGTTTTCAAGCTGGGATATGTAGCCTTTGGTAAGCTCGCACCGGTCGGCAAGCTCCGCCTGCGATAAATTGAGTTGTAATCTTAAACGTTTAATCTTGTTACCTATCTCCATACTCTCACCACTAAACAAAAAGTTTACTTTTACTTGACGGTTAGCAAATTTAAACCAAAAGTTTAATAAAACTAAACCCAAAACAAAAATGATTATATATACGCGCGCCCCTTATGTCAATTAAATTTGCAGCCCGCGTAAAATAATTTGCATATGTTAAAAAATAACAAAAACCGCGGCGCGATTTAATCGCGCCGCGGTTTTAAAATAAGCCTGTTTAAGTGTTTCTGCCCGTGTTGATATCCGCAAGCGAATCGTCGTAGAAGCAGTAAGAATTTTTGCCTTTGTGGTTGTGCTTTATGTGGTACGCCGCCTTATCCGCCATTTCGAAAAGCGTTTCGTAGTCGCGCAGGCTGCCGTCGCCCAGCGCCACGCCCATGCTTACCTTTATGGGGAATTCCTTATAGTAGCCGGTAAGCGCGTTGAAGATGCGCTTTATCTGCCCCTCAATCGTACCCCTGTAACACATAAAGATTATAAATTCGTCGCCGCCCATTCTCGCCGATATATCCGAGCTACGGGTATTTTTCTTGATTGTCTTTGCGACGTGCGCTAGAACCTCGTCGCCGAATTTATGTCCGTAAACGTCGTTAGCCTGCTTGAAGTCGTCTAAATCGAAGAAGACGAACGCGTATTTTCCGACGTTTGCGCCTTCGAGATATTTAGTAATACGCTCCTTGGCCGCCGCGTGATTCAAAAGCCCCGTAGCCGCGTCGAGGTTGGCTTTCAGCTCCAGACTCTTCATTTCCTCGGTTTCGTCGTTGATATCCACGATTTTGCCGATTGCGCCCTCGTACTCGGGAGGTTCGGTATCCGACCACATAGTTTTGGCGATAACCTTGCACCACGTCTTTTCACCCTTTATGTTCAGCATATATTTTTCCATAACGCCGGGATTTTCCGCCGAGGTGTTTTTCATTTTTTCCAGAAGCCGGGCGAAATCCTTGGGCTTGAACACCTCCGTACCGAATGCGTCCTCCGCGGGGTTGACTATAGTGACGGGCATACCGAGGTAATCCGCGCCCCACTCCGAAAGCGTGATAATTTCGGGCGAGCAGTTGTACTCGAACATAATTTCCCTCGAAAGGTCGGAGAGAATCTTGGATTTCATTCTTTCGTGCTCCAGAAGGCGTATAGTCCTGTTGGATACGTCCGCACCGTCAGTTTTCAGCGTGTGCGCTACCGTGCTCTGTATTTCCTTATCGGCGGCGTTGCCCAAAGATATAACCGTCAGCTCATGCTTTAACGTATCGGCGGAGTCTTTAAGGCACTCCAAAAGCAGGGGGTTGAACGCGCCGCACTCGCCGTTCAAAATCATTTCGACAGCCTTTTCGGGCGGAAACGCGGGTTTGTACACGCGCTTACTGGTGAGCGCGTCGTATACGTCCGCGAGGGCGACCACCTGCGCCGCAATGGGGATTTCCTCACCTTTAAGCCCGTCGGGGTAGCCGCGGCCGTCGTACCTTTCGTGGTGCCAGCGGCAAATCTGATATGCGATTTTAATGAGCGGCTCGTCAGAGCGCATAGGAATGTCTTTGAGCATTTTCGCACCCTCGACGGTGTGCAGCTTCATTTGCTCGAACTCCTCGGGGGTAAGCCTGCCGGGCTTGTTTAAAACCTCCGACGGTATGGAAATTTTACCGACGTCGTGCAGCGCCGAAGCGTTGCATATAAGCGAAATATCCTTTTGGTTTATCGAATATTTGTCTGTTTTTTTGCGCAACTCCTTTAAAAGGAATTCGGTTATTGCGTGCACGTGCAGAACGTGCAAACCGCTTTCGCCGTTACGGAACTCGACTATATGAGAAAGAATTTCTATCATAAGACGGTTGTCTTTCTCTTTTTCGTAAATCTGCTCGGTAAGGCGCGAGGAAAGCTCGCGCTGTTTTTCGCCGAGAATGACGTTGCTGTCAACGCGGTGACGGACGGTGCGCTCGTCGAACGGCCTCGATATGTAATCGACGGCGCCCAACCCGTACGCGCGGTCCATATACGTGGACGCGGTTTCGGCGGATATCATTATTACGGGTATGCTCTTTATCCATCCCTTTTTGTTCATCATGGCGAGCGTTTCGAAGCCGTCCATTACGGGCATTACGATATCAAGAAGCACAATGCATATATCCAGCTCGTGCGCGTGCAGAATCTGCGTCGCTTCGAGTCCGTTTTCCGCTTCCAGAATTTCGTAGTCGTCCTCGAGCATATCGGTAAGCAGCGCGCGGTTCATTTCCGAGTCGTCTACAATTAAAATCTTTTTCTTGTCGCTCATAAAAATTCCTTAATTATCCTTTTTTCTGAAGCTTGCAATCATTTCTTTCAGTTTTTCAATATCGACGGGCTTTGCCATATGCGCGTTCATACCCGCGTCGAGCGCCATTTTCACGTCGTCGTCGAACGCGTTGGCCGTCATTGCGAGTATGGGCACCGTCTTTGCTTCGGGGTGCGAGCTCGCGCGGATTGCGCGCGTTGCCTCGTGCCCGTTCATAACCGGCATTTGCACGTCCATTAAAATTATATCGTAAGTACCGGGCTTACTCGACGTGAATTTGTCAAGCGCCTCTTTGCCGTTGACGGCGATGTCGCAGCTGACGTCCTCCATTTCCAAAAGGTCGACGAGTATTTCGGCGTTGATTTCGTTATCCTCCGCCGCAAGCACTTTCAGCCCCGCGATGGAAATATCCGTTTTCGCCTCTTCTTTGGCGATTATATTTTCAACTTTGTCGTCTTCTTTAAGCTGCGCCACGGCACGACGGAAATTAGACGCGAAGAAAGGCTTTGCAAGGAAGAAGTCAATGCCCGCTTCCTTCGCCTCCGCCTCGATATCACTGAAATCATAGGATGTGAGTACGAGTATGGGCACGTCCTTGCCGACTTTTTTACGGATAAGCTTGGCCGTTTCTATGCCGTTGAGTTCGGGCATTTTCCAGTCGAGAAGCACGATATTGAAATCCTTATTCTTATCGCACGCCTCGTTGACCATTTCAACCGCCCTGAACCCGTTGAGCGCGTATGATATTTCAACCCCGGTGCCCTCCATAAGCGACTGGATATCCTTGCAGATATACTCCTCGTCGTCGACGACGAGCGCGCGGGTTATGTTGTGGTTAATCCAGAAATTTTCGTCCTCGTCGGTTTCCACGGTGGACAGTTCGAGCTCGACGGTGAAGGTGCTGCCTTTGCCAGGCTCGCTTTCTACGGAAATTGTTCCGCCCATAAGCTCGACTATGTTTTTGGTTATCGCCATACCGAGCCCCGTACCCTGAATTTTGTTGGTAATCGTGGTTTCCTCGCGCGTGAACGGATCGAATATGGTTTTGACGAACTCGGGACTCATGCCCATGCCGTTATCCTGTACGTAAAATTTTATGTGCGCGTGGTTGTGAATATTCTGTTCGAGCGCTTCGACGCCGATAGTGATTTCGCCGTTTTCCTGAGTGTACTTGATTGCGTTTGACATAAGGTTAATCATTATCTGATTCAAGCGGAGCTTGTCGCCCAGCACGACGTCGGGCAGGCTGCCCTTGGTGTGTATTTCAAACGACTGTCCTTTCGCTTTCGCCTGCGCGTTCATCATAGAGTACAGCTCTTCGAGGAAATCGGATAGCCTGAACTCGACCATATTGAGCGAGGTTTTGCCGCTCTCTATCTTGCTCATATCGAGTATATCGTTTATGAGTCCCAAAAGGTGCTGGCTCGAATAGGTGATTTTGCGCACGTATTCGAGGACCTTTTCGGGTTTGTACGCATCCTTTGCAATCAGCGTGGCAAAGCCGATAATCGCGTTCATCGGGGTGCGGATATCGTGCGACATGTTCGAAAGGAAGTTGCTCTTCGCGCTGTTTGCCGCCTTGGCCACGCCCAAAGCCTGCTCGAGTTTGACGTTCATGCTCTGCTCTTTGGTTCTGTCGGAAAGCATCATGACGAAGCTGTCCTCGCCGTTGAATACAGAGCGGTAAAGCATCAGCTTGAACCAGTACTCGTCGCCGGTGGAATTATTCCTCAGCTGTAGCTCCGACTCCCAGGTGCAGCCCTGCTGTAACCGCTTTATCCCCGCGCTGGTGAATTTGGTAGGTTTGTTTACCGCGGTATCCAGAATATTCCTCACGTCGTTGACAACGAGTTCGGAGTTTATACCGAGTATTCTGTCTATGTTCGGACTTACGTATTCTGATTTGAAGTTATCGGGCGAAAACAGTATGAACACGTCGTTTGTGTTGCGGGTTAAAAGGTCGAAAAGGTTGTCGCGGGATTTGAGCTTGATTTGCTGTTCCTTTACGTTGCGGCTGTAAACTACGAATACCACCGTCACGACCGCCGCCGCAAGCAGAATGAAAATGCCCGACATAACTACCATGGTAATTGTACGGAACTCGTCCATACTCTGGTTGAGCGTTTCCGACGGGACGACGCCCAGCATCATCCAATCGTTTAGCGACTTGCCTTCCGCCGTTTCTATCGGCTGATAGGAAAGATAATACTCCACGCCGTGGATTTTGAAAAGCGTTTCGCCCTTTTTTCCGTTTTTCAGCCCGGCGGCGATTTCTTCGAGCGTCATACCCGTAAACACGGTATCATTTCCTTCCATGAGATGGTCGAGAAAGTTGTCGATATGGTGCGCGTCGTCATTTTCATTCGACTCCGAGGTCATCAGCACGTTACCCGCAGCATCGGTTATGTAACAGCGACCGGCGCCGTCGAAAGCGTTTATATCCAGCGTTTTGGTCATATCTTCCCTGTCGAAAGTAATGCCCATTGCTATATACTCGAACCCGTCGTATATATATGTCTGCTCGGGGTCGTCGACACTTATGGTAAACAGCGTTATGGGCACGTCGCCGCCGCGCTTGCCCTCGAGCACGACGTCGCCCTGCTGCATGCGCTCCCTGTCCTCGGGGGAAATATCCAAAGACCTCGTTCCGTCCTTGGTGAGCTTGCCGACCCCGTCCTTGTTAATGAAATAGAAGTTGGTGAAGCCCCAGTCCTCTTTGCGTTTTTCTATAAAATCGGTTATAGCCTGAACGTCGTTGTCAGACTTTTCCTCTATGTAGTTTGACCAGCCGTGCAACACGTTCCAGTTTCTGCTGACCATCGACGAAAAGGTAATATTCACCTGATTGTAAATTTCATAGAGGTGATTTGCGCTCTCGTTGAAAATATGCGAGGACGTAAATGCCGAATAAACGGCAATAATTACCACCAGCGCGGCTGTGAGAACAGTCGCAAACGCGCCCCATAAAATACGTTTTTTAATCATAAATGAGTACCTCCGCCCCGTAAATACATCACAAAGCCGATAATTTTCCATTTTTACAGAACAATGATACTATATTACGCGAAATTTGTCAATAGAATTATTCGCCGCGCGCGCCCGCACGAAGCAAAATAAAACGGGCGGCTTACGGTAATTCCCATAGGGAATAAAAAGATTTAGGCATAGCGTTAAGCTGTGCCTTTTCTGTACTTTTTTTCG
>CANPBT010000016.1 GCA_947572415.1 uncultured Clostridia bacterium | reverse complement strand
AGAAAGCCGAGGAAGACCCTTGGCTTCATGAACGCACGGTTGCGGCGGAAAAATTTGCAGCGCTGAAAGCCTATAAAGAGAACAACAGAAAAGTATTCGTAGGAATCCGTCCCGAAAGAATAAAGATTGAGAAAGCGGAAGAGGGTAAAACCTATAAGGGTGCATATATCGTGCAGCCGGAGCTTACAGAGCTTTTAGGCGGTGAGTACAACGTTTATTTCGAATTCTGCGGTAAAAATATGATAGGTAAAATCGATGCGAAAGATAAGCTCGGTCAAAACGATAAAGTTGCCGTTAGCTTTTCAGCCGACGATTTGTTCGTATTCGACCCGATAACGGGTGACGTTATAAAATGAGAATAAATATATGAGCCTTAAAAACGTAAGTCTTAAACAAATCGCTTCCGAATTGAATATTTCCATAAATACCGTTTCGCACGCATTGCGCGATATGGATGACGTTTCGGACGAAACTAAGGCGAAAGTCAGAAAAAAAGCCATAGAACTCGGTTATATGCCCAATCACGTCGCACAGAAAATGCACAAAGACGAAAAACCGCTGATTGCAATTTTGATAGATTCGTTGACTAATTTGTATTTCAACACGTTTATTAACGAATTTATCAAGTTGTTGTGCAAAAAAAGCGAGTACGATTTTATGCTTTTGTATGCCTCCGAGCTTAATAAGGATACTATAAAGCAATGTGTTTTGCAACGTGCCGATTTACTTATTACGCATATGCCGTTAAAGAAAGAGGTGTACGAATTCGCCAAATTGAATAATATCGGCATATTGTTTGTCGGTAGCAGTATAAAAGAGGACGTTGTAGATAATGTAACGGTAGATAATTTTAAGGGTTGTATCCTTGCGGCACATCGTTTGAAAAGCATTAATGACGGAAACAAATATCTTTACGTAGGTATCGATTATTTTCTTTCCGCACACCGCTATTCTATCTTTAAAACGGAATTGGAGGAAGTTGCTGGGGAAAAGGACGTGTGTATATTTAACTACAATAAAGAAGATATATCCGTTTTATATAAATATATAGAGGACGGTTTCCGTAAAATCTTTTTTTATAACGATATGCTCGCTTATGAAGTTATGGCGAAGCTTGACAAAATTTCAGGAAAGGGCGGGATACGTAAGATTTACCCCGATATTCACATTGTAGGTTTTGACGGATTAAGCGGTTATGTGTTTGGTTTTGAGGACATCGACAGTGTAAAAATCAACTTTTCTGAATTAGCCGAAGCTACTTTTAACGTTATGAAAAACCGTTTTGAAAAACCGGACAGTAAGATACAAAGGATGGTTTTGCCCGTATCATTACATTTAAAAAATGAAACAAAATAAATAGCAAAGAAGGATAAATATATGCAACTTAAAAGAAAATTACCCGCTTATCCTATATTTTTAAAGGACCCGAATTTTTCGTTTTGGAGCGTAACGGAACGGCTCACTGCCGGAAATATACAAACCTGGTACGGCGAAGAGAAAAAATTATACGGCTTCGTGAAAACGGACGGCAAAATATATTGCTTTATGGGCGACGCCGCCAAATGGTACGGATGCGTTAAAAATGCCGAACAGACTTTTATAAACGTAACGGCTTTTTCAACCGAATACGGATTTAAAGCCGGTTCGGCAAAAATAAAAGTACGCTTTGTTTCGCCACTTCCGCCAAACGATTTGACTTTGCTTTCCATGCCCGTTTGCTATATGGAATATGAAGTAGAGGGCGGCAAAGACGTAAGCGTATACCTTTTCGCGGGCAGGGAGCTTGCGTGCAACAAAACCCATCCCGACAAGCGTTTGCGTAGCATGGCGGTAGGCTCGGACGGATTCGAGTATGCGGTATTCGGGCTGAAAAAGCAGCTTCCGCTGTCTAATAACGACGACGCTATAGGTGCCGACTGGGGTTATTGGTACGTTGCGGGCGAAAGAGCTTATGCCCTTGACGGGGACGATTTAAGAAATTTTGTTTCTACCGGAAAAACGCAATTTTCAAATACCGGCGAGGATAGGTACATAGGCGCTTCTGCAAGTAAACCGCAGGGTCTGATTTTGCTCGGATATGACGATATCGTTTCCATAGATTATTTCGGGGAATTTTTAAAGGGGTACTATCTTAAAAATAATAAGATAACGGACGCTCTTAAATATGTCTGGGATAACAGTGATAAAATCAATGCCGAACTATCAAAGTTCGAAAACGAATTAAAGGCCCGCGCCGAAAAGTACGGGCAGGAATATCTTGATATTTTGTATGCTTCTTTAAGGCAGAGCGTGGCGGGGCATAAACTTGTTGAAGATAACACAGGCAACGTTTTGTTTCTTTCCAAGGAGTGTTATTCCAACGGCTGTATGGCAACGGTAGACGTAAGCTATCCGTCTATGCCGCTCTATCTTATTTACAATACGGAGCTGTTAAAAGGTATGCTTCGTCCCATTTTAGCGTTTGCAAAAATGCCGGTCTGGAACTGCGATTTCGCTCCACACGACGTGGGTACTTATCCCGCTTGCTGCGGACAGATTTACGGATTGAAAAATCTGGGCAGCCTTACCGACCGCGTATACGGCGACGGCGATACGCGTTTTCCGTTTTATATGTTACCGGCAAGCGCCGATATATATGATTTCGAATTTCAGATGCCGGTCGAAGAGTGCGCGAATATGATTATTATGCTGCTTGCATGCTTCCGCGCGGACGGTGATTTGTCACTATATAATGAAAATTGCGGACTTACCGCAAAATGGGTGGAATATCTCGTGAAATACGGATTGAAACCCGAAAACCAGCTTTGCACGGACGATTTTGCGGGGCACCTGGCAGACAATATCAATCTCGCCATAAAGGCTACGGTAGGCATTGCGGCGTATGCCGAATTATGCCTTGCCGCAGGAAAGCAAGCAGAGCATAAAAAATACCGTGAAATCGCCAAATCTTATGCGGCGGAAATTATTAAGTTTGGTAATGGATTTACACACTTGCCTATTACTTGGAATACGGGCGAGCAGACTTTTTCCTTAAAATACAATCTTGCGTTCGATAAGATTTTAAAACTTGGACTTTTTCCGCAAAGCATTTTGGAAAGGGAGACGGACTATTATCTCACAAAAATCGAAAAATTCGGCGTACCGCTCGACTCACGCGAGGATTATTCCAAGAGCGACTGGATTATGTGGGTTGCAAGCCTCACCGACGACGAAAACAAACGCTCGGTATTTATAAAGTGTATAAACGATTTTCTTGAACAGTCGCCTGCGCGGGTTGCTTTCAGCGATTGGTTTGACGTAAAAAGCGGCGAATTTTATCAGTTCCGCGCACGCACCGTGCAGGGCGGCAACTTCATTTTGCTTTTAAACGAAGGACTTTGATATGAAAAAACTTACGGTTAAAGATTTATCTTATAAAGAAAAATTGCGGCTTTTATGCGGCGACGGAAGTTGGCATACCTGCGATTTGGACGGAAAACTGCCAAAGGTTAAAGTGACCGATGCTTCTATGGGTGTGCGTATGCCCGACGAAAACGGTAAGGATATACCTTCGATTGCGTATCCATCGCTACAGATGCTTGCAAATACCTGGGATACGGACGCCGTCCGCAAATATGCCGAGTGCGTTGCCGAGGACTGTCTGGACGCAGGTGCGGACGTATTGTTGGGCCCCGGGGTGAATATCAAACGCAGTCCGCTATGCGGGCGCAATTTCGAATATTTTTCGGAGGATCCTTATCTTGCGGGTATAATGGCAAGAGAATACGTTGCTGCAATGCAGGCGGAGGGTGCGGCGGCTTGCGTAAAGCATTTCTGCTGTAATAATCTCGAATATAACAGAAACCTGCAATCGAGTTGCGTGGACGAAAGAACACTGCGGGAAATTTATTTAAAACCGTTTGAAATCGCAATACAGGCGAAACCAAAATCGGTTATGTGCAGCTACAATAAAATCAACGGAGTACAGGGCTCCGAAAATGCGTATGGGTTTAAAATCCTGCGCGATGAGTTCGGGTTTGACGGACTTATTATGTCCGATTGGGATGCGGTGTACGACAGAGCCAAAGCTGCAAAGGCAGGGCTTGACCTCGAAATGCCCTTTTCCGAAAAGAACTATCAAAAGCTTGTTTCCGACTTTGAAAACGGAGTTATTTCCGAGTCGGAGGTCGACTCCTGCGCCCAAAGAGTCTTAGACTATATCTACGGTGTAAAAGAGCTTGCAATGGGTAAAAAGCGCAAGTACACGCGCGAAGAACGCATTTCCTTTACCCAGACGGTTGAGGAAGAAGGAATAGTATTATTAAAAAACAACGGGGTACTACCGCTCCAAAACGGGCAAAGCGTAGCGCTGTGCGGTCAGTACGCAAGTCCGGGGGAATCTCTTAAGGTTTGCGGAGGCGGTTCCGGAAATGTACCGCGACTAACTCCGCCATACGATATCCCCGCATTGCTTTCCGCCGCTCATAGAGGAAAAATCATTTACGAGCCTGCATTTGGAGACAGATGTACCGTATACGGTTACAATCCGGGCGCGGCGATAAATAACGCCGAGATATGCGATGTCAATATCGTATTTGCGGGAACAGGCGCATATTTCGAGAACGAGGGTGGAGACAGAGTGTATATGGGGCTTCATCCCGTGCAGGAAAGAACAATTATCGATACGGCGAAAGTAAATAAAAACACTGTTGTGGTATTGTTTGCGGGCGCGCCGATTGATATGAGCGCATGGATTGATAAAGTTGCGGCAGTAGTTCTGGCAGGATTTCCCGGGGAGCGCGGCGGAGAAGCCGTTGTTAATGTATTGACGGGCAAAGTCAATCCGTCTGGCAAACTTTCCGAAACCTTTCCCGTACGCTATGAGGATACCCCCGCGGCGAAATCATATATGGACGGCAAAGTTACCGTTTATGAGGAAGGGCTGTTTGTCGGATACCGTTACTTTGATAAATACGGCGTTCCCGTGCTGTTCCCGTTCGGTCACGGCTTGTCCTATTCCGAATTCGAGTACAAAAATTTAAAAACAGCATCAGACGGAGAAAAGGTAACAATTTCGTTTGAGCTCAAAAATACTTCGGCGACAGACGGAAAAGAAGTTGTTCAGGTTTACGTTAGTGCGAAAAGTTCGTGCGTAAGCCGCCCAGTAAAGGAATTAAAGGCTTTTGCCAAATATTTCGTAAAGGCGGGTGAAAGGATAAAAACCGCGCTCGAACTCGATAAATTGGCGTTTTCCTATTGGTCTTATCAAGGCGCGAAAAGAGAATTAGAGGACGGAATATACGAAATTCTCGTAGGTGCTTCGTCGGCGGATATTCGCCTTATAGGAAAAATCAAAATCAAAAACGGAACGATAAAAGAGATTTAAAATACTATGAACAAAAATATTAAAATTTTCGATAGTTTCAAAACCAACTCCGAGGGAGTATGGTATTTCGTGCCCGAAGGCGAATTTAAAAAGGGCAAGCCATGCAAGGGCTTCGGCCAAATAAAATACGGCGAGGGTTCTGTTTATTCGGGCGAGATATATTACGACGGAAAAAACTTCGAAAAACTCGGTTACGGTCAGCAAGATTTTACGCTGTCAACTCTAAGTTCGTGCGGGGCAGTATCCTCGGACGTGCTCTATAAGTACGTCGGAAAATTCGATTACAGAAAAACGGATTGGATTTACGGAAACGGCGTAATGTATTATAAGGGCGCCGACGGTAAACCCACTCATTTTAGAAAAGCTTTCTTTTCGGGGTTGTCGGTCATAGGCGAATACAAGGGCGAGTTTAAAGAGCCGCTTTTAGAGGGATATACGCCCGAAATGGAATTTTTCTGCGATTGGAAAAATATGAACGCGGAATCCGTAATCAAAAAGGTATGCGAAAAGTATACAAACGCCGATAATGCGGACGTGCTGTTTTTGGGAGATTCTTATTTCGAGCTTGCCGAGGCGCAGGACTATGCGGGCGTCAACAAGTTTTCCGCCTGTTTCCCCGAAAGCTACGCAAACGCGGGTATAGGCGGTTCTACTTTTAGTGATTGGGGCAATTATCTGCCGCGCTTAAAGGTGTTGCCGCAGTTTAAAAAAATAGTAGTCAACCTCGGCTTTAACGATTTGCACTCGAACAGAAACGATGTAAGTACATTTGAGCATTATATTGAATTTTTGAAGCTCACAAAGAAGATTTTCCCCGAAGCGCAGATATATGTTATAAAAACGGTACATGCGCCCAATTTCGGCGAGCTTAAAGAGTTGGAAGACAGGTTTAACAAAACGCTTGAAAATTCGGCGGAACAGTTCGGGGTTAAAGTTGTGGATTGGAACGGACTCATTGCGGAAAGCAGTGAAAGCTGTTTTCATTGCGACGGCGTTCACCCCAACGAATACGGATACGGTATCTTTCGCGAATTTTTAAAGAGTTTTCTGTAATAATTAATAAGGAAAAAGAATATGGAACAGATAATATCGGGTAACGTAAGGGTACAGTTTTTAAGCGAAAATATTATACGCATAGAATACGGTGAATTAGGAAAGTTCTGCAACGATAACACCTTTTTTATTCCGAATAAATCAAATTACGATACCAAGGTCACATACGCGCTAAAAAACGGCGCGATAGTTTTCGGGGAATATGAATTATACGTACCCGAAAACGCAAAATCGCTTGCGGGAGTATGCCTTTATAAAAACGGCAATAAAGTATATACATATAAAAAACTTGCAAATTCGGGCGAACTGCCTTCATTATATAAAACCCCCGAAGTTTTCGCGATTTCCGACACGCCACGTATAATTATTCCCGAGGGCGGTTATTCCGTTGACAGAAAAGGCGAATATAAAATAGAGGAAAACGTTCAGGACGTATATTTATTGCTTTGCAAAAAAGATGCAAAGTTTTTGCGTAAGCTGTACGTAGAGCTTACGGGCAAGCCGGAGCTGGTGCGCCTTTCTGTTTTGGGCGGTTGGAACAGCAAATATTACGCTTATACCGAAGAAGAGGCAAAGCAGCTAATATTGGATTACGAAAAACATAACGTGCCTTTGGATGTAATGGTAATAGACACCGATTGGCGTTCTTGTGAGCACGGCTGGGGTTACGATATAAATACAAAACTTTTCCCCGATATGAAAAGGTTTATGGATTTCGCGCACGAGCACGGCGTGGAAATAATGTTTAACGACCACCCCGAACCTGTAAACGGAACTCAGGTTTTCGCGCCTGAGGAAATAGAGTACAGGGAAAGAAATTTGCAGTCGTTAATGGACAAGGGATTGGATATTTGGTGGTACGACAGGAATTGGCTTACCAAACTTATTTCACCCTCGTTCAACGTGCCTCACGAAACTTTGGGGTTATATCTTTTCGAAGATATAACGCGTCATCACTATCAAAAGCAGGCGGGAAGCAAAGAAGTCTACCGCCGTCCCGTAATAATGGGCAACATTGTTAATATTTTCAACGGAACGTACTCGGGCATAACCGACAGCGCAAGCCATAGGTATTCCATACAGTGGACGGGGGATATAGACAGTTTACCTAATTTCCTTGCACAGGAAATAGACAGCTTGATTAAGTGCGGAGACAACGCTATCCCCTATATGAACTCGGATTGCGGCGGTCATTTGGGTAATCCCGATAAAGAGCTTTTTATCCGTTGGATGCAGTACGGCGCGCTTTCGCCCGTATTCCGTCCGCACTGCACTAATTCAGTTGAACGCACGCGTGAGCCTTGGGTTTACGACGAAGAAACACTTAATATTGTAAGAGAATACAACAATTTGCGTTATAGATTACTGCCCGTAATTTACAAAAACGCCTATAATGCTTACGAAACGGGCGAGCCGATTTTCAAAGCGTTGGGATGGGAGTATCCCGAAGATAAAAGGGCTTTAAAACTTAACGACGAGTATATGCTCGGCAACGATATATTAATCAAACCAATTGTCGGGGCTTTGTTCGACGTAATTGAAGAAAAATATTTTACGAGTCCCATATCAGCCGTTTACTATAACGGCAGAGAGCTGAAAGGTGAACCGATAGCGACAGCCGAGTATCATAAACTCGATATCAATCTTGATCATGTTTCGCCGGAAAAGGGCGTGCCCGTGTACAATTTTTCCGCGCGTTTTAAAACAACTGTCAAATTCGATAAAGATAAAAGACTTGTATTGCGGAGCGACGACGGGGCTACGGTATGGATTGACGGCGTAAAGGTACACGAGGATAAGACTACACATCCCGCAATGTTTTTCCCTTTGGGAACAGTTCAAAAGGATATAGAGCACTCCATCGAAATAGAATATTTTCAGGCAGACGGCGAAGCTGCTATAGGGCTTTATTGTGACGCGGATTGCAGCGATATTACCGAAATTTATCTGCCCGCGGGAAGGTGGCTGGACGTGTTCGGCGGGAAAGTGTATAACGGCGGAAAAAGCGTGCGTAGGGCGTTCGGCTTGTGCGAAATGCCGCTCTTTATCCGGTTAGGTGCGCTTATTCCGCTTGCTTATGAGGCAAAGAACACAAAAGAACAAAAATGGGATAAGCTCGTTTACGATTTTTATCCTGATAAACAGTCAACCGACAGAGGATATTTATACGAGGATGACGGCGAAACTACTGCTTACAAACTCGGACGGTTCAGAAAGAGCCGTTTCGCTGCGGAATATTGTAAGCAGTGCAACGCATACGTAGTCAGTCTTTACAAAGCGGAGGGCAGTTTTAAAGGCGAAAAATGTTTTGCGGAACGCGAAATTAATTTTAAGGTTCATTTATTAAACAGTGAAAAAATAAGCCGGGTTACGGTCAACGGTAAAGACGCTTTATTTGAAACAGAAAAAAGAGATTCGTCAATATTTCCGCTTAACACTGCAAAAGTTGCGCCCGATTCGGATACTGTAATTTTTAAACTTATAGTTCGTTCGGACGAAAATTACAAAATAAAATTTATACTGGACTAAATTATAAATGGAGAGCGGTTGTTATGAAAAGTTTATTTATAGGCGCGGCATATTACCCCGAAATGTGGGAAGAGGCCGAGATAAATAAAGATATAGCGCGTTGCAAGGAGTTAGGTATAAACTGTTTGCGCGTCGGCGAATTTGCCTGGGGAAAAATGGAACCCGAAGAGGGCAAATTCGATTTTTCCTGGCTTAAAAAGGTAGTGAAAAAACTTTACGAAAACGGAATTTATACAGTGATGTGCACGCCCACTTGCACCCCGCCGAGGTGGATGTTGGACAAATATCCCCAAATGCGCAGGGTGACGCCCGATAACCAAAGACAAAACGTATCAAGCCGCTGCCACGTTTGCAAATCCTCTTCCGTCGCCCGCGAAAAGAATGCGCTTATAGTCGAAGAGATGGCAAAAACTTTTGCAGGGGATGAGGCAATTTTAGGTTGGCAAATAGATAACGAGCTCTTTCCCTATCAGGACGGTTGCTATTGCGAAAGCTGTAAAAAGGGATTCAGAAAGTTTCTTAAAAACAAATTCGGTACACCGGAGAAATTAAACAAGGCTTGGGGACTGACGCGCTGGTCGTTGGAGTATAAATCATTTGACGACGTGCAGCCGCCGTATCCCGACGAGTGGAGGCATCCGTCGCTCAGAAAGGCGTGGTGGGATTACCAATGCAGTCTTATATTCTCGTATGTTGACGAACAAACGGAAATTTTGCGGAAATACGGTTGTACAAATATAGGCACGGACATGATGCCCGACGATTTATTGGACTATTATGCCATAAATAAAAAGCTCGACGTTGTGCAGTATAATCATTACGATGTTGCAGACAGACTGTATACCAACGCGTTTGCCTACGACTTTTTGCGTTGCGTAAAAGATAAACCTTTTTGGGTAACGGAAACGCAGGTCGGCTGGAACGGGAGCGAATACGCCGACAACGGGTACCGCCCCGAGGGGAACTGTTACGTCAATACTTGGTTACCGTTTGCAAAGGGTGCGGAAATGAATTTGTATTGGCTCTTCCGTACTCATCCGAACGGTCACGAACTTGGACACGGCGCGCTGTATTCTTCGGCAGGCAGAAGTTACAGGGTGACGGAAGAGGTGAAAAGGGCTGCCGATGATTTAAAAAAGTGTGAAAAACTTCTTAACGGTACAAAAATCGAGAGTAAAATTGCGTTGCATTTTTCCTCGACTTCGGCAATCAATCTTAAAGTTGCGCCGCTTGTTAAAAATTTAGATTACCGCCAAACAATTATCGATGTATATCATAGGGCGCTCCGCCATTACAACACAGATGTCATTGACACGCCGCACGGGTTGGACGGGTACGAGGTGTTGATCTCGCCCTTTCTTACTACGGCGGACGAAAACGATTTTAAGGCCCGCGTCGTGGAGTGGGTAGAGCGGGGCGGAATTTGGATCGTCGGGCCGATGACGGATATTATGAATGGTAACGTAAGTAAGTATACGGATGCCCCGTACGGTTTTTTGGAAGAACTTGTGGGCGTATATACAAAATATCAAAAGCCGATAGATAACGACGTGTTTAAGGCGAAATGGAACGATGGCGAAACGTGCTCTGTCGGTTGTTGTTTCGATGCTTACGAATGTAAAGAGGGCACAAAGAGCCTTGTAGCTTATTCCGAAGGTGAATTTGCGCCGTTTTCGGTCATAACCGAAAAGAAGGTGGGGAAAGGTAAGGTCATTTTAGTAGGAAGTGTAATTTCGGAAAAAGATTTATTAAAACTTGTAAACAGAAAACCAATCGCCGAAGCGAGCAGCAATATCGTGCTGGTCGAGCGTAGCGGCGGCTTTTGCGGAATAATAGCGGCAGAGATAGAAAATAAAGCCGGATTTATAGTTTTAGACGGAGATTATACCGACCTGATATCAGGCAAGCCGTTTTGCGGAAGGGTTAATATAATGCCTTACGATGTATTTGTATTCGTAAAGTAAATAATAATTCTCTAATGTAGCATTAAAGTAATGAAGCCGCGACTTTGAAGTCGCGGCTTTAAACTCGGTCGAAATCTTGTGTCGGTTAGTTTGGCACACGATTTGTACATAATGTATAAAATCATTAAATTTCCGCATGAAACAACTAAATAATAGGTAAATATTAAGTATTTTCAAGGTTTATGCATATAGAATATGGCTTCAAGTCCAGCAAAAGACAACATTGCGTTCGGAGAAGAAAAACGGTTTACGTCACCGTATTCCGTAAGGATAATTGCAGCGGAAATAGCGCTTACTCCCTTAATTGAAAGAGTGGGCGGATTTAGTTTGGAAATTGCCTTAGTAATCATCTTTTCTGTATATTCAATTTTCTCTGTTAATTGTAATGTTTGGCTATTGATATTGTAATTTATTTACTTTTAAATAAATTATTAAATTTTTTGAAAAAATAAAATGCAATTTTTTGATTATAGCTTTCTTTTTATATTAAATTAAAATATAAAATAAATCCGAACCAATCGCGGGAAACAATTACCCTTGACGAGTTCGGATTATTTTGATTTGGTTGAGGTGACGGGACTTGAACAATCCTGAAAAAGGATAAAAATACAATATATTGTGGAAATATAGGAAAAATACTACTAGATATAGTGTATTTCAAATGTCTTGCCCCAGCCTTGCCCCAAGAAATAAAATAGAAAGGAACTTTGAAAGTCTTTTTAGTTAATTGTTTAAATGTCTCGGTCAAACCGGGACATAAATTTATTAGAATTACCAATTTACAAAACTGTATCAAAATAATACTAATAAAATATACAAAATTGTATTGACTTTATTGAGGCATTGTCATATAATAAAAACAGTTAATCAAAGGTAGGTAATTATGACTGAATTCGGAAAAGCATTAAGAATAATTCGTATCAATTCAGGAGACAGTGCGAAGCAAATGGCAGATAAGTTAGGGATTTCTGTACCTTATTTGAATGCTATTGAAAATGGAAGGAGAGATGTTCCAAATGATTTGTTTGAAAAAGTAGTTTCTTCATATCCTTTGTCCGAACGCGATCAATCCAATTTAAAGGAAGCGTTAATTGCAACTAAGGATAGGGTAAAAATAGATTTAACAGAACTCGGTGAGAAGAAACGTCGAGTTATTATGGCTTTGGCGCAGGATGATATAGATGCTTTCACGTTAGACGAGATTTGCAAATTGGTAAATTCAAAAGGTGGTAACAACTAATGAAAGGAATTATTTTACAGCCGACGGTTGCAGATGAGAACGTAATTGTGCAATTTACTCAAAATGTGATTATTGAAAAAAATACCGTTGTTAAAGTGCCTAATGGCTTTAAGGCGATTATTTTGATTGATGAAAAAGTTACGTTTCGTATGAATGAGGGCGCGACAAAAAAACTTAGTGAATACGGAAAAGATTATATAGGTAAACGAGGTAAAATTGCTTTTGTTCATACAAAGATGTTACCTGCGATGCTATGGGGGTTCGGCAATATTCAAGTAAATAACGACCGCTTGAAAGAAGCGTACAGGGTTGGTGCAAATGGTAAATACGTCGTTGAAATTGTCGATATTGCTAAATTAATTAGCGCTTTCAACGTAGAAAATAATATTACGACAGAAAAAGTGCGCGACAGAACAATTAGCATTATTAGAAATTTAGGAAATGCTGTTCTTGGGAAATGTTTTGCCAAAACAGATATTTCAGTGTTTGAAATTGCGTCTCAGATTGAAAACATAAGGGATGAGCTTTTTAACTCTTTGAAGAATGAGAATGCGTTTAGTGATATAGGGTTTAAGTTAAAGGATTTGACAGTTGAAAAAATCCACGTAAACGAAGATGATTTAGAAATTATCAGAAATCGTATCAATAATGCTGAAAGTACTTCATCCATTGAAGATTTAAAAGTGGAGATTTCTGAAATTGTTTCTACTGAATTAAAACAAATTTTACAAAAGCAACTAGATGATTTTGGTGCAAATATTTCTGCGGAGTTGGAAGATATAATCACAGAGCGACTTCCTCTGTGCGAAGAGGCAAAAATTAACAATATTAAGAAGGTAAAACTCAATGCACACACATTGCTTGAACAAGCGGATGAAAATGATGATTTAGTTCTTCTTGCTAGTTTGATTTACAGTAAGGTAGAAGAGAATTTAATTACGAAATATAAACTTCCCCATAGAAACGAAAAATTCTATATGAACTATTCAGAATATTTGACCGCTGTATATCAAGCAAAGTCTGACGACAGATATTATTTAATGGAACGTGATAAGAACGGTATTTTAAAACCTTTACCGCCGAGAGTGATTGAGCTTCAAAGTGACGGTACACCAATTACGGTAGAAATGCACCCGTTAATTAGATTTATGAGAGCGGGACTTTCTCCACAGGAAGCTTACAGAGCTACAGTAATGTGGCGTGTTATAAACAAAATAAGGCACAGGTCGGAAGAAAACAAAAAGAAATTGGACAAATTTTTCGCACACAACAAATCACGAAAAGATTATATGAAAGAAGTTTTGGACTTTTATCAGGAAAAATTGCTTTATACGGAGGATTGATATGAAAAAATACACACCGTCGGTGTCGATTAATAACAATTTAAGGGATGAAGCGATAGCCGAATTAAAGGCGCTTTTATACAAACTGGAAAAAGGTAAATACAATGCCGAACTAGACAGCACCGCAGTAAAAGCTGTTACGGCTACTTTAAAAAACTCGTTATCTTCACTTGAAAATGCTATCGGAACGGGTGAGGAAAACGTGATCGCACTATCGGAAGACGTTTCCAAGCATGTTAAAGAATTAAAAAAGCAAATCGACCAGCCGCTTATTCACAGGTTGGAAAGCGCGGCAGACGAATTGGATTACACCATTTGCCTTTGGAAGGACGTACTTGACGGTTCCACTGTAATGGAAAGCGTAGAGGAAATTGCAAAGGAAAAACTGAGCAGGGGAAGAAAAAGGCTTGAAGCCAGACTTTCGGAACTTGACGGCATGAAATCAAGTTTGGCGGATAACGAAAAGCGTATAGAAAAGGAGCTTGTGGTTCTCGAAAAAGATTTGGCGCAATATGAAGAGTCGATGATAGAAGAGGAGAACGAGCGTAAAATTAACGATCTGTTCCGCAGCGTAAAAGCAACGAAGAGCAAAATAGATGCTTTGACTGTACGCAGAAGCAATTATTCCGCTTGCCGCAATTTACTTGATATGATTTACGTCAACGCAAAGGAAATCCTATTCTCTTCGGGTTTTGCGTCTGATGAAATCAGTAAAGCAAAAGCACTTTTAAATATGGATAGATTGAGAAAAGTTATAAGTGACCCTGATAAAGCAGTAGTAATATTAAAGCGAACGGAAAGCGATTTAAAGGAAATTGCTTCAAAAACTAAAAATCTGGATGAGAAAGTTTTCAGGTTGGATAGCGCTACTGCAACGGTCAGCGAAGATGCGCTGAAATATAAGGAAGAACTTATGCGCAAAAAACGCGAGAAGGAAAGACATTCGGCTACGGACAGTGACTTAACCACTACGGTTAAAGAAAACGATAAAATTGAGACGGAGGGAAACTGAAATGGCATTCTTTAAGACTAAACAGGAAAAAGAAATAATGGCGCAAATGGAGCGCGACGAACAGATTGAAAGATTTAACGAACAAATAAACACATTAAAGCAAAAACGTGAGGAATACGCCAAAATCGCCGCCGAGGCGGAAATAAACAATGATACGGGCACTTATGACGTAGCAGTAAATGCATTAATGGAATTAAATGATGTAATAAGTTCACTAATGCAGACAAAGGCAAATTTCGATATAATAAATGTGTCAAATTCTATTGCTATGACAATGGCTACGGCAATGAACGCGCTTGATATGATGGCAGGAAATAAAGCAAAACTTCCCGATATCAGAAAAATTCAAAAAGCTAATGCGAAAATGGCAAAGTATATGCGCAATATCAAAATTTCGCAAAAGGCAATGACGGGAGCAATGAAAACTTCAAACCCGGCAAACAGAGCAAGGAGCGATGCAGAAATAGCATCGGTTCGTCCTATGATAGACGCAGCACGTGCGAAAATTTCGGGCGTATCTATGCCTGCGGCTTCTGCACTTGATTTATCTGCCGAAATAGAAGCAGAAAAGAACAAAGCTATTTAAAAATATTATTAGGACACTTAAATGAAAAACATATGTAATATTTGCGGCGCAAATTACGAATATAAGAACGGTAAATGGGTATGCCCTGCATGTGGAGCGTATAAGGAAGAGGAACTATCTAATGAAGAAGTTACGCTTCTTTATACTGCTTCGCAAAAATTAAGGCTTAACGCATTCGATGATGCCGAGGAAGCATATCGCGATATCGTAAGAAAGTATCCGGAAAACAGTGAGGGGTATTGGGGACTTTTACTTGCAAAATATGGTATTAAGTATGAGCAAGATTACGATGGTAAAATGATTCCCACTTGTTATGCTACTAGTTACGAGAGTGTTAAGGACGATAAAAATTATAAGCGCGCCCTTGATTTAGCCACGCCTGAAAACCGTAAATATTACATAGAACAAGCCGAAAAAATAGAAAAAATTCGTAAGGAATGGGTGGAAAAGGCTTCAAAGGAACCGCCTTACGATATTTTTATTTCATATAAAGCAACCGAGCTTGAAAACGACGTTAAACAAACGCAGGATAGCATTGATGCTTATGAACTTTATACTCATTTAACTGCTCTTGGTTATCGGGTATTTTTCAGTCGCGAATCGCTTAAATCAAAGACGGGTGAAAAATTCGAGCCGTATATTTTCAATGCACTTAATACTGCTCAGGTTATGATTATCTATGGCAGTAAAGTAGAATATATCGAATCGACTTGGGTAAAAAACGAATGGTCAAGATATTACAAGCGGATTAAATCGGGACAAAAACAAAAAAATTCTATCGTAGTGGTGTACAAAGATTTCAATCCGTCAAAACTTCCAAGACCATTGCCTTCCGTTCAAAATATTAATAGGGAAAGTCTTACTTTTTTGCAGGATTTGGATTCCTATGTCGCACGAGTTTTAAAAGCCGCACATACCGTTGTGCCGCGCATCGAGCGTAAAGAAATTAAAAACCGTATAGCGAAGACCTCGTTGTCAGTCGCAAAACTCGATGTTGTTGAAGTTATTGAGATAAACGGTGCTACATCTAAATCGATTAAGCGTGAAAAGATTGCAAAACGTGAAATAGGTACATATTCCGTTCCTAAACTTACGGCAAATGCGGAAAAATTAATAAAAATAGCTTATGCCTATTTGGGAAGTGGGAATTTCACAGATGCCGATAAATCTTTTGATAGCTTTCTTTTGAACAACAGGCAAAACGGGAATGCCCTGTTAGGTAAAATGTTGGCACAGGCGAAATGTAAAAATATAGCGGAATTCGACAAAACCGGTGTTATCAATTTTCGCAACTTACAGCTTTTAAACGACGTTCTTGCATACGCCGAAAAATCTGATGCCGAAAAAGTTCTAAGTGCTTTAAGTAAAGAAATAAAACGTCTCTTTTCAGAAAAGAGGTATGACGAATCAAAAGAGCTCTTAGAACAGATAAATTCAATCGATAATGAAACTGTATCAGAATTGCGCGAATTTATTTTCCAAAATTCATTACCTTTGTTAAACGAAATTTCCAATATACAGTATTTTATCGATGCGGTACTCGTTTACGAACAGGATGAAGTAGCTTATGTCAATAAGTTGCATACGATATTTGAAAATTGCATAAACCAAAAAGCCTTTTCGCTTGCAGATAAATATCATAAAATTCTTTTAGATTATGACGCTGTAAGTTTGCAAACTCAAATCGGAGGTTTACAGCTAAAATATAAAGCTACAAATCTTGATGGCGTATTTTTATATTGTCAGGAACATAATGAGTTTGGTACTATAGAAAAAGTTTTGAACAATGTTGACGAGCAAGGCGCAGAAGCTTTATTGCTTGCTTTTGCATCGCAATCAATAAAATGTCTTAAAAATAAATTATATAAAGATTCGCTTGCGTGGTGTAGCATATTTTCAAAATACAGATTTGAAGCAAGAGAAGCAAATCTTAAAGATATTGCTGAAATATGTATAAATACCCCCGATAAAGGCATAGAAGAGCTTTTTATAAAAGTGATAACTGTTCTCTCCAACGGCGATGTAAAACTTTACGCAAATTATTATTATTTGTTTGCAAAAAGTGCTAGAAAGAGCGAACAATTTACACTTGCAATACATTGTTATGAAAAAGCGATTAAATATGGCGGAGACGATATACGCTATTATGCGGGCAAATTATATGCCGAATTGAAATATGATTCCGATAAAAAAATTCGGGATTGTATTTTGAATCTTTCTGATACTGAAACGCTGGAAACTATACTTGCGCTTTACGAAAATGACGAAAAGCGTATAAGCTTTCTTGACTGGCTAATAACCGCAAGTTTGGATTGTGTTAAGGAAAAATTGTCGGTTCAGGATAGAATTTTTACAATCTTTGAAACTTTGCTTTCATTTATCCCACAGCAATACAACGACAAACTTATTCTATACGTAAACGAAATGGCGCAAAATTGCATGATTATTGGCGTCTTTGAATATGCGGAACGTTATTATGCAATGAGTATAGGCTTAAATGCGGATGACCATACGGCTTACTGGGGACTTTTGCTGGCAAAATTAAAATGCAAGTCGGACGAACAACTTATAAAACAAAAGGAAGTTGTAACTGAATTTCAGGAATTTCAGAATGCATTATTAGCGTCGGCTTCAAACAGCTCTGCTATGGCACACTATATCGACCTGCAGAATAAGCAAAAGGCGTGGTTAGAAGAGCAAGAAATTAAACAAGTAAAAGCACAAAAACGCAAAAGACGTATAAAAATTGCAAGTGTTGCATTAAGTCTTTTAATTTTGTTGTGCGGAATTATCACGGGTGGAGTGTACTGGTATAAAAGTGAGAATCAGTTAAAATTTGAAAAAGTTGAAGGCGGCTATGCTATTGATAGTGGATTATTTTATCATAGTACAGCATCAGGAGTTTTTGAAATTCCTTCCACCTATAAAGGTGAATCTGTAGTTAGAATAAATTCAGGTGCATTTAAAAACTTTGATAAAGTTACCGAATTTATTATTCCTGAGAGCATTCAAACTATCAACGATAAAGCATTTGCTGACTGTGATGGTATAACGGAAATATATATTCCGAACACGGTAAAATATATGGGAGCAAATGCTTTTGAAAATTGTAAAAATTTGAATTTAATAGCTGTATGCGATAGGGAAGAAGTTCCAACAGTTTGGAATACAAATTGGAACAATAACTGCATTGCACAAGTAGAGTTTTCCTTGTTGATTCGACTCTCTGCAAACGGCGGAACGCTTTCTCAAACTGAACTATATGTTATTTACGAAAAAACGTTTACACTTCCTATACCTGTTAAACCGGGCTATACTTTCGATGGTTGGTATCGTGATGACGAAAAGTTGACAGACGGAACAGGTAAATCATTGTCAACTTGGAATTTTAATAATGGCGGAACATTAACGGCACGATATGCTGCCAATGAAAACAAAATAATTTTTAATGGCAACGGTGCAACTTCAGGAAGTATGGAGGACCAAAAAATTTACACTGATGATTCGGCGTTATTATTTGCAAATGAATATGAAAAAGAAGGATATACTTTTGCCGGATGGACAACCGTCGCTAATTTAAATGTTATTGAATATTTCGATAATGATTTATTCAAAATGGGCGCAGATAAAAGTTATACACTTTATGCTGTATGGGCACCTAATGAAAATACATTGTACTTTGACGGGAATGGTGCAACGAGCGGTAGTATGGATTTTCAGAATATTTATACGGACGAATCAGTTACATTAAATGAAAATAACTTTAAGCGTATAGGATATAACTTTGTCGGTTGGAGTACCACTGTAAATGGTTCAATTATTTACAGCGATAAGTCGAATTACACTATGGGCACAGAAAGTGTTTATACGATTTATGCTGTATGGAAGCCTATTGAATATTCTATTACATTCGAGCTAAATGGTGGTACGGAAAACGATAATTTTGAAACTTATAATATAGAAACGGAAACATTTACTCTAAATATACCTGTCCGTGCAGGATATACTTTTGCTGGTTGGACAGGTGAGGAGTTAACTTCTGTCCAACAAACCGTAACAATCGAAAAAGGAAGTATAGGAAATAAAATGTATTCCGCAAACTGGACTGCAAATCTGAATACAATTACTTTCCACGCAAATGGCGGCGAAGGTGAAATGCCTCAGCAGAAAATTGCTACTGATAGTACTGCACCTTTGAATAGTAATTTATTCACTAAGAATAATTATAATTTTATTGGTTGGTCCACTTATGAAAACGGCGAGGTTATTTATGCCGATGGTGCAAGCTATACTATGAATTCAGAAAATAATTATAATTTGTATGCCGTATGGTTGTTCGATTTTGAATATTATGGTACGAATGAAATTACTTTGGAAAAATATGTTGGGGCAAATCAAATTGTTGAAATACCAGCGTATGTTGATAATAAACCTGTAATAAGCATAGGCGATAATACATTCCAAAATTGTAACAATTTAATTAATGTAACCATACCAGAAGGCGTTAATACAATAGGGGAAAATGCATTTTATGGGTGTAGAGCATTAATTAGTGTAACTATACCCGAAAGCGTTAATACTATAGGGGGAGGGGCATTTTATGGGTGTAGTGCATTAATTAGTATAAATATTTCTGAAAATATTTTAACAATTGGTTGTTATGCGTTTGCTAATTGCAACGGCTTAACCAGTATTAATATTCCTAAGCATTTAAGTTCAATAGGTATGGGTGCGTTCTACGAATGTTCTAATTTGAATACTGTGGAGTGGCATGCAGAAAATTGTGTACTATGGAATCCTGCGAATCTTGCGCAAACAGGTGTTTTTTCTGATTGTGCAAATCTTAATCAAATTTATATAGGTAGTACTGTAAGCGGGTTGCCATCAAGATTATTTAGTGAATGTTCAAATCTAACGGACACTTATTATTTAGGAAATTTAGAAAGTTGGTGTAATATAACATTTAATTCTATTGATTCTAATCCAATGTATTATGCTAACAATATATACATAAATGGCAAACTTTTTTCTGGTGAACTTACTATTCCAGATAATATTACGGCAATAAATGATTATGCTTTTTGTGGTTGGAATGGAGTAACAGACATAGTTATTCCAAGTAGTGTAAACTCCATAGGGGAATTTGCTTTTTGGGGCTGTTACGAATTGTCAAATTTGAATATACCAAGTAATGTTACATCAATTGGTACAGCTGCTATTGGTGGATGCAGTGGTCTTGAAAGTATAACATTACCGTTCGTTGGTAGTGGTTTTACATTTGGTAGTAGTGCATTGTTTGGGTATATATTTGGCACTAAAGAGTATGCTGGTGGTGTACGAGTATATCAAAGATATTATTATGATTACTATAACAAGTGGGAAACAGATGTTGGGTATTTTATTCCAAAGAATTTAACTAATGTAATTATTAGTTGTGGAAGAGATATTCCTGTTGGTGCATTTAGTAACTGTTATATGCTAAAGTCTGTAATTTTATCTGATGACACTTCTAAGATTAATGATTTTGCATTTTATGGATGCATAGGACTTACAAGTATTACTATTCCAATTAGTGTATTGTACATTGGCAGTAGTGCATTTTCTCATTGCTTCGGGCTAACTATCAATTGCAATATATATAATAAACCGAGTGAATGGATGAGCGATTGGTGTGATTCTAATTGTATAGTAATTTGGGGATATATAGAGGATAATTATCAAAATGAACAATCAACCGAAAATTGAAGCGTTTAACAGCTTCTATCAGCAAGGAAAAGATTTATATAACAGCGGTGACATTTTGTCTGCAAGAGACATTTTTTTAAAAGCGGCTGCGCTTGCAAACGAGATTTCCGTTAGTGCAACTTCATACGACGTGCGTATGGAATATCATAAAACAGCGGTTAAAATTTTGGAATTTGTAAAAAACAAGTGCGTTAAAAATCCGCCTAAGGAAGTGCTTTCTGCGCCTTCGGAAGAAAAGAAAACAGAAATCAAACCGGAGAAAAAGAGCGATATTACATTTGCAGACGTGGCGGGACTTGAAGACGTGAAGGACGAAATACGTTTTAAGGTTTTAGAGCCTTTGAAAAATCCAGAACTTGCCGAGCTTTATCACATAGAACCGGGCGCAAAAATTCTTTTATACGGCCCTCCCGGTACAGGCAAAACGTACATAGCGCGTGCAATTGCAGGAGAAGTGGACGCGGCGTTCTTTGTCGTGAACTGTCAGGATTTAATTTCCAAGTGGATGGGTGAAAGCTCTAAAAAACTGGACGAGGTTTTTGAAACGGCATTAAAAAATGAACGAGCTATAATATTTTTTGACGAGTTCGATTCTGTTGCCTGCAAGCGTGGTGACGGTGCGGATGGGGCGGACGGTGAAATGGCTCGTTTTGTTGCAACGTTTTTAACCAAAGTTGATGGATTTAAAAAGAGCGAAACGAATAAAATGTTGCTTTTAATAGCGGCCACTAACCGTCCGTGGGCACTTGATTCAGCTATGCTTCGAGGTGGCAGATTTGATACTCATATTTATGTGGGTGTTTCTGACCAAGAGGCACGTGAATTTCTTGTAAATAAAGTTCTTAAAGGTTTACCCATAGACGAAGAAGTTGAACTTTCAAAACTTGCGCAAGCGTTGGAAGGCTTCGGCGGCGGTGATATAACTGCGATTTGTAATAAAATAAAGGGCAGAGCTTATATGCGTGCTTCAAAAGCCGGTGTTCCGCAAAACATTACTCTAAATGACTGCAATGTCGTATTGACTGGTTCTCGCAACGTGATAACACAATCAGACATTAATAACTTTGAAAAGTTTCGTCAGATGGGTACAATTGATTGAGGTGAATTATGAAAGGAGTATGTCCGATTTGCGGCAGTTCGGCAATAGAGCCGATTGATAGGTTTTTAAAGCAATATCGTTGCAATTCTTGTGACGAAGTGTTTGAATTTGTAGATAAGCCTCCCGTAGAAAAGATTATAGAAAAAGTTATTGTAGAAAAACCTGTAAAGAAAGATGGGTTTACGCCTGCGGAGATATATAAAAACACTATTGGCAGTATTTTTGAGTTGAAATGTACACATGATGATGTAGAGTCTAACGGGACTGGATTTTATATTTCAAAAGATGGATACATAATTACCAACTGCCACGTGGTAGTTATTCGCAATTCAAACAAAAAACTTGCTCTTTGTAAAGAAATTTGTTCTTGTTCGGATAGTTCAACTGATTATGAGAAATTAAACGTTGTATACATAGATCCGAAAAATGACTTAGCGTTATTAAAGGAAAATACAACTTCGGCTACGCCATTGAAACTTGCAACAAAATTGCCCGAAATTGGAGAAACTGTTGTTGCAATCGGTAACAGTATTGGTCAGGGATTGAATATTGTTAACGGCATTATTGGTGATATTAATAGAGATTTTCAGGGGCATCCGGCATTTTTATTCAATGCACTTGTTGCACACGGTTGTTCGGGTGGTCCGGTGTTTAACGACAAGGGCGAAGTATGTGGCGTTACTGTAGGCGCAAGGGAAGAAGCAGAAGGGATGAAGTATGCAATTCCGCTTGATACATTGAAAAAATTTATTCAGATTGCCGAAGTCGAGAAAGATATTAAAATTAATTTGATTTAAACATTTTACGTTACGCTTTAAACGTACACTCACGTGTGTATTTAAAGTTATAGCGCAAAGAACCTAATAAAACTTTAAAGGAAGTTCAGCCATTGGACTTCCTTTTCTGTTTACTAAAATGAAAGTTTGGTGAAAGATTTTAAAAAAGGTAAAGTTTTAGCCTTTTAACTTGGCTACCATATGTAGGGACAATTTTTCATACAAGAAATTTTCGGCAAAAGTAGACAAAATTAAAGTATATATGACAGTACACGTCAACAATATTTTGTTACTATGTTAGTATGGGGAGTTTACCAAAAAATTGAAAAGTGAGGTGATGCTTATGTGCTAATCAGTGACTTGCAAGCAGTCGTTAAACGGTTGCAACAAATACAAAATGATGGAGGAATAATGGAAAAAACACTATTAAAACAATTTACATTTTATGATTTGTACGCTGAGCTAATGGACGTATTGAACGATGAAGAACGCGGAAAGTTACTGCGACGTATTTGCGAGTATATGTTCGAGGACGGAGAACAGAAAGAACTAACGGATAAAAAGCTTATCTTTTTATGGGGAAACATAATAGACTACTTAGACGTGGACAAGCACGCTCAGTTGAACGGCAAAACTGTACGAGCAATTAGGCAAATGAAACACTTTAATTTCTACCGCAATTTCTATGAAGCGGTGGAACTAATGGAAGATAAGCAAGCAGGTCAGTATATAAAAGCGATATATAACTATGCGCTTAATAACGTAGAACCGAGTAAGTTATCTTCACCTGTAGATTTGTATTACACACTTGCAAAGCGTAAGTTAGAGCTTTCAAAAATACGTAGTAGTATCGGAAAGAAAGGCGGTAAAGCAGAGCGAATACCTGTAACAACCGAGCAAGTAAATGCAATTCAACCTGAAGGCTTATCGTCAATCGGTATGGATGGTTTTCTTAAAAACAATCCGCAAGTAAAGAACGATATTTATAAATCAAGTATGCACTTAACCGAAGGAATAGATTGGACTATGTTAGATTATGAACTACCTAACTCTGCGTACAAAGATAGTAAAAGCCTGTATCAGATTTTAACGCATAATAAAGAAATAATAGGTGGAAGTTGGTAAGCAAAACTACAACCAAACGGGAAGCAAAATGTAACCTAAAATGCGAAAAACGGAAGCAGGCTAAGATTTTGCAGTCTGCGACGGCAAAATCACAAGAACAAATAAACAAGTGGAGGATAAAAAATAGGAACACAACCGGTAATATTTGATATAGGATATACGCAGTATCGCTTAAAGAAAAACGCAACGGCGGAAGAAATATCTAACCACGCAAAGGAACGCGCTTTCTTCGATATGTCGGGCGAGGATAATATTTATAAGTACATAACCACGGAAGGCAAGATATACAGTGAAGAAGCAAAGAAGTTTACAATGCTGGAATACTTGCAAAAGAGTACTGGCGTATTCAACCAATACGGAATGCTAACGAAAGAACAAGTTAAGGAAATGAAACGGAGAGCACAGACGGGCGAGAAGAATTTATGGCACGGTTTTATATCGTTCAATAAAGAAAACTCAGATAAGATAGATGACCCAGAAAAGTGTATCGCGCTCATAAAGCAGACCTTCGGACAATTTTTCAAGGACGCGGGGTTCAATTCCACCAATATGGACTTGATGTGTGCATTACATTTAGACAGACCAGAACACTTGCATATTCATTACGTCTTTTGGGAGAAAGAGCCGAATGTAAAAAACCAACGTGCGGCGGGATATATCTATCGCAAGAAAGGCAAGATACCTCTCAACGTTATAGATAAAATGACTGAACGCTTGAACGCATATACCATTGATGACGACCTCGCAAAGAAAAGACAGAAAGTTGTAGAGGAACTCACCAGAACAAGCAACGAGTACGACCTTGCACATATCAACGATTTAGTGCGTAAGTGGTTAAAGGAACTTGCAGACGAACTACCCCAAGATAAACCGTTATGGTACGGAAGTAAAGAAATGAAACCGTATCATGCAAAGATAGACCTTGTGGCAGAATGGCTCATTGATATGGACGAAAGAACAAGTGAAGCAGACCACGCTTTTAGGAAAGAACTTCGGGATAAGGAACGGAAGTTAAAAGGCATAATGGGCAACTACTATAAAGACCGTTTGGGAAAGGAAAGGTGGTACACGGAGAATATTCCAAACTTTACAGATGTGCAAGGAATTAAGACAATCCACACCATAGAAAAGTTGGAGTGGGACTACCGCAGGCGATTGGGCAATATCGTTCTCAAAAAGGTGCGTGAGATACAGAATGAAACGTATAAGAGAAATCCACGCAGAAAATATAAGACAAACGATAAATACCTTAAACGCAGGCTCGCAATTTCATCAATAAAAGTGCGCGGTATTATGGATGGACTGTTTTCATCGGTAGCAGAATTATTTTCGCCCGAAACGCAAAACTACCGTAACCGTCTAAAAGAAATAGAGGAGGAAATACAAGAAGAATACGAAAAAGAAAATCGTCCACAGGAACAAATAAAACCTAAAAGTTCCAAGTGGGATTGGGGCAAATAGAAATAATCGTATTAATATTTATTAAAACACTTGACTTTTATCGCCGACCGAGTATAATCGTATTAACATTATATATGTGGGAGTAAGCAGTATGAGAACGCCTAAATCGGAAATTGACAAGAGATACGAGGGCAAACACAAAGACGAACGCAAGGCGGCACACGCCGTGTGGGGAACTTCTATGAACCGTGAGGACTTTGAGGAGTTGAACAAGTTTCTCAAAGAAAATCACATAACCAAGGTGCAACTCATCTATGCAGGATGGGAAGCGCTTAAAGAACAATATAAGAAAACATAAATTTTATCGCAAAAGGAGGAAACGCGATGGAAAGAGAACATAGTATTCAAAGCTATAAGGACAGATAAAAGCTTGTCTGAATAAGGATACTTGACAAATCAAGAATTAGATAACATTTTAAGGACTTTAAAAACACTACCCGAAGGCAACGACGAATTGGCAAGGACAATATTGAAAGCTGCGGCGGACAGTATAACGTTGGATAAAATAAAGTCGCTCACTTCGGTAAGTGAAGAAAGTGAAGAACAATTAACTAATGAAAAGGCTTTGAAGTTTTCAGAAAAGGAGATTTCAATTATGCCCAAAACATTCAGAAAGGAATTCAGAACACAGGGCTGTACAGCCCGTATCCGTAAAAGAAAGAGCGGCAAGAACACTTGGAATTATGAAATAAGATATAGAAGAAACGGCTACAATGTTTGTGTGTCTGCTAATGAGATACAAAAAGCAAAGGATAAGTTTATAGCAAAATTAAATGAAGTAGAGAAAGCAGGAAAGAAAAGCTCTGTAATAACAGTGCCTACAACCTTTCACGAATTTGCAACATATTTCTTTGAAACTTACTATAAGCGTAAGGTAGTAGCAAGTACATACAAGATAACTCTCGGTAGGTATAATTTACACTTAAAACCGGAGTTTGAAAGCAGACAATTAAAAAGTATTACAACTTTTATGTGCCAGAATCTTATAGACAGGCTTAACGCAGAAGATAAGAATAAAACTGCGTCTGAAATATTCTGTCTATTGAACAACATTTTTAAAATGGCTATAAGACACGGAATAGTTTCTTCAAACCCCATGGACTTGGTATTTCATCAGGTATACGAAAGAAAGCACGGTGCTGCTTTAACAAAGGAACAGGAAAAACTGTTGCTTTCCGAAACAGCGGGAACGCCTTATCAACTTATGTTTGCAGTTGGTTTATATACGGGAATGCGCCCTAATGAATATTATAGTGCAAAAATCGACGGTGATTTCATAGTAGCTATTAATAGCAAGCGCAAAAACGGTAAAGTGGAGTACAAGAAAATTCCAATAACGCCGATGTTAAAGCCGTACTTAAACGGAGTAACTGAATTTCATTTCTACGTACAAAACAGAATAAGAGAAAAGTTTCATAAGATTTTACCGAAGAACAGGCTTTACGATTTAAGGACGACTTTCTATACGAGATGTCAGGAATGCGGTGTTGCGGACGTTGCAAGGAACGAATTTGTAGGACATTCGCTCGGCGCGCTCGGGAATACTTATACGGATTTATCCGATGAGTTTCTTTTAAAAGAAGGGCAAAAACTGAAATATTAGGGTTTCTGCCCCAAAACGTGCCCCAAAATCGTAAATAAACTGTACTCCAAATAACTAAAAACAATTAAAAACCAAACAAAAAAGCCCGATTTTGAGCTTTTTTAACTCAAAATCGGGCAAAATTGGTTGAGGTGACGGGACTTGAACCCACGACCTTCTGGTCCCTAACCAGACGCGCTACCAAACTGCGCTACACCTCAATGAATTTTTCAATAACGATATTATTATACTAAAAATTACAAAAAAAGCAAACAGTTTTAGCCTTGTTTTAATAATTTTACAAATAAAATTTAAATAATATTTTACATTATACTGGTGCGTATGATATACTAAGTATATGTTTTATAGTTGGGTAACCGCATTAGAAGTATGTCTAATCGGAATTTCGCTTGCAATGGACGCGTTGGCTGTTTCCGTAACAGACGGACTTTGCTACAAAAATCTTACAAAGGGTAAGGGAATTAGCATTCCTTTGACGTTCGGCATATTTCAGGCGTTAATGCCGCTTGCAGGCTTTTTCGTTGCTTACGTCTTAGGTCAGGCATTCAGCGAATTATTCGACGCTATCGACCACTGGATTGCGTTTCTTTTGTTGTCTGTAATAGGAGCTAAAATGCTTCTCGACGCGATAAAAGAATTGCGCTCTAAAGAAGAGGATATTGCCGAAAAGCACTATTCATTTCCGGAAGTTATCGTTCAGGGCGTGGCGACCAGTATCGACGCGCTTTTCGTTGGGGTATCTTTTGCCGTAACAGACGGTTTAAAAAACAGTATTTCAGCCGTGCTTTTAAGCGTCGGCATAATCGGCGTTATAACTTTTGTGATAAGTCTGACGGGGCTTATAATAGGCGTTAAGATCGGAAACGTGCTTAAAAACAAAACGGGGATAACCGGAATAATCGGCGGACTTGTGCTGATAGGTATAGGACTTAAAATACTTATACAAGGTTTGATTTAATAGCTTTAACAATATTGTCGTTGCCGCACTTGATTTCAGATAAGGCAAGCGCGGCTTTTAATTTTTCGTCATTCATTAAGCTGTATATTTCGGCTTTTAATTTCATCGGGTCAAGCGATTTTTCACTTAAAACCCTGCAAAGCCCTAAGCTGTGAAAATATTCGGCGTTTTTAAGCTGGTCGCCGCGGCTTGCGGAGTTTTCAAGCGGAATAAACAGCGTAGGTATTTTCAATGCAAGAAGTTCGTTTGCGGAGTTTGAGCCGCACCTTGCAATTGCGGCGTCGGCGCAGGCGTAAACTGCGCCCATATCATCGGCAAATTCAATTTGCTTATAACCGTTTATATTAGTTTCTGTCAGGTTGCCTTTGCCGCAAAGATGTATTACGTTATATTTTTTGCAGATTTCGAATACGATTTTTCGTAAATTTTCGTTTATTATTCTCGAGCCGCTGCCACCGCCGAAAACGATTAAAACAGGTTTATCGTCTACCCCTAAAAATTTGCGGGCGGTCGCTCTGTCGCGTCTAAAAAGACACTCCCTCATAGGACTGCCCGTATATTCGCCGTTTTTAAATTTTTGCGCGGTAGAAGGAAAAGTAGTAAGTACTTTACGGCATTTTTTTGCAATAATTTTGTTCGCAAGTCCCGCACTGATATCCGATTCATGCGTGATTACCGGTATACCGCGTTTGCTTGCCGCAAAAGCGGGAGGTATGCACACATAGCCGCCTTTGCAAAAAAGTAAATCAGGTTTTACTTTATCGAGTATATCACCTGCATAGCGTATGCTTTTAAAAAGCTTAAATGGAATAGCAAGGTTGCATAAAAATTTTCCGCGCCTGAACTTTACCGCTTCAAACTCGTAAAATCTTATATCTTTGCTTTCGCAGATATTCTTTTCAATACCGTCGGTACCTATATAACTCACATCGTATTCTTTTTCAAGCTGTTCTATAACGGCAACATTCGGGATAACGTGTCCGGCGCTACCGCCGCCGCAAAACATAATCTTTTTCATAATTTAAATATACTTATTATTGCCTTAAATTATGAAATTAAAACGCTTTAAGCCCCTAAAATAAATTGATGTTAATTGCGCCGGTAAATTCTCGGTCTAAAAGTTGACATATATTTAAAAGAGTAGTAAAATAAATTTATGGAACCGAAATATATCGTTGCGATAGTGGCGTTAAGTGTTTTTTTTATATTATTTTCAATATTTTTTATTTTGCTAGCCCACAAACGCAAGACCGAGGCCAAACTTCAGGCATGGCTCAATGAAATTTATTCAGATAAAAATCTTATAAAAATAGATTACGACAGCGTTTCGGAGGACGACGAAATTGTTACCGCACCCAAAGAAACTGCGACAGAGTCCGCGGTCGAAACGACAGAAGAAAAGGAAGATATGCAAACAAAGCCAACGGAAGAGTACGGAAAGCTCGAAATCGAAGGCATTGAAGAAATTACGGGTAATTACGAACCCGATAAAAAATAAACAAGCAATTTTTAATATAAAAAATATGCCCTTGCTTCTCAGGCGAAGCGAGGGCTGCATTTTATTCTGAAAATAAAGTACAATAATTCTATTTTGCTTTGAATTTCAATATAAGTTCTTTTCCGCCGAACTGCTTTGATACGGTAAATTTGCCGTGTTCGATTTTTGTGCTTTGCTTGAAAGTATAGCCAAAAATTCCTATTTCGGCAGTCAGCTCATGCGTGTTATTGTCAAAGGTGTAGGTACTTTCAATGACCTTTTTATCGCCGTTTAATGGTTTATAAATAAGTTCGAGATTATTTTTGTCCTTAATATTTATATTTATATAATCAAATTTTTCAAGTATATTTTCATCGCCGAGACGTGCTTCGGTACATTCGTATTGAGCAATGTAAGGACGGGTGAGAGTTTTTATTGACCCCGCTTCGCGCGCGTCGCACGAGGGGAGTATAAACAACGATAAAAGACACAACAAAAACAACAAAGATAATTTTCTTTTCATAATATTATATTTTGGTCGTAAAATGTAAAAAAATACGCGATGCAAGTTTGCATCGCGCAGTATCAATGTCGATTAAGCCTTACCTATGCTGCCGAAAATTTCCATTTTTTCTTTAACGGTAGCTTTGATTGCCTCGCAACCGGGTGCAAGCAACTTTCTGGGGTCGAAACCTTTACCAACAAGGTCTTTACCTTCTTCGATATACTTTCTCGTTGCCGCCTGGAAAGAAAGCTGGCACTCGGTATTCACGTTGATTTTTGCAACGCCAAGCGAAATCGCTTTTTTAATCATCTCGGTGGGAATACCCGTGCCGCCGTGAAGGACGAGGGGCATATCGCCCGTCTTTGCTTTAATCTTTTCAAGCACGTCAAAACGAAGCCCGGGCCAATTTTCAGGATACTTACCGTGAATGTTGCCTATGCCCGCAGCAAGAATAGTTACTCCCAAATCAGCGATTCTTTTACATTCGTCGGGGTCGGCACATTCGCCCAAACCGACAACACCGTCTTCCTCGCCGCCGATTGAGCCTACTTCGGCTTCAAGGCTCATGCCTTTTTCGGCGCAGACTTTTACAAGCTCTTTCGTTTTTTCTATATTTTCTTCGATGGGAAAGTGCGAGCCGTCGAACATAATCGAAGAAAATCCTGCTTCGATACATTTATAGCAGCCCTCGTAAGTGCCGTGGTCGAGGTGAAGGGCGACGGGTACGGTAATTTTAAGCTCTTCAACCATTGCTTTAACCATTGCGGTTACGGTTTTAAACCCAGTCATATATTTTCCTGCGCCCTCTGATACTCCGAGGATAACGGGAGAGTTGAGCTCCTGCGCAGTTTGCAAAATACATTTGGTCCATTCAAGATTATTAATATTGAACTGACCGACGGCGTATTTTCCGTCTCTCGCTTTTTCAAGCATGTTCTTTGCCGAAACAAGTGCCATAAATGACCTCCAAATAAGTTAAAATTAATTTATATATAAAGTATAATTCATTACGCGACAAAATTCAAGTCAATTTATAAAATTATTTAAAAATTGTATTAAAAACACTTTGCAAAAACAATAATAAGGAGTATAATTAGATTACTGAATAAGTAAAATTTTATCGGTTTGAGAAATTCAAAAAAGCTATTGACTTAACTGTAAAATTCTGGTATAATTATTCAAGAAAAAAATTAAAATTCGGAGGAATTTATTTTATGGCAAATGTAAAAGTAGCGATTAATGGATTCGGACGTATCGGACGTCTTGCATTCAGACAGATGTTTGACGCAGCCGGTTACGAAATAGTTGCTATCAACGACCTTACAAGCCCCAAAATGCTTGCACACCTGTTGAAATACGATTCGGCACAGGGCAGATACAAGTATTGTGATTCGGTAGTTGCGGGAGAGGACAATATCACCGTAAACGGAAAAACAATCAAGATTTATGCGGAAAAAGACGCTGCTAATCTTCCTTGGGCTGCACATGACGTAGACGTAGTGCTCGAATGCACGGGCTTCTATTGCTCGAAAGAAAAAGCTTCCGCTCATATCAAAGCCGGCGCAAAGAAAGTCGTTATTTCGGCACCTGCCGGCAACGATCTGCCTACGGTGGTTTACAGCGTAAACGAAAAAACCTTGAAAGCAAGCGACACCGTTATTTCGGCTGCAAGCTGCACGACCAACTGCCTTGCGCCTATGGCCGACGCGCTTAATAAGCTTTGCAAAATCAAAAAAGGCTACATGACGACCATTCACGCTTATACCGGCGATCAGATGGTACTCGACGGTCCCCACAGAAAGGGTGATTTGAGAAGAGCGAGGGCTGCTGCCGTAAATATCGTGCCCAACTCGACGGGCGCGGCAAAAGCAATCGGTCTTGTTATCCCCGAACTCAACGGCGTGCTTGACGGTTGCGCACAGCGCGTACCCGTACCCACCGGTTCGCTTACTCAGCTTATTGCAGTATGTGAAGGCGAAATCGATGCAAAAGCGGTAAACGGCGCAATGAAGCAGGCGGCTTCCGCATCGTACGGTTATACCGAAGAAGAACTCGTTTCAAGCGACGTTGTAGGTATGACGTTCGGTTCGTTGTTCGACGCAACGCAGACGAAGTGCATGCCTCTTGGCGACGGCACGACCCTTGTAAAGGTTGTTTCCTGGTACGATAACGAAAATTCGTATACCTCGCAGATGGTAAGGACAATCAAATACTTCGCTGAATTGAAGTAATTAAATTAAATGAAAAAACTCTCGTCCGTCTCAGACGAGAGTTTTTATTTTATACATTGAAGCGGAAGAGGACGACGTCGCCGTCTTTTATAACGTAATCTTTGCCTTCGGAGCGAACTTTGCCTTTTTCACGCGCCCCGACCAGACCGTTACAGTCAAGAAGGGTCTGCCAGTCGCAGATTTCCGCACGTATAAAGCCCTTTTCGAAGTCGCTGTGGATTTTTCCTGCCGCCTGCGGGGCTTTTGTACCATTTACGATTGTCCAGGCGCGCGTTTCCTTTTCGCCCGCGGTAAGGTAGGAAATAAGCCCCAAAAGCGCGTAGCTTTTTTTGATAAGTCTGTTTAATCCGCTTTCTTGCAATCCGAGCTCTTCGAGGAACATCTGCATATCTTCTTTATCCATTTTCGAAAGCTCTTCCTCGGTTTTTGCGCATATAACCAGAACTTCGCTACCCTCGCGTGCTGCGTAATCTTTAACCGAGCGCACAAGTGATATCTCGTCTTCCGGCTTGCCCATATCGAACTCGGAGATATTCGCCGCGTAGATAACAGGTTTTAACGTGAGAAGAAAGAGGTTATCGATAAAAGGTTTTTCTTCTTCCGAACATTCGAAAAGTCTTGCGGGGTTTTCTTCGCTTAAAAACTTTTCAAGCCTTTCCAGCATTGCAAATTCGGTTGCGGCTTCCTTGTTCGCACCGCCGCGGGCGTTGTTTCTTATCCTGTCCTGGCGCTTATTTACCGCTTCGATATCTGCAAGAATAAGCTCAAGTGTAATAGTTTTGATATCTTCGATAGGGTCGATTTTATTGTTGACGTGGGTAATATTCTCATCTTCGAAGCAACGTACTACGTGTACGATTGCGTCGCACTCGCGGACGTGCGATAAAAACTTATTGCCCAGACCTTCGCCTCTGGAAGCGCCTCTGACGAGCCCTGCGATATCAACGAACTCAACGATAGCGGGAGTGACTTTTTTACTCTCGTAAAGCTTTGCAAGCTTGTCAAGCCGTTCGTCTGGAACGGTGACAACGCCGACGTTCGGCTCAATTGTACAAAACGGGTAATTCGCAGCTTCCGCGCCCGCATGAGTAATCGCGTTGAATAATGTGGACTTGCCTACGTTTGGAAGTCCCACAACTCCTAATTTCATAATAACTCCGTAAATTGTTAAACTTATTTAAATTATAATATAAAAGTAAAAAATAATCAAAACAAATGTGCGGTAAAGTTGATAATTTTTTATATTTATGTTAAAATCACATTAAAGGTGAACTGATATGGATTATAAAAGATATATTACCGAAAGGCTGAAAATCGACGGGGTAACCTCGGAGGAAATTTACGGAGATATCGCATTGCCGCCTAACTCCGAAATGGGCGATTATGCCTTGCCTTGCTTCAAATTTGCTAAGGTTTTGCGTAAAAGCCCCGCAATTATAGCCGAAAACCTTAAAAACGAATTTAACTGCGACGACGTAATAAGCGAAGTTTCGGCAGTAAACGGTTATTTGAATTTCAAGGTAAATAAAGCTGGATTAACCGAAAACGTATTGAATGAGATACTCTGCAGAAAAGAAAAATACGGCTCGTCGGAGTTGGGCAGAGATAAAACGGTACTTATCGATTATTCGTCGGTGAATATAGCAAAACCATTTCATATAGGTCATTTATCGACAACCGTGCTTGGCGGCGCATTGTATAAGCTGTTTGATTTCCTCGGCTATAAGGTCGTCGGAATTAATCATTTGGGCGATTACGGCACGCAATTCGGTAAGCTTATTTGCGCATATAAGCATTGGGGCAATAAAGAAGAAGTCGAAAAGGGCGGAATACACGCAATAAACGATTTGTACGTCAGGTTCAACAATGAAGCCGACGAGGCAATGCAAGCGGAGGCGAGGGAGTATTTCCGTCTGATAGAAAGCGGCGACAAAGAGGCGAACGAAATATTCGAGTGGTTTAAATCGCTTACGCTTTCATACGTCCGGAAGATATACAATAAACTCGGCGTCAAATTCGACAGCTTTGCGGGTGAAAGATTTTACACCGACAAGATGCAACCCGTCATCGATGAGCTGCGCGCAAAAAATCTGTTAAAAGAAAGCGAGGGGGCGCAAATAGTAGACCTTGAAGCGTACGGTATGCCGCCTTGCCTTATTCTGCGGTCCGACGGCGCTTCACTATATGCCACGCGCGATCTCGCCGCGGCGTATTACCGTAAAAAAACTTATGACTTTTATAAATGTCTTTATGTAGTCGCGTATCAGCAGAATCTTCATTTCAAGCAGCTATTCAAAGTTCTCGAACTTATGGGCAACGACTGGGCAAAGGATATGATTCACGTTGCGTACGGTATGGTTTCGCTCGAAGACGGGGCGATGTCTACAAGAAAGGGAAAAGTCGTATGGCTTGAGGACGTTATCGAAAGATGTGTTGAAAAGGCTTATTCTATTATTAACGAAAAAAATCCCGAACTTGAAAATAAGCGGAATATTGCCGAAAAAGTAGGCGTGGGCGCTGTAATTTTCGGTGCACTCTACAACAACAAAATA
>CANPBT010000015.1 GCA_947572415.1 uncultured Clostridia bacterium | reverse complement strand
GCTTGACCTTTCTGTAAATAAACCAGCCGATTACGCCCGCAACCGCAACGCAAACGATTACGATAACCGCTATATCCACGCCGTTCATATCATTTCTTCCTCCTACGGAATATTTTTACTATGTCGAACTTGCCGATATTCCTCAAAACTACGAACGTTGCAACTGCGGCAATAACAACAGCCCAGATTGCAACCGGCCAGATAAACGCGCCGACGGTGTAAATGATTGCGCCGACAATATAGCTTGTCGTAAGCCAGAACAAAACCGTCCGGTTGAACTTGCCCTTGGGCAGCTCCGCCCTTGCCGTAGCGCACGCGGCAAAGCAGGGAATTGTCGTCATATTGAACGCGATAAACGCTATAAGCGCCGCAACGAAATCACCCTGCGAAATACCCGTATCCGCGGTAATTATGTTTATAAGCCCCGTAAGCTCTTCAACGCCCTCTTCCGTTCCTTCGCCTGCGTAAGCGCCTATACACAGCGCAAGCGTAGTGAATGTTGCGATTACGTTTTCCTTTGCGATAAGCCCCGTGATAGCCGCAACCGCGAACACCCAGCCGAATTTGCCGAGCTGCGAGCCGAAGCCCAACGGCGTGAATACAGGCTGTATAAACATACCCAGCGAAGCAAGGATTGAATCGTTCATTTGCTCGTCGGGCAGGTAGCCCCAACGCCAGCTTAAATGCGAGAACAGCCAGATTATAATCGTAGAAGCGAAGATAATGGTAAACGCCTTTTTGACGAAGTGTTTGGTCTTATCCCACAGGTGAAGCATTAAATTCTTAAACCCGGGCAGGTGATATGCGGGCAGCTCCATTATGAACGGAGGCGTTTCGCCTTTAAGCGTGGTGTTGCGCATTAAAAGCACGCACACAATCGCCGTACAGATTCCCAGAAGGTACATACAAAAAGTTATTACGTCCGCATTGCCTATGCCGAACGCCGCGACTATGCCGCCCGCAACCGCCGTGAGTATGGGAAGCTTAGCCCCGCACGAGAAGAAAGGAATTACCCTGACCGTCGCCGTGCGCTCCTTTTCGTCCGCAAGCGTTCTCGTGTTGATTGTTGCGGGTATCGAGCAGCCGAAGCCCATTATCATGGGCATAAACGCCCTGCCCGAAAGCCCGAAGCGGCGGAAAATTCTGTCTAAAACGAACGCAATACGCGCCATATATCCCGTATCTTCCATTATAGAGAAGAACAAAAAAAGCGTAAGTATCTGGGGCAGGAAGCCGAGCACGGCGAATATACCGCCGAGTATGCCGTCGCCAACGAGCCCGGTCGCCCACTCCGCGGCGCCGCCGTTTTCCATAAGCGTAACTATACCGTCGGAAATATGGTCGAGGAATAAATTCAAAAAGTTAGTAAGTATAACGCCGGGCGAATAGACTGTTCCGTCGTAAAATACCGCTAAAATTTCCACGCCGAAGTTATTTGCGCCGTTCTCTTTCGTGGCAAGCCCCAATTCGACGAGAGAGGGCATCCAGCCCATCTCCTCCGTAAAGCCGTTTAAAAACAACAGATTTCCGGAGAACGTCAGATGGAATACGAAAAACAGCACTACAAGGAAAACGGGGATAGCCCAAACCCTGTGCGTTAAAACTCTGTCTATCTTATCCGATTTGGTTAGCTTTTCCTTTGCAACGCTTTTAACCTTTACGGAGGCGAGATTCGCCGATATGTATTTATACCTTTCGTCGGCGATAACCGCCTCTAAATCTTCTCCGCATGAAGCTTTTTCAAGCGTTTCTTTCGCGCCCTTTTTTTCGAGTTCCAGCTCGTCGTTTTCCAGAAGCTTAACAGCATGAAACAAAGGTGACTTGACTTCTTCGGCAGCATAGAAAGCGCAAGCGGTTTCAAGCTGTTTTTCCAGCGCGCCCTTTAAAACGGTTATACCCTTACGCTCCGCAGGCATTGCAATCGCCCTGTCCATAAGCTGCTTTACGCCCGATTTCTTCAAAGCGGAAATTTCCGCTACGGGCACGCCCAGCGCCTCTTCCAACGCCTTTACGTCGATTTTATCGCCCGACTTTTCCACTTCGTCCATCATGTTGAGGGCGATTATGACGGGAATGTCCATTTCCAGAAGCTGCGTAGTTAAATACAGGTTTCTTTCAAGGTTTGTCGCGTCGACGATGTTAATTATGCCCTCCGGCTTTTCGTCCAGAATAAAGTTGCGCGAAATCACTTCTTCGGGCGTGTAGGGTGAAAGCGAATAGATACCGGGTAAGTCAACGATATTTACGTTTTCGACGCCGCCTTTATAAACGCCTTCGCGTTTATCTACGGTTACGCCCGGCCAGTTGCCCACGTGCGCCGTCGCGCCGGTCAGCGCGTTGAAAAGCGTGGTTTTGCCGCAGTTGGGGTTGCCCGCAAGCGCAAAGGTTTTCATAGCTCCACCTCCACGCACGCGGCTTCGCTCTTGCGCAAAGTCAGCTCGTACCCTCTTAAGGTAATTTCGATAGGGTCGCCGAGAGGGGCTTTTTTGCGCATTGTAAGCTCCGCGCCCGGGGTTACGCCCATATCGAACAGCCTGCGGCGGATTTTGCCTTCGCCCGTCACTGCCTTTATCCTGCCGCTTTCTCCTGCGGCAAATTCGTTTAACGGTTTTGTCATATTACCTCCAAATATTAACTATGGTTTATTTTTTAGACATAATTTCAGGCGGCCTTTAAGCCACCAGAATTTTACCTGCCAGATTTTTATCGAGGCACAGCCTGCCCTCTTTGACTATCACTATTACGCTGCCGCCGCTCGACGATAAAAGCGTTATTTTGCCGCCCTCGGTTATGCCGAGCTCCTGCAAGTGCTTTTTGGTTTTATCGTCCGCGCCTATCTTACGTATTTGCAGTTCCGCCCCCCTCGGAGCAATATAAACGGGCATAAGCCGCCTCCTTAAACTTAACCTTGATTAATTTTTGTATTATCATTATATATAAAAAACTACATATTGTCAACAAAATTTTAACCATAGTTAATAATTTTTTTTGCAAATTTTGACAAAATTAAGCCTCGCCGCTTCGTTTACGAAGCGGCGAGGTATTAATTTTATCGGTTCTTCGTTTGGTCGGCTACGCCCTCGGGGGCGGCAGACGATACCGTTCTTTTTACAAGCTCCCGTTCTATGAGCTGTTCGTCGCTCAGGTACGGTTCGGTAAAATCCTGCGGCTGATAATCGGGGAGTTTTTCGACGTTCATAGCGTTCATCATGCCCGAAATCATTTCCAGCGCGTATTTGACCCGCTTTTCGCTCTTGATACGGTACAGCGTAGGCGTGTCGGACATGCCCGAAAATCCGGAAACGTCTTCCACGGTAAACTTCGTGCCCTTGTATCCGGCCGGTTCGACGGCGGTCAGAAGGCAAAGCGTTTTGCCGCGCACGATAAGCCTTGCCGCAGTCGTTCCGCCTATGCGGAAGCTTTCGCGCTTCCAGCTTATGCGCGCCTTTATCCCGTCGTAAGATAACAGTTCGTTTTTAACCGTAGAGTACCACGCCTTGGTTTCGTCTTGGAGCTGACAGATTTTTGCCCTGAAACTGCGGTTGTACCGCACAATTTCCCGACCTTCGGCGACGTCTTCCTCGTCCTCGTCGCCGTCGTCCTCCTTGTCTTCGGGCGCGGGGAGCATAAACGCGGACGAATGCTCTATGCTTTCCGCCTCGGGCTCTTCATCCGCCGGAGGCGCGATAACCACCTTTATTACCGGCGGGCGCTTTTTAAGCGCCACCGCCAGCAATATTATCATAACCGCAAAAATAACGATAAACGCAATGAGCACGCTCATTATTATCAGAAGAAAGGTCTTATTGCTTAACATTCTTTGTACCTCCTTATCGCCAGGCATACAACCGCCGCGCCGAGCCCTATTGCGATTACGCCCAGCACGATATCCACGATAAGCAGGTCGGTATCGAACGCCGAACCGATAGTGAACTTACATTCGTAAGTCAGTGTTTCGTAGCCGTCGGCTTTCAGCTCCGCATACATGATATAGGAGCCTTCCTTCGTAGGTCTTTCGGTTAAAATCTCATCGGGTTTTTTCACGTTAACGTAGGTGAACACGATATTTTCCGTAAAGTGCATCGCCTCCGCCGTCGGGGTTTCGGGTTCGACCTCTTCCGTCCAGCTTAAAATATTCGGCGCCGTAATCCAGCTGTTCGGCGAAAGCTCGACGGTGAACGTAAAGTTTGCTTCGCTGTTATCCAGAGGCTTGCAGTACTTAGCGGTAGCCGTCATGATAAGCTTATACCTGCCCGGTTCGTCGGGCATTACCTCGACAAACGTTTTTCCCGTTTCGGTATTGACGTATGTGCGCGTATACTCGCTGCCCGGCTCGAACGCGGTTGCGACAGGCTCCGCCCATTTATCCTTTTCGCCGAGATACAGCTTTGTTTCCATACGGGGCTCGATTACCCAGGAATTGTCGCGCAGCTTTATTTCGAAAGGAATTAGCTCGGAAGAAATTTCGGAGTCGGATACGATTATATTACCGTTCTGGTCATAGCTCTCCACATAAGCCCGCATATAGTACGTGCCGGGTTCTTCGGGGATAAAGAAGTCTTTTGCATACGCCTCGCCGGCGCTGATTCTGAACACCTTATCCGTCGAAATTATTTCCTTGCCCTGCGTGTCGCCCTCCCTCTTATAGAATACGAAGTACGGTTTTCCGCGCAGCGGCTTGCCCTCGGGCATGCTTATTTCGTCAAGCTTCGAAGTAGCCGTCCAGTTTGCTATGCCGGGTTTTATATTCCAGTCGTTCTTTACGACAGAAGTACCCTGCAGGAATACCTGAAAATCGTATTTATCGGTCAGAAGGTTATTGTACATTCCCGTTAAAGGCTCGACGGAGGCTTCCATCGTATACCAGCCGACGGGCGCCTTTGCAAGATTGTTAGTTATAACGTACTTACCGCTATCTGCGTCGTATACGGCTTCGTAATAAATTTCGTCGTTGACTTTACTTCTTATTACTATATCCGGATTGCCGAATTTGGATACGGCGTACGGAGTATTTTCGTCCGCATTCCAGTTATCGGAGAACCAGGGCGCAACCCTCGGCGTGGTTATCCACTCGTTGCGCGCCGCGGTTACCACAAAGGGTGATTCCGCGCTGAATTCACGATAGTTTTCGGTAGCGCCGACGTCGATACGAAGCGTGTAAGCGCCTGCGGTAAGCTTAGCTATAAGCGCAGCCGCTTCTTCGGGCACCAGAACGTCCACGTCGAATTTGCCCGTGTGCACGCCCGCCTCGGAAACAAGACGGATACCGGTAAGCCGCTCGCCGTTTACGGATACAACCTCTCCGTCCGCGAGTATCGTAAAGCTAACCGCGCCCTGCGTTTCGGGGATACCGTTGAACAAATTCACCTCGCGCCTGTATTCGCCCCATATCCAGCCCGTAGTCCCGTGCGAAACCACGAACTCTCTGTGCAAATCTTTATTGATTTTAAATTCGATAGCTTCTTCATAGCCGTCGTAATTCGCCGTTTCGTCGACTATAAATTTAACGACGTACTCGCCCGCGTTCACCGGCTGACCCGCAAGCGCCTTAGACGAACCCTTTACAAAGTACTCGAAGCGCACCGCGCCGTGCACAGCTTCCGCCGTCGGGGTAGCTTCGCTACCGTAAGTCCACTCAGTAACGCTTTCGTTACGGAATATCAATACCGGCGCTTTCTTCCAGCCGTTGCCCGCTTTCGTGATTTCGAAAGTGGTCGACTGCTCGGAGGCAGTCCAGTTTTTGACTGCGCCGTCCGGTGCGGGCGCGGATACCTTGAATATATACGTGCCGACGTCAAAAGCAGACAGCGCTTTCTCTATCTTCGCCAACTCGTTAATCTCGGCGTTTATAGTATAGGTCAACGAATCCGCCGCGCCGTCCTCACGCGAAATGGTTACAATAACCGTCCCGCCGAATTTTGCGCGGGGATTTAACCACGTAACCGCCGTACCCCACGACCATGAGTTTGCCGAGCTGTCCTTGCGCGCGCCGCTTGCGTCTGCGAAAACGAAGCTGGTTTTTATATCCCACTCCTCTTCGGCGTCGCCGTCTTTCTTCACAAGTTTGTTTTCGGCGGGCGCGATATTGAGGCTGAACATATCGGTAACCTCTTCATACTCGTTCGTGCGTATCGTCTTAATGGTCACTACGTGTTCGCCCGCGTTCAACGCCTTTACCGCGTCGCGCAAAGCCTCGACAGAGCCCGTTATTTCCTCACCGTTATCGATTTTGAATATAACTTTATCATTTTCATCTGTTGTCTGAATTTCGAAATTATCCAAAACCGTATTATCGGCGTTCCACTGCCCGTTTATCACCGTCGTTTCGACAAGGTTGCCCTCTTCGTCGGGCTTGACTATAACGACGTCGTTATCCTTACGCAATATTTTAAGATTGATATACGAGATAAGTTCATGATAGTTGCCGGAGGCGTCTGTCTTAACCTTTATATTGTATTCGCCGGCATTCAACTCTTTGAGAGCGCCAAGCAGTTCGTCGTATCCGCAGTAATCCGCCGTTACCGTAGTATAATCGGTGTTGAGTATCTGATATACGGCTACTCCTCCGCTGACCGCTTCCGGCTCGGCAAACAGCTCGGAAATATTTTCCGTTTTTTGCAAATTAAGGAAAAGTATCTCGATAGAGGATATCGGCTCTTTACCGGTCAGCCACTTATCTTCGACGGCAATTACTTTGAATGCTACCGAATACGGGTCGGTTTCGGAGCGGAATGCTTTGTATGCTTCCCCCTCCGCCGCCCAGGCAGTCAACGTGTAATTGCCTACGTGGAGAGTTTTCAACGCTTTTCTTATCGCCGCTGCGGTATATCCGCCTTCGTGAGGGGTGTTGTCTATAACAATCGGTTGATTGTCGGAGTCGAACAACTTATAACGGATACCGCCGCTTTCGCCGTAAACGGTCTCGCCCTCGGTGAAGCCTGCCTCGCCGCTGCCGTAAGTAAACGACTGTACGTTTGCGGGAGTTCGCCACGAGTTTTCCGCACGGCTGACTTCAAAAATTACGTCGGAAGCAAAGCCCTGATAAGTTCCGTCGCCCTCCGCGCTTACCGTAAGCTTATATTGCCCCGGCTTGAGCGCTTTGAGCAGCCTTTCTATTTCTTCGGAAACGTATACGCTGTCCTTGTTTTCATAACGGAAGTTGCCGACAAGGCTTATTTCTGTATCCGTAAACTCAACGGTAAAATCAGCTTGTTTGAGCGCCCTGTCGCCCTCGATACCGTCGTGAACGATATGGGCTTGTATTTTGAAAGTTATATCTCCGTTATTGATAGCAGCGCCGCGGAAGATGTTTACCGTCCTGTCGAACCCGTTCCACTGCCAGCCGTTTATGCCGGGCATAACCGCCCAGTTGTTCAGCTCCATCTCGATTGACAGATTACCGTAATACGGCTCCATAGCGGCATAGTTATCCGTACCTGCAAGCTCGGCTTTGAAGTAATAGTTGCCTCTTTCGGTAAACTGCGCGCTTTGCCACTTATCGGCGGGCACTTCTTGCGCGCTGCCGTATCCGTCGGTTTTGGCAAAATAATATTTTACGTCGTTCGCGTTGCCGTAAATGGGGTCCGAATAGAAAGTGACCCTGCCGCCCTCAGTAGAATAATGCGGTGCGCCGTTCTCCTTCCAGCCGTTCGTGGCTTTAGTTACGCTAAACGTAACAGGCTCCTGCGTCCACTTATTGTAAAAATCACTTTCGGGAATTTCCGCCGTAATAGTATACGCGCCCACGTCAAGCGCACGAAGTTTTTTATTGAGATTGTCTACGTCGTTGTTATTTACTATAAGACGGTTATCGCTACTATCAACTTCGTAATGCAAAGTAACGACAAAAATAATTTCGCTGCCGTTTTTAACGGTAACAGTAACAATCGTATCGCCGTTATGAGCGGGTACGGGGCTTACGAAGCCGATTGCATCAGTTTCGCTATCCCATACGTAGGATGAGTTAATCCCCATCGAATAGGTTTTATTTGCATCGCTGAACCAAGCGTTATCGGCGCGCTCTACCGTGACGGTGGTCGAATACGTGAGCGCCGTGCGGTAATCGTCCTCCTCTACGCTTGCCTTAAATATGTAAGTGCCGACGCCCAACTCACCGAGTTTACCGCTCCACGTCCCGGTGAATGTCGTGGGCGAGGTTTCGCCGAAGCCCTGAACCGAGGATAAAACTTCCCTCGTATCGGAATAACCGGGAATTAAGTTTTCATTGAGCGCAGGCGTATGCAATACGTCGGTAGCGGTACCGTATTCATAAGTCAAAACTTCTTTAAGATAATCCTCGTTGCTCCAAGCCACGGTCAACTTGTTATAAACAATCGTCGTTTCAAACGAAAGCGGCTCGTGATTGTTGTCAACCGCTACAGAAGCGGTAAGCCTGTATGATTTGCCGGGTTTTTCAGCCCTTACGGCACTGCCCCAGTTTTCGGTGCTCAGTAAATCCCTCGAAGTCAACGTGCTTAAATCCGTCAAAGTATATTTTATAGTATACGTCGAATTTTCGCCCGTGCCTTTCCAGTTTGAAACGACAAGGTTAGGAAGCTCGTTTGCCGAAGTGGCTGCAACGCTCCACGTCCAACTCAAATTGCGCTTGCTTTCGAGTTCTTCGGCGGTATTCGACCACGCTGTTTTAACTTTGCTTATCGTAAACCTTACAGTCGTTACGGGCGTTGCGCCGTAGGTATCCGAGGCGTCAACGCTTGCAATTGCGTTGTACGTGCCCGCGTTCAAACCTTTGATATATTCTACAAACCCGTCAAAATCGTTAACGGTAAACGAAGCACCGACCACTTTACCGTCAAATTGCTCTCCGATTACCGCAAATTTTATCGTATTGTTGCCGAAAGCCGCCTCGGGGCCGGTAACGGTAATACCTGCGCCGTCGCCGTAAGTCCAGCTCGGTACTTCGAGTTCAGTTTTCCAGCTATTGCCCGAGGGCGTTACGGTTATTTCGGTGGTGCCGATAACGAGCTCGTAATCCTTATCGTAAGCTACGACGGCTTCGTCCGTTTCGCCCGGTCCCGTGCTGCCCAAACGCATGGTTACGGTATACGTGCCGTTGGTAAGCTTTCCAAGCTCCTCCTTAAACGCCTCGACGTCAAGCCCTCTTTGCGCGTTATAATTGCCGCCCGCCTTGACTATATCGAAGCGAAGCACTTCGTTCTTATTCAATGCTTGCGGTATTTTAAATTCGTCTGCTTTTACGTTTCCGCTCCAGCTGTAAGCGGCTTCGGGCTCTTTGCCTTCCGCCCAGTCGTTTCCCGCTTTTACAATGTGCAACACAAATTTATGCGGCTGAATCCCGTAATGGTTATCGTCTTCGTCAACAAAGAATTCCAGATTATAATCGCCCGCAAGAAGATCCCTGTCATTCAGAATTTTATTTATATTTACGTTTGTTTGGTTATAGGTAAAAGTTTCATTACCTATTTTAAACTTCAACTCGCCGCTTAAAGGTTCGGGGATAACGATATTTATTTCGTTCAACCTGTCGAAGGTAACTTCGCTTACAAGCACTCCGGGATTTTTCCAGCTGTTCGCCGCCTTGTTTATAACTAAGCGCACTTCTTCTTCCGCAAGACCCGTATAGTTATCGTCGGCTTCAACCTTATACTTAACGCTGTACTCGCCGACAGGCAAAGTATTCAAAAATTCTTTAAGCTTACCGTCCGACGGCACGTCGTATTTTTTACCGTTTAAGTCGGTAACCGTATACGTTACCGTACGAGCGACGTTCGTAGTCGGCGTCGGCATTGTTATTTTGCCGTACTCCTCTATATACTCGCCTTTTATTTCGGAGCCGTTCGTCCATTCAACTGCAATCTTGTTTACGGTTACGGTGATTTCGTAAGTAAGCGACGAATAGTTTTTGTTCGACGGCACACAAGTCGCCGTTATGATATACACGCCCGCTTTTTTGCAATTTTCTTTAAGGTATCCGACGATACCTGTTGCGTTTATTGCATTTGAATTGTTAACGGTGAACGTAAACTTTGCCTCGGCGTCGCTATACACGCCGTCGGGGGCCAGAGGAATTTTAATTTTATCCCACTCGCCCGTAATATCGTCGGCATACGTAAACGTATATTCGTCTTTAAGCTCGCCTGCATTTGCCCAGACGGCGCTTATGCCCTTAATCGTTACGGTTATCGCTTTTTCTTCGCCCTCGTAATTGTCGTTGCCGGTTACTTTGAGCAAAATCGTATACTTGCCTACGTCACGCTCGGTATTGACCCACGTCAACAGGTCGGGTATAGCTACGGTTGTGCCGTCGGCAGTATATGTATAAACCGCTGTGCCGAATTTATGCACGCCCGCAGTAACCGAGTCAAGAGTTTTACCGTACTCGCGCTCGATTGTAAGCTGCGGCTCTGTCGTCCAAGCGCAGGGCGCTTTCGTAACCGTTACTTTAAAGGTATTCGTTTTTGTATTATAGTTAGGGTCGCTCAAAGTTGCGGTGACGGTGTATTCGCCGACGTCCGCGCCAAACATTGCATTTTGGAAAGCGGTAAAATTTTTATGCGTTGTGCTTGCGCCGCCTTTTACGACTGTAAATTCAACGTCAACGGGATTACCGTCCTTATCTTTTGCTTGCGGATCTGTCAGGGTTTTCTCATCGTTGCTTGTACCGTCCCAGACCCAGCCCGTATCGGCGGGCTCCGTCCACGTGAACGTAGCTTTGCCTATCGTTATTACCGTATTCGCTGTCACGCCCGAGTAATTGTACGTACCGGCGATAGTCGTGGTTACGGTATACTGCCCCGCGCCGAGCCCGACGAGAGTTTTAATTATATCGGCGTAAGCAACGCTGTCGGCTACAACACTGCCGTCCGCGGTATTCACTATTTTATATACGGGAGTAACGTCCTCGGCTTGCTTTTGGGCTTTCGCGGTATAAAGCTTTTTAGTTTGTATATATCCTTCGTCGGCTTCGCCCCAAACCCATTCGAGCGCGTCCTCGGGTTTGTAATTTTCAGCCCAGTCATTGCCGGCCTTTTCGATACGGAAATATACGGAATGCTCTAACTTTTTATAGTTATCGCTTTGCTCTACCGTCGCGATAAGCAGATAATCGCCCACGGGAACGAGAGTTGTCTCGGAAACGTCAAATGATTCACCGTCTGTAACCCAGACGCCGTTGACTTTTACCGCTCTGTAATATTTATATTGCACGTCGCCGTTGGGGTGCACCGCCTCGCCCTGCTGTAATCCGCTCGGGGTGTCGCCGTAGGTCCAGCCCGCGATATCGGGGACTTTTCCTACAACCCAGCCGTTATCGGCTTTTTCTACGGTAAAGCGGATATCAAGCACCGCCGCGACGAAGTTTTCGCCCGCGCCGACTTCCGTAAACGCGCAAAGTATGTAGTTGCCCGCGTCAAGCGCGCCAAGCTTTGTTATGGGTTTTAAATCGTCGAAACCGAGGCTGTCGTAACCGACGACCAAGCCGCCCTTGTTGCCGTTTTGGTCGGCTTTATAAATCGAATACCTGACCGTGCCCAAATTCGCTTCGCCCGCGGTTAAAACGCTCTCTGTATACTTGCCGTAAACCCAGCCGGTTATTGCGGGAGGGGTTTTCCAGTCGTTCGCGGTCGCCTGCGTTACCTCAAACGATACCGAGCTGTATAAAGGCAGATATTTATTATCTGCGCCCGCAACGTACGCAACAAGCCAGTACGTGCCCTTATTAAGGGCGGTAAGAAAGTCTTTTACGGTATCGATAGCCGTAAACGTATGCTCGCCCTCGGGCGCCGCGTTTTCCGCGGGTTGCGCCGTGTAAATGCCGTACTGTACGGTTTTATCCGCCTCGGGATACTTCGATACGCCCGCGACGAAGTTGGTCGCCGCGTCGAACTGTTTATACTGCCACGCAGTCATTTTTGGCGTTGTAGTCCACGAGTTGATTGCCACGGCAATCCTGAACTCAACGGGCTGTAACGTCCTGTTCTTTGCCGCGTCCGCAAAATCATAACCGAGCGCGCCGCCGTTTATCGCGGTGTAGTTATGCCTGCCCGCCATAGCGGCTACAAGGTAGTACGTGCCCGCGTCAAGCCCTTTAAGCAAGGGTGCGACTTCTTCGGTAACTATCCCGTTTCCCGCCGTAAAATTAACGAGCCCGTCTATTTTTTGATAACTGCCGTTAAGTATTGTGAACTGCACCTCAGGCGCGGTTTCGGTTCCCGCAACCGAATTGTACTTAGCAACCGCGGTGATAAGATTTTTTGCGCTGTCGTACTCGCCCCACGTCCAGCGGATTACGTTGGGCGTCGTCGTCCAGGTGTTTACCGCCTGAGAAATATTGAATTCGTGTTCGGTCGTCGCAATTGCCGAATAGTAATCGGTTCCTGCAAGCGAGGTAACCAACACGTACGCGCCCTCGTCGAGCGTTTCTAATATTGTCACGATATCGTCGTCAACGGCGGTAAAGTTTTCAAGCCCTTCTATTACAGCGCCGCCTTTCTTTTTAATCGAAAAAATAACCCGCGGCAATTCTTCCGCATATGCGCCGACGTAATCGACCGTCAGAGCGGGATATTTCGCTATCGCGGTAATGGTGTTTTTGGTTTGGTCGTACCCGCCCCAGGCCCAGCGCATTACGTTCGGCGTACTCGTCCAGACGTTGGTATCCTTAAATACGGTAATCATATGCCTGTCGCCGCCCGCGGTGACAAAGCCTGATACGTTTCCGTCGCCGGTTGCGGTGACCGCGCTTTCAAGGTAATACGCGCCGGGTTTAAGCGCGTTAAGCACCTTGATTGCCGTTTCATCCGTTATTTTACCGTCTGCATCTACTTTAAAGTTGAAAGACGTCATTCCCTCTTCGCCGTAAACAACGGTATTGTTTTTAATACCTACCTTCACGCCGTTTTGGGTAACAAGGCTGTACGTTATTGTCGCCTTTTTATTTTCGGGCAAGGTTTCGCCCCTTTCCGCCTCGCCGAAGCGCAACGCCGCAACTACCGTGTTCACATCGGCGTTAAAGCCGTTGAAAATCCACGACGGCATCTGGGGCTTTGTAACCCAGCTGTTGGTTGCGGGATTGATTTCGAATTTAACGGTAACCGTACCGTCGGAGTTTATCGTCACGTTATCGGGTTTGTCTTGCGCCGTCCAGCGCGAAAGTACGGTGTCGTTGAGCGTAAACAAAACGGTATGCCTGCTGCCGCCTTTGTCAGCGTTTACGTAATCCGCGTCGGGGAAAGAATGCGTGTAATAGCGGTCATAGGGCACTTCGGGATATTGCGCCGACCCGTTGTACGTAAGGTTCTTGATTGTATTGTTTCCGCCCACGGCGAACTGAGTAGTGGATACTTCTCTGTAAATCAGCGTGTTGAACTTGTAGTCGCGCCTGTCGGCGGCGTTCTGCCCGCCCACCGTCTGATAGTTGGGCGCGGAAATGCAGTAATAAATTACGTACTCGCCCACGTTGCAGGGCACGTTGTTTTTATCGAGACTTTTGAGTTCGTCTGCGGTATAGTACTTCGAGTCCCTCATTCTGTCGAGGTTATACGAAATCTGCGAAATCCCGTAGTACTTGTCGTAAGCCGGGTCCTTCCAGATACCGGCTGAATCTTCTGTACGCGCGGTATTCAGCGTACCGTCTAACGCCGGTATATACTCATCATTTAAGTTGTCGCTTATATTGTCGCCGAAAAGGAAAACGGTATTCTGCTCGTAACTATGCTCGAAATTCTTTGACCCTTTCCCCAGCAAATTTACGATATCTTCGTAACCAAGCTTTTTAGGGGTAACCGTAATTATAATTACGTCGTTAATGGCGGGAAGCGTAGTTTCTCCGTCGTTAACCGAAGCCGCCGTAATCCTGATTGTATAGGTGCCCGCGGGCATTGCGGAGTTGATATATTCCGATAACTTGTCAACGGGCAAAGCTTCCGCCGTAATTGCAACGTTATCGTATGTTACAGTAAATTTAATATCGTCTGTTTTACCCATTGCGAGCTGGGGCTTGTGTAACTGATACTCGCCATTGTCCTTACCGAAAACCGACCCATATTCCAAAGACGACGCCGCCTGTCCGTCTTTGGTAATCAGCTTAAACTGCTCCTTATCCCCTGCGGAGGCTTCGCTATCGATAAGCCAGTTTTGCTGCATTACTATGTACCAGTACTTCGTTACCGTCGCGCTCGTGACGTTTGTCGAACCCGCAGTAAAGTTCGTATACGATATGCCTAACTTTTCAAACGTGCTTTTATTCTTTTCGTAAGAGGTATTTACGAAAACGTAATTGTGGTCGGTCATTTCAAACGTAAATTGAGCCAGATATTCGCCCGAATCTGTCTGGGTTGCGTTCGAATTTGTGTTGACCGTATAATACGCGTTCATTTTATCGGTTGCCGATATGGTAATGGGGGCTTGCGTATACCGCGCATAGGAATTCAATACGGTTTTCGTTGCGCTCGGATTGCTGTCGGTTTTTGCGTATAAATACCAACCGTCGGGATAGAAGTTAAGCGTGGTGCCTTCACCCGTGCCGCCGAGAGGCGCGCCTGCCAAAGTAACGAATTCGGGAATGTTGTTTAAATCGCCCAAATCCAGTTCCGCCCGGTTGACCGTAATCTCAGCGGTATATACGCTCGAATTATCCCAACTGCCCCATTTGGGATTGAGTACTATGGGTACGGTATATATACCCGCGTTCTGTACGACGGAAGTATCCGAAACCACATTATTAAAATTTGTATATTTGACGCTGTCGGGTACGGCATAGTCTTCTTTATTTGCTTCGGTGAACCCTAACGCCGCTTCAAACTTCAAAGACTTCGTTGCCGAAACCTCATTATTAAACGTAAACGTTTTTTCCTCGAACTCGGGCGGTGTAATATATTTTGTATAAAGGTTTAACTCCGAAACCGAACTCGCCGACAACGCGCTCTTCAATTTCGCATTATCTATACTTTTATCGTCGTTATAAGCCGTCCTGAACGTATTGTCAGCGTACCATATATTGTAAGTATACCCTTCCAGCGCTGGCAGCTTAACCCCAGAGGTTTTTTCCGTCCACTTGCCGTTTGCGTCTTTTGTAAGCGTAAAATTTTCGTTATAAAGTCTGTCTTCTTCCGTATAAGTTTTTTTTGTGCTTGCGCCGTCGGTTACTACGGTATTTAAAGGCACAAGGTAGGTGTATTTGAGTCCGCTGTCTCCGGCTGAATTATATTTTTTCTGTTTATCAGTATAACTTTCCTTATCATAAGCAGTATTATTAGCAAATATGAATTTGCGGTCTACACTTCCCGCCGTCGGATCCTTAGGAACAGTGCCCCAAGCGCTCACTACACTGAAAGCAAATTGTCCTATATTTAATTTTGTAGGATCTGTTGCCCGTATATATATTGTATTGTTTACATTTGCTTGAGGTCTGTGACATACCCTGAAAGCCGACTTTCCGATAGTTGTTATGCTTTCAGCTATATCAACCAAATTGATTTGCGAACCTAAAAATGCATAATCGCCGACTGTTGTTACCGTACCTTCCGGAAATATTATTCGCGGAAATCTTTTACTGTGACATGCAGCAAAATTTATATCGTATTGCGTTATCGTTTTATCAATTGCACCGTCAGTTGAAACTGTAAAATTATTTATATACTTCGTCCCATCGCTACCAAGCCAATCATAAGTTATCTTACTATGAGCGGCGGTTAAATCAATCTCTTTCGGGAATTCATATGTCGTCGATAATTGCCAATTTATCTTGTCAACATCTTTGTCTTCTGCCCCGGCCAAAGTAATAAAATACCATTTCTTGCTATAATTTACATTTCCTGCACTTGTAGAAGCCAATATGCCTTCTCGCAAATTATTATAGCAAAATACGAGGCTTTTATTAAACTCTCTTTCCAAACCGTCCACCCCCGACGGCGTTGTCTCGTAATAATCATATACGCGCAAATAAGACTTACCGCCCGCCGCGTTTTTGGCAGACGACCCATATATATTCATCGCATAAGGGAAAATGCTTGTTGTGGCAGAAATACTGTCAGAGTTGTTTTCAATATCGCATAAAGCAAGCGTATCGGTAAACGCCCCGTCATTTATCGAAGTAAGCGTAGCGGGTAATGAAATATGATACATATTTATTGCGCCGTTAAAAGCATTTTTGCCTATACTTGTTACATTAGGCATAACGATATCTTGCAAAACGGTGCAACCTTGAAATGCGTTTTCACCGATAGACGTAACCGAACTCGGCAATATACAGAAATAAAGGTTTGTAAAATTATTAAACAAATTATCGGGGACGCTTGCTATTTTGCTTCCGTCTTCAAAAGCAATACCGAAAATACTGGCGGGATTGCTTCTGAACATATCCGTAGCGGCAACACTTCCGTTAGTCTCGGTACTAGCGCTAATGGCAGTAACGGTATTAGGCACAACTAATAAAGTTTTAGCATGTGAAAGCGTTTTTCCACTATTTTTATATCCTAATAACTCATTATTACTTGTTACAAATTCGTCATCGAAATTATAAACAGTAAGCCTGTTTTCGGAATAAAGCTTTTGCAAACTTTTGTCTTTGCTTAAATATGCTGTCCCTCCGGGCAAAACGGCGTAAATCAAATCGTGGCGCTCGCAAAGCTCGCCTAACGATACTTTTCCGCTTGCAGCGCTGGTTACTGCGACTTTTTCGTCGGCGGCAAGCGGCGCATACCGTACGGCAAACATCAATGCACACACAGACAAGCAGACCGCCATTAAGACGGTCAATAAAGCTGTTAATTTTTCCCTTAACACAAAGTTTTTCATGAAAAACTCCCCTTAATATAATTGTGTTATACACAATTTACTAATCGATTTTTAAAATTTTCACCCTTAATAAGTACAGACAATATTTCATTATTATGATATCACCCCACCCCCGGGTTGTCAAGCATACGCGCCGCCGAAATCGGGGGTTTTCGTCAAATGTATCCCAAATGCGACAATTTTTGACGCGCACGGCGGAAATTGCCGTTTTCTCTATATTATTGTTATCCCCAACGCATTATGAAAGGGGGGCGGCGCGTTGAAACGCGCCGCCCCCTTTCGGAATACGGTCTTAATTAAATCCTAAACTGTGAAAACAGAAATTACCTTTGCCGTTGAACGTAAAATACAGCGGTTTTACGCCGTTTTGCACGTTAAGCTCTGCCGAAAATACCTTGCGGGTTTTGCACGGCTTGACGGGTATGGCCGCAACCGTATCTTTGCCGTCGGTAACCTTGATTACGCCGTCCGCATTCCCGCAAATATTTACGGAAATTTTATTTGCGCCGTCAAATTCAAAGTACTTAAATCCCGCCGTCGCCCCGTCGCAGAAGTTGGCTATATACTGGTCGGGGTTATTCTCTCTGTCCCCGCCGCTCTGCGTAAAGTACGGGTGGCACCCCGCGCGGGTTTTGAACGTGTAAAATTTTACGCCCTTTTTGGAAAACAGATTGCAAGCAATCCTCGCCTCGTACTCGCCCTCGGCTTTGAGCGCGCCGCCGTTCAGCCCGCAGCTGGTTATTTCCGCCTGCGAGAAAGTGCCGTCCGCATTCATTTTAATCTCTTCCGCGCACGCCTGCCGCGAATAGCAATGTCTGTTGGTCTGGCGGTGATAGAACACGTAATATTTACCGTTTATAAACTCTATACTGCCGTGAGTGTTGCCGAGATAGTTAAGGGCTTTATCCGAAATCCCCAAATCGCCGAGGCTGACGAGCGTACCCTTATACTCGAACTCGCCGAGAGGGCTGTCGCCCATTGCATAGCAAAGCTCGTGCCCCTTTACGGAAGAATAAATGAAATAATACTTGCCGTTGAACTTGCGCATCGAGCTTGCTTCGAAAAACTCATGTCCCTCGTAGCCCGTGCCCTTTGAGCAGTGCTGCGACCGCGCTATACGTTTAAGCGGAAGCTTTAAGGTAAGCATATCGTTTTCGAGCTCAGCGCCCATGGCGCCGTTTTTATTGACCGGCTTAAACCGAGTGAATATGTTGGGGCTTTTGGGCGAAAACCCCGTATATAAATAAATTTTGCCGTCGTCGTCGCGGAATACGCCCGGGTCGAACTGGTGCAAATCCTTTTCCTTGTTTCTGCCCAGCGTCTTGCCGCCGGGATAGCGCACTCTGCCGTGGTATTTGTACCTGCCCGCGGGGGTATCGCACACAGCAACGCCGATTGTGCCGTGGTTACCCATAAAATAGTAAAGATAATACTTTCCGTCATTGCCGCGAACCACGTCGGGCGCGTACATTTCCTTGAACATACCCTTAATGTTCGTAGGGTCGTCCGACTTTTTCCAGATAACCCCCTCGTACTTCCACTCTTTCAGATTGTCGACGGGCGCGGACCAGCATACGTAATCGTTCATGCAGAACGTCTTGCCGTTGAACTTATCGTGGCTGCCGTAAATATAAACCCTGTCGCCGAACACGTGCGGTTCGCCGTCGGGGATATATTCCCAGCTCGGCAGATAGGGGTTGAATACTTGTAGATTGCTCATTTTGTACCTCTTATCTGAATTCATTATATCAAAAAAGCGGAGTGAAACAAAACGATTATTGCACTCCACCTTAAAATTTTGTTACTAAGCCGTTTTCCTTACGACGCAAATGTCCCTGCACAAGCCGCTTCCGCGGCTTGTGCAGTTTCATTCGCATTTGAAGGAGAAAAGAGTGTTTTAATTAATTTTTTCAGCCGCTTACAAAAGGTGTTCTTAATGCCGTACCGTCGCTTTGTAACGTCCATACCTTATGAAGGTTTTGGAATTGAGCGCCGCTGCCGCCTACCTGCTTGCTTATTTCCTCGGTAAGAGTAAGCACACCGTTTTCAAGCGTATATTTGCACACGAACGTATCCGTATGCCCCGCATACCAGTACTTATACGAAATGGTTGCGGTTCCTGCCGCCGAGTCTATTACAAGCGTACGCTGTTCGGTACCGCCGCCGATGCCGAGCATAGGCTCGTTTTCATATCTGGGCGTTCCGGGCGTGTCGCCGTCGCCTGAATCGGGGATTGAATAAGCTATCATTTTACTTACCTTGATAGCGCCCTCGGCGGCTAAGATAACGTAATTAGTATTGATCTCTTCCCATACCGCTGCGGGGATATCGGCGCTCTCCGGCTTGCTTAACATACAGTATGTTGTACCGCTGACGTTAGATTTACTGTAATTCAGACGATAAGTTTTTCCGCCTACGGTATATTCGCAATCGGTAAGAGAAACCAACTTGACGGTAATTTTATTCCCGTTGTCAAGCTCGCCATTCAAAACGACGGGCTTGATTTTAACGTTGTACGACTCTTCAATGCCCTGGAAAGAAATCGTGACGGGAACGCTTTCGCCCGCTTCGCCCGAGCATTTCACCTCGCACTTGTCGACGCCGAGCACGGCTACGACTCCGTCGTCTCTGGTAGCGTTGATTATAAGTCCGTCGGTATTGATTTTATCTCCTACATTGAATTCCTTTATAACCTTTGTCGTATTGAGCTCGATAGCCGTAACGCCCACTACCTTTACCTTGTATGTCGTCGAAATTTCGGTATTTACATAGCTTACTTTTATATCGATATCTCCCGCCTCCGAGCTGTCGAAGCCTTCGAATTTAACGCGGCAGGTGGAGTCCTTGTAGGATTCCTCGTCTATAGCTATACTTTTACCGTTTTCTCTGTTTACCTTTACAACAAGACCGGTATAATTCATATCGTCGCCGATAATACAGCCGGAGCTTTGGTCCGAGGTTGTTACTTCAAGACTTTTAACGGGCGAGTAACGATAACCGCTGATTGTAACTGTACGACCTCCGTTAAGCGGATTGTGAATGTTGGATGCGAAATCATAGTATTCCGAGTTCGCCTCGTCACAAACCAAATCGTAAATTCCGCTGTTATACTCACTACCGTTATAATTCAGGACGTGAAGCACTAAATCCTGATTTCCCCTTCTGTCAACATTCGTCCAGTAACCGTAATAGTTGCTGTTGGCGCCGTAGGTTGCGTGAAGAGAGCCGTCCTCATAGCAGTTCATATACAGATAATCGCGGTGGTAATTGCCCTGATAAGCTTCGGAATACGAGCCCTCGAACTGATAGCTGATGGGCGCCTCCGTCAGTTTCTTGCCCCAGTCGTCTATAGTTGCAATCTCTTGCCATGTGAGCTCGGCATAAGGGTTTGTTTCTTCGGAGTATCTTACCGTTTCTTTAATGTCGGGCACCTCTTCCTCCGGCGCATTACAACCAACTAAAGCGACTGCCGTGGACGTAACGCCTAAAGCGAGCAATCCGCATATCAACAAGTTACGCTTATTCATATTTTTCTCCTTATATCAAATATTTTTCTTCTTTATCCTGGTCGAAGAAGCATCCCACTATGCCGGCAGCGGCAAGAAGCAGTACCGCAACCGCATAAAATACGCACATACCGAAATTTCCGCCCTGATAGTGCACGTTGTTGAAATAGTCGGCAACGGCCTCGGGTATTCTTAAAAGCACGGTAGCAAAGGCTATTCCGTAAAGAGCTACGTTGATAATTCCCGAAAAGCGTACGGGGAAGAACGTTACAACCGCCTGCACTATGATAGGTAAAAGCAATACTATACCGATAACGTATCCGTCTGTATGCACGCCGGGCAGAGCGCTGCCGTTTGTTGCAAACACTATAATCGCCATGATTAGCGAAGCGACAGCCGCACCGGTGCAAATCCAGTAACCTAAGCCCTTGCTTTTAAACAATTCTTTAAAGTTCATTGCCGTTTTCCTCCTTTACGGAATTATCTGCGGCGTTTACCGCTTTCTTTTTATAGGTAGTTAATACAAACAATACTATCGCGCCTACTGCGGCAACGCCGAGCACCACGTCTATTGCGACTAAGACTCCCTGCCACCAGTTCATCGAGGTGCTTACTACCGTATTTGCGTCGACGCTTCCGCCCATGGACGAATTAATCATACTGAAGAATATGTGCTTGTTAGCTTCCTGCAGCTCTTTAAGCATAGCGCCGTCGTCGGTGTTTTCTATTGCATCCTTAAGCTCCTTGCCTCTGTTACCGTCAAGACACCACATATTAGTGCCGGCCATCAACATATCGGGGCCTACGCTGTAATTTGCACGATATGTAAGAGCGTCGTCGATAATCGTCCCCTCATATCCCCACTCGCCGCGAAGAACGGTCATCATAAGAGTTTTATGAGTTGCGGCATACTGTAAGCCAATTCTGTTGTAAGCAGTCATTATTCCGAGGGATTTTCCTCTGGTAAGAGCGCCCTCGAAGGGTTTGAGATAAATTTCGCGGATAGCCTGCTCGTTACAGAAGGTGGAAACGCCCTGACGGTTGGTTTCCTGCTCGTTAAGGAAGCAGTGCTTGACGTTGCATATAAGTCCCTTTGTACGCATTGCGAGAATAACATCGGAAACGGAGTAGTAAGACAAGGTTGCGTCCTCGGAGAAATACTCGGAAGCACGGCTCGTATAAGGAGTTCTTATGGTGTTACAACCGGGAGCATTTACCATTGTCGCTCCGCAGAAGAGAGCTTCCTCGGCGTACATATCGCCGAATTTAGCTTGCAGCTTGTGGTCCCACGAAGCCGCCACCGTAGGAAGCGTAGCAAAGCCGGTTGCCGCGCGCTTGTCGCCGAAGTTGAACTTCTGAAGCAAGCCTTCGGGCCCTTCGGAAACGGTTTGAGCGGGTTTCTTTATAATAGCTACGCCGGGAATGCTTCTCGCGTCCTGAACGGAAATTATAAGCTCTTTGAGTGAAAGCTGCGAAACAAGCGCGTCCCACTTCGGGTCGTCGTAAGGCACTCCCTTCATATCGCTGAAATAGAGCGGCTCCTCGAGTTCGACTTCGTAAACGGTGCCCTTGCCGGCCTTGTACGAGGGGGCGTCGGCAGCTTTCTTGTACTTAGCCATATCGAGCGCTTCCACCATTCTGTCGTTGGTGCGAAGAGTTTTTACTTCCGTAGGGAAGGTGCCTTCCCAGTCGTTTCTGGTGAGGTAAGTAATCTTCTGGTCGTCGTCGACCCAGTAGTTGAGGTCCGCGTCCGCGAACTGATTTTCTACCGTTACTTCATTTTCATAGGGTGAATTTTTGTACGTCGTTCTGTCGATTTCGGTAAGCTTGGGGTCGTAAGTTTTAACGCAGTCCGCGCTTGCCGTAAACGCCTTGCCGGTGTGGTCAACGAGTCCCGTTGCATTCTTTGCGCCGAGAACGTGGTTTACAGCTTCGTGCGCGCCGTTGCCTATTGCAAAGTAGTACGTGCCGGGCTCGAGTATGTATCCGCCGTTGCCGTTCTTCGAATCGTACGTAGCCATAAGATAGCGGTCGACCTCTATTTTAACCTTTTCGGTTCCGTTTGCGGGCACGTCAACCTTTTCGTATCCCATTAACTGTATAGAAGCCTTTTCAACGCCGTTTTCTTTGTCGTAATCGGTATAAGGAGTCTGAACGTAAAGCTGAACGCTTGCTTTGCCCGCCTTATTGTTGGTGTTTTTTACCGTTACGTTTGCAGTGAACTTATCCGTTTTTGCGTTATAGGTTATACCGTCAAGCTTCTGGCTGTATTCCGAATAAGAAAGACCGAAGCCGAACGGGAAGCACACCTCGTCTTCATATTTCCACTCCGACGCGCCGTCAATCGCGCCCGTTACGGATTTTGCTTTACCCTGATTGAGAATAGCGTCCTCATATCTGGTTTCGTAGTATTTGTAGCCTACATAGATACCCTCTTTATAAACAACGTATTTGTTGCCGAGGTTGGTGGTCTGGCCCTGATAGGTGTAATCGCCGAAGTTCTGTACGGCGGGCGAGCCCATCGAGTTAGCCGCAAAGGTGAATGTATTGTGTCCCGAAGGGTTTGCGTCGCCCGTAAGAATGTTTACAACGCCGGGCAAGCCGTAATAACCGGGGTTACCGAACCAGAGACAAGCGTTTACGTTGAACTCCTCGAGCCAGTCGAGCTCCATTGCAAGGGGGCCGTTCAACAAAACTATTATTTTATCGAACTTGCCGCTGTCCTTAATCATCTGCAAAAGCGCTCTTTCATTTTCGTGAAGCTTTAAAATTCCCTTGGGAGGATCGATGTTTTCGGTACCGAAGCGGGCAAACGTAACGATAGCCGCGTCGTTATAGTTCGCAAACGTATCCTTGAGAGGCTGCGTATATTCGCTTATGGGAGTTTCTCCGACGTTGCTTGTATTACCGAGGTTTACACCTGCGCCGTAGTTGTGCTTTGCATAAAACTCATAAAGCGTGGTGTTTATATCGAAGCCCTTATCGGTAAACGCTTTATCCATATGAATAACATAGTTTTCATTTGGTGTAGGGCCGCCCGCGCCGCTCCTCCATATGGTGTGCGCGCTGTTATTGCCGAACAGCGTTACCTTGCGTTCGCTTTCTTTAAGAGGAAGCGCGCCGTCGTTTTTCAGAAGAACCGAGCCCTCCTCAACCTGCTGAACACAGAAGTCGTAGGAATCTTTAATAAGCTTCCAGTACCCCTCGTCTGTAAGATTGCCGTCTTTATCAGCATACGCACTGCCTTTGAGCGCAAGTCCGCCCGAGGTAAGTCCGAAGAAATCGTTGATGTAGCCGGCAAAATTATTGGCAAGCAGCGTTACGGCGATAAACAGCGTAAATACGAATGTCATTACACCGGAAAGCCCGTGCCAAAGTTTGCTCTTTTTCATAGTTCAAATTTCCTCCTAAAATATTTGCGGGTAAACCCCTTTGTAGTTTTATAGTAAATAATCAAAAGGGCAATTTCAAGAAAAAAGTTTGAAATGTATGGCAAAAAGTTTAGATTTTGTCAATTTTATTAAAAAAATTAAAAGCAAACACATATTTCATTTCTTTTTTGTGTCTGCTTTTCAATTATTTTATTCAATTTTAATAAGCCTTATTTTCTGCCGCGGTACGCGCGGTAATCCGAAGGCGTTACACCGTAGCACAGCTTGAACTGCTCGTTAAAGCTTCTGATACTTTCGAATCCGCAAACGTTGCTGATCTGCACCATGCTCATGTTAGTCGTACGCAAAAGCTCCGCCGCATTGTTCGCCTTGAAACGGTTCACGAACTTGGAAAACCCGCAACCGAATATCTTGTTGAACATATTCGAAAGATAGGTGTAGTTATAACCCATTTCGGCGGAAATCCGTTTCAGATTTATCACCTTGTCGTAGTTTTGCTGTATATAATACAAAAGTTTTATCGCCAGCTCCCCGTCCTTGCCGGTATCTACGTGCTTTGCCATATTGTCGTACGCCCTGCCGCAGATGCCGTACAAAACGGCGCTCAGCAAAAACCTGTTCGTTTTTTTGTTATTAAGAAGCGACATTTCGCCTTGGTCGGTATAATCGAAAAGCGCATAAACGCCGTTACCCCCTCCCCATGAACCGTTCTTTATCTCGTTATAAAATTCCGTAACGTAATCGCTCGAAAATACGCACAGAAAACTGCGCGAATAATTTTCGGTTTTGTAGCCGTGCACGTGGTTTGGCAGCACAAGCATTGCCTTGCCGGGCTTCAGATTGAAGCTGTTCTGATAAACAGTACATTCGAGCTCGCCTTCCAGCACCGTAATAAATTCATAGCTGTTATGCACGTGCCCGATAAAGCTCAGATTTTCGTCCGACTGGGTATATATATAATTTCTCTCAATTGAACGCTTTGTTTCGAAATACATTTCCGAGCCCCTACGATAATTTCTACGTATAGTTATTATAACAGATAAAATCAAATCAGTCAACAACAAAAAAAGCGCGTTTGTGTGAACAAGTTACAAATTTGATTATTTTTTTGTAAACGCATACCTTTTTTCGTGTTTTATTATAAAATCAAAACTTTTTGCTATAAAATCAAAATTTTTTTCTTGAAACGGGCAGTTATCTAAACTATACTTAATTCAAGAAAGAATTTCACGGCTATACGTGAAGTATTAAACTTTAAATTCAGGAGGAATATTCAATGAAAAGGAAACTGACGGCACTTATTCTCGTTTCGGCAATGGCGTTGAGCGCGGGCGCATTTTTCGCCGCTTGCGACACCGAACCCGAACACAAAACACATTACGATGTAAACGCCGACGGCAAATGCGACGTATGTAATGTAGATATGGAAGGGCATAAGCATATCTTCTCGAAAAAATGGACCACCGACGCGGAAAACCACTGGCACGCGGCAACCTGCGCCCACGACGACGAGGTTGCGGACAAGGAGGCGCACACCTTTAACGCTTACGGCATCTGCACCGTATGTAAGGAATACGACCAGACGCCGGTTGCCCCCGTGGAGGGCGTTTACCATTTCGAGGCGGAGCACGCGATACTCGAGGATAACGAGGCTGCGAGCAACGCGACAATGGTTATCGAGGTAGACAAAACCGAGTTCACCGAATCTGGCAAAACCGACGGCGCCAAGGTTTCCAACGTAGGCTACTTCGGCGGCAACGCACAGGGTCAGACGATAACCTGGAAATTCAACGCCGCGACCGAGATGAAGGGCGTTAAGCTCACTCTCAGGATTGCCTCCTCCGACGGCGAATGGAGCGATAAACTTATCAGAGAAATAGATTTGGGCGCCGAGGGTGCTCCCGTTCTCTCCGTAAACGATGCCAAAGTTTCGCTTGAAGGCAAAAAGCTTAAGGGCCTTGATAATCTTACACAGCAGGATATGGAAAACGGCGTGGCTTACCATAATTTCTGCGAAATAGAAATTACTATAGACATAAAGGCCGGTGAAAACACCGTTGTTCTCTCCTCGGGAAAAAAGGGCTGCAACGTAGACAAAATTATGCTTACAACGGACGGTGTCCTTGAGTTCAGCAAGACAAACAACTCGCAGCGCCCCGGAAGTCATTAAAAGTGAAACGGCGTCGGTTCGGTAACGCACCGAGCCGACGCTTTAGGTTTACAAACAGGAAAACACGTGATAAAATAATATTAACTGCATATATAAAGGAGCTTTTTTTATGAAAGAAATTTTTGAAAATATCCCCGCCGTCAAGTTCGAGGGCGCGGACAGCAAAAACAAATTTGCGTTTAAATTCTACGACGCGGACAAGGTGATTTTAGGAAAGAAAATGAGCGAACACCTCCCCTTCGCTATGGCGTGGTGGCACAACCTCTGCGCAAACGGCGCGGATATGTTCGGCAGAGGCACGGCGGATAAGTCGTTCGGCAAAAAACCCGGCACAATGGCGCACGCAAAGGCGAAAGTCGACGCGGGCTTCGAGTTTATGCAAAAGCTGGGTATAGAATACTTCTGCTGGCACGACGTCGACCTGGTACCCGAAGCCGACGACATCAAAGAAACCAACGCCCGCCTCGACGAAATTTCCGATTACATACTCGAAAAAATGAACCAGACGGGCATAAAATGCCTCTGGGGCACGGCGAATATGTTTTCAAACCCCCGCTTTATGAACGGCGCGGGCTCGACCAACAGCGCGGACGTGTTCGCGTTTGCGGCGGCTCAGGTCAAAAAGGCGCTTGATATAACCGTCAAGCTCGGCGGCAAAGGCTATGTTTTCTGGGGCGGCAGAGAGGGATATGAAACTCTTCTCAATACCGACGTGAAGTTCGAACAGGAAAATATCGCCCGCCTTATGAAAATGGCCGTAACCTACGGCAGAAGCATAGGCTTTGAAGGCGACTTCTTCATAGAGCCCAAACCCAAGGAGCCGATGAAGCACCAGTACGACTTCGACGCGGCTACGGCGATAGGCTTTTTAAAGGCGCACAAATTAGACAAAGATTTCAAAATGAACATAGAGGCGAACCACGCCACCCTTGCGGGACACACGTTCGAACACGAGCTCAGAATTTCCGCAATAAACGGTATGCTCGGCTCGGTCGACGCGAACCAGGGCGACTACCTTCTGGGCTGGGATACCGACGAATTCCCCTGCGACGTTTACACCGCGACGTATGCCATGCTCGAAATAATCAAAGCGGGCGGACTTACGGGCGGACTCAACTTCGACGCGAAGAACCGCCGCCCCTCCCACACCTTCGAAGATATGTTCCACGCATTTATCCTCGGTATGGATACCTGGGCGCTCGGGCTTATCAACGCGGCGAAGCTGATTGAGGACGGCACGCTCGATAAGTTCAAAGAGGAAAAATATTCGAGCTTCAAAAACACCGAAATCGGCAAAAAGATACTCGCAAACAAAACATCTTTGGAAGAGCTTGCGGCATATGCCGACAACATGGGCGCGCCCGAGCTTCCGTCGAGCGGCAACCAGGAATATTTACAGCACGTCGTAAACAACGTACTTTTCGGCAAATAAAATAATTAACGCTGCCGACAAAAACCACGCTTTTTGTCGGCAGACCCAATTTGCGCATACTTGCGCCTCGGCAATATGAATTTGCGCGACTATATAATAAGTTTGCTCTTATGGTCGCGCAAAGAAAGGCAACGCCTTTCAAATCACGAAAATTGTCGCGCGCAGAATAGCGCGACAATTTTCGTGAGGCTAAATATTATGACTACTTATATCGGTATAGATTTAGGCACGTCCTCGGTCAAGCTTTTGCTTGTTGCCGAGGACGGCGCAATATTAAACTCGGTTACACAGACTTATAAGGTATCCTACCCCCGCGACGGTTGGAGCGAGCAGAACCCCGAGGACTGGTATTCGGGAGTAATAGGCGGGATAATGCGCCTTATGGTCGGGCAGGACAAATCAGCCGTAAAGGGCTTAGGCGTAGGCGGGCAGATGCACGGACTTGTCGTACTTGACAAGGACGACAAGGTTATCCGCCCCTGCATACTCTGGAACGACGGCAGGACGCAGAAGCAAACCGATTATTTGAACGATGTTATAGGGCGCGACGTCTTATCCGCGCGCACCGCGAATATCGCGTTTGCGGGATTTACCGCGCCGAAAATACTCTGGCTCAAAGAAAACGAACCCGAAAACTTCAACCGCATCGACAAAATTATGCTGCCGAAAGACTACGTCGTTTACAGACTTACGGGGAAGTTTTCAACCGATTATTCGGACGCGAGCGGCACCCTTCTTTTAGACGTTAAAAACAAAACCTGGAGCGGGGAAATGCTCAAGCTGTGCGGAATAAGCGAAGCACAGCTGCCCCGCCTTTACGAGTCCTACGAACCCGTAGGCAAGCTCTTAGGCAGCGTTAAAAGCGAATTGCAGCTTTCCGACGACGTAACAGTATGCGCGGGCGCGGGCGACAATGCCGCGGCGGCGATAGGCACGGGCACGACGGGCAACGGCGACTGCAATATTTCGCTCGGCACAAGCGGCACGGTTTTCATTTCCAACGACGTCTTTTCCGTCGACGAAAACAACGCGCTCCACTCCTTTGCGCACGCAAACGGGAAGTACCACCTTATGGGCTGCATACTTTCCGCCGCGAGCTGCAACGCCTGGTGGATGGAAAACATATTAAAGACCAAAGAATTTGCTGCCGAACAGCGCGGCGCGGATAAGCTGCGCGGCAAAAACGATTTGTTCTTTCTGCCCTATCTCATGGGCGAAAGAAGCCCGCACAACGACACAGACGCGCGCGGCGCGTTTATAGGTCTGCGCCCCACCGCCACGCGCACGCAGATGACCCTTGCGGTTATGGAGGGCGTGGCGTTCGCGCTGAAAGACTGCGTCGAAGTCGCAAAGTCAAACGGGATTAAGATAGACGGCACGCGCATATGCGGCGGCGGCTCGAAGAGTCCTTTATGGCGGCAGATAATAGCGGACGTTTTGAATATGCCCGTACACACGCCCAAAACGCAGGAGGGCCCCGCATACGGCGGAGCCATGCTCGCTATGATTGCATGCGGCAGATATCCCGACGTAAAGGCGGCGGCAGACTCGCTCATCGAAATCACGCAGACGGTAACACCCGACCCCGAAGCCGCGGCGGGCTACGAAAAGCGGTATAAAATATTCAGAAAGTTATATCCGGCGTTGAAAGACGCTTTCAAAACCTATCAGGAGCTTTAAATGACACAGGAAACAAACATCGAACAAAAATGTATCGACGCGGTAAGGGTACTTTCCGCCGAAGCAATAACCAAAGCAAACTCGGGGCACCCCGGCATATGTCTGGGCGCCGCGCCCGTAGCGTACACGCTGTTTTCGGACTTTATGAACTTCAGCTGCAAAAATCCGCAGTGGCGCAACCGCGACAGATTTGTGCTGTCCGCGGGGCACGGCTCGATGCTCCTCTACTCCCTTTTGCATCTTTTCGGCTTCGCCGTCACTAAAGACGACCTTATGAACTTCCGCAAATTCGGCTCGAAAACTCCCGGCCACCCCGAATACGGCGTGACCGAGGGCGTCGACTGCTCCACGGGGCCGCTCGGGCAGGGTATAGCGAACGCGGTCGGTATGGCGCTTGCCGAAGAGTACCTTGCGGCAAAATTCAACAGACCGGGTTATAATATCGTCAACCACTACACCTACGCACTCTGCGGCGACGGGTGCCTCGAAGAGGGAATAAGCTACGAAGCCTGCTCGTTCGCGGGCACGCAGAAGCTGGGCAAATTAATACTTTTCTACGACAAAAACGATATTTCCATCGAGGGCGACACGTCCGCGGCGTTTTCCGAAAACACTGCCATGCGCTTTGCGGCTATGGGCTGGCAGGTAATAGAGGTGAGCGACGCGAACGACGTAAAGAGAATCCGCTCCGCCATATGCGACGCGCAGCGCGAAAAAAACAAACCCTCCGTCATTATCTGCCGTTCGGTCATAGGCTACGCCTCCCCTCTTGCGGGAAGCGCGGCGGTTCACGGCTCGCCGCTTACGGAGGAACAGCTCAAAAAGACCAAAGACGGCCTGAACTGGACGGAAGCGCCCTTCGAAGTACCCGACGCGGTAAGCTACCATTTAAAGCGCATAGCCGAAGAAAAATGCAAGGCGGAAACCGAATGGAAAAAGCTGCTTGAAAGATACGCCGAGGCATATCCCGAACTCAAAAAGGAATACGACGAATACTTCCGCACGTTCTCGCCAGATAAAAACGAAAAATTCGTCGCGGAAAAAGCGGAAGCGACGCGCATAAGCGGCGGCATAATACTCAACGCGTTGGCGAAAAAGATACCCAACCTTTTATCGGGCTCGGCAGACCTGTCGCCCTCGACCAAAACCGACCTCAAAGACGAAGGCTGGTTCTCGCCCGAGAACAGAACGGGGCGCAACATACACTTCGGCATACGCGAGCACGCTATGGCGGCTATCTGTAACGGAATTGCGTTGCACGGAGGGTTGAGGGTCGTATGCTCCACCTTCTTCACTTTTTCGGACTATATGAAGGGCGCGATGCGTATGAGCGCGATTATGAAGCTGCCCGTGATTTATGTGCTCACGCACGACAGTATAGGCGTTGGCGAGGACGGACCCACGCACGAGCCCGTCGAGCAACTTGCCGCGCTCCGCGCGACCCCGGATATAAACGTATTCCGCCCCGCGGATTACAGCGAAACGGCTTCGGCTTTTGTTTCCGCGCTAACGAGCGAGCCGCCCACGGCGATAATTCTTTCAAGGCAGAATCTTACGCAGTTCAATAAAGGCGAAAACGCGGTTAAAGGCGGTTATATCGCGGACGACTGCGCGGGCAAGCCCGACGTGCTTTTAATTGCCACGGGCTCGGAAGTGGAGCTCTGCTCGCAGGCGAAAGCGCTGCTCGACAAGGACGGCGTTAAAGCAAGGGTTGTATCCCTCCCCTGCCTGGAAATTTTCGAAAAGCAAACCGAAAGTTACAGACAATCCGTAATTCCAAAAGATGTTAAAGCGCGCGTATGTGTGGAAGCGGCAAGCCATTTGGGCTGGCGCGAATACGCGGGCGATAACGGCGAAATAATCGCAATGAATACGTTCGGGCTGAGCGGCGACTACAAAACGCTTTATTCCCACTTCGGCTTCACAGCGAAAAATATAGCCGAAAAGGCAAAACTCAGCCTTAAAAAATAATCGACGCATAGAAAAGGCGCGGCTTTACTCAAAAGCCGCGCCTTTTTATTTTTACACCGAAACGTTTTGTAAAATATAGTTCGGGCGGTTACTCCCCGGATTTATAAAACAGTTCTTTGCGCACCATGCATAAAGGGCACTCAAAGTCCGCAGGTAAATTTTCCCATTTAGTTCCGGGCGCTATTCCGCCCTCGGGGTACCCCTGGTCTTCGTCGTATTCCCAACCGCAAACTTCGCATATATATTTCATTTTTCCCTCCTTGCTTTAAAAAGCTTAGTACAATAATCTTTTGCAAAAAGTTCAGACTTTATTTATACTCCGCGCAAATAACCGCCGCCGTACGTAAAAGTACGGCGGCGGTTATTTGCGTTTTACTTGTTTTACTTAACCGTTGTAGCGGTCGAGATTAGCGCGAATAGCTTCTATTAGCCTCGTTTCTGCCGCTACCTTCGAGTCTTTGGCAACCTTAGTGCATACGGACGTACCGTAAAGTTTCGCAAGGTCCTCTACGAGATTCCTGAGATGTATAGTATCAAGAATGTTCGTCGAACCGCAGATTTCTTCTGCCGTAGGATTTTTAACAATATCCGAAGTGTTCATGGTATCTTCCATATGATAAATTCTCCTTTCTACATATTTATGCTGCGACCCGCTTAAAGTTGACTATACTTAAAAGCTTTTTTAAACATGCGAATTTATGCTTTTGGAAACCCTATATTTGACTATTATTTTTAATTCCGTTTTTGAAAGAAAGTAAAACTGCATAGAAAAAGATCAGTCAATTCATTTTAAGAGTTAGAACCCGTTGATTTTCGACAAGCTTCCCATAAAAAGTTTTTTATTGTCACATCTTCCGTTACATTGCAAATTTTATATTCGACTTTCGACATAGACGTTTCTATGTCAAAATCAGTAAATTTGCTACTTGAACCGATACGACTGTTACATCGAGGGATTTTAAGGCATATGCGTAAAAACAACCATTATTCAGAACCACAAAAATAAGGGCATTTTCAGCCAAAAACCTGCTAAAAATGCCCCAAAATCAATACTTTTATTGTTTTAACTCAACTTTTCCGTTTGTTAGTTTTTTCATAAAATCAGCAACTTCCCAAATTTTTTCACAAAAAATGAGCCACCGACAGTGGCTCATTTTGCATATTTAATGCTACTAACTTTTTCTTATATAGTACGTTGCGCGACCTGCCCCGCGCCTTTCAAGATAGCCGTCCTTTACCAAGTTTGTTAAAACGTTTATTATTGTCTTATCGCTGATATTAGGGCACTTATCCATTATATCTTGTTTTGTGAATTTCCCGATTGTACTATCAATTGCTTTTTTGACCGTTTCAGGAAACTTCTTTTTTTCGCCCAATAATTCTATTCGACTCTCCAAATCCCGATAAGCCGACAAAATTATTCCCAGCGTATATTTTATAAACGCTTTGCCGTCATTCTCATCCTCGTGCCAACCGTCTGAACTATTTGCAAGCGCACTATAATAGGTATCTTTAGTTTTTTCTATTTTACTTTCTATACTAATATATTTACCTACACTATAACCGCATTTGTAGAGCAATAATATGGTTAATAACCTACTCATTCGTCCATTTCCGTCGTTAAACGGATGAATACAAAGAAAATCGCGAACAAAAAGCGGTATCAGAATACTGCCACTTGCTGTTTTTCCTGTAATCTTTACAATGGCATCATTTGATACACCCCATTCCGAATAGATTTCACGTAGGGTTGCGACGATGTTATCGGCATGATTATCGTTTACAGCAAAAATTAGCGTTTTTTCACGACCTTCAGGATTGATATAATTTGAAATTTTTTTTAAAACCTTTTGGGTATGATCTGGTAAGACTATCTTTCGGTTGAAATCCGACACATCAAAATCCAGTTCATCCTGTAAAACTTCACCATTTATGAGTTCGCCCGTATTAGGATCGAACATACCAAGTTGTTCGCCTTTTTTAAATGTTACAGGACTAGTATTAAAATCAGTATTTATTATATACGGAGGATCGTGATCAACCAGCCATCCATCAATAACGGCTTCTCTATAACTGTAAGTAAATATAGGCGAGCCGAAAATTTGCGTAGTATGAAGCGCCGGCGTTGCAGTCAATCCTATTTTTACCGCGTCAAAATATTCAATGACTTGCTTATATTTACCTAAATAATCGTCCTGCGAATCATAAAGCATTTCTTCTTCGGACATTTCTTTATCAAGTATATATCCGCGGTGTGCTTCATCAACAATAATCAGGTCAAAAGCACCTGAAGTAAGCTCGGGTTTTTCAGCTAAAATCGTTCTTTTAAGCAAACCTTGAACAGTTGAAACACTTACTTTTGTTTCAAGATCCACCGTTTTATCTTCTATATCTTTAACGTCGTAAATTTGGCAAAGCGTTTGGAGTTCTTTCAATTTTACATCTTTAAATGTATCCATAGCCTGTCCGCCCAGCGCAGTTCTATCTACAAGAAATAATATGCGCTTGAAACGTTTTGTTTCAAGCATTTTATAGATAAGTCCCAGTACAGTTCTTGTTTTGCCTGTACCAGTGGCCATTGCTATCAACACATTTTGTTGTCCGTCAATAATCGCTTGGGTTGCCTTATTTATCGCTTTTATCTGATAATCACGTAAATTAAGTCCGTTAGGATCTGTCATATACGAGTCGTCAGAATTGGTAAGGGCGTCGTTTGCCTCCTCCACATTTTGTTTCAATTTCGCCATCAAGTCGTCTGGGCTAAACCAGTTACGGATGGGATACGAGATATTGGAAGGCTGCCTTGCATCCAAAAACCAAATGCCTGATTTCGTTTTGATTTGCTCTAAATACGGTCTACCATTAGTTGCAAAAAGAAATGGCACGCTAGGAGGTTAAAATGAAATACTTAGATTTAGTTGAGCTTATAAATGATAGACCTGAATATGAAAAAGCGGGCGTAAAAAAGGGGATGTTCGGCGCAGTTATGTCGGAAGAAAGCACCGACGGTAAATGGCAGGTTGTTTTTTCTGAATTTTATACAGGAAAAGATATTTCAGATATATCTGTGCGCGAAGAAGACTTACAAATTCACGAATTTGTTCCGTTGGATAAGTACCCGCCCAAAAATTAAAATATAAATATTTTAAAACAAGGAGGAAAAAAGTTTTGAAAAGAGAACATAGTATTCTGAACTATAAGGACGCGGTAAAATAAAAAGCCGCCTGTCCGAATAAGGATACTTGACAGACTTTGAATTACAAAAAGTATTAAATGCAATTAAGTACATACCGTCCGAGAACGAGCGCGACGAAGTTACGCATATTATATTAAAAGCGGCTTCGGAAAGCATAACTCTGGACAGGTTGAAACAACTCACCAAAAGGGAAGAAAAAGCTGATTTTAAGGAGAACGGCACAAACGGATTTATCAAATTTAAAAAACAGGAGATAAATTCTATGCCAGACTACTTAAAAAAATTATTTACTATCAATGACAAAATAGTAACCTACCGCTACGTGGACGGCTTGTATCAGGCGCGGTTCCGCAGGGACGGTTACAATATCGAGGTTGCGTCCAAGAGCTTCGATATAATGAGACAAAAATTCTTGGACAAGCTACTTGCCGCAGAAAAGGCAAAGCAAAACGCAGGCTATCCCCTACTCTCCGACTTCATTAAAGATTGGCTGAAAGTCAAAAAGCAAACGGTTAAAGAGACGACTTATAAAAGTTACGTCAACTTACTGTCGAGGAACATTCTGCCGAAGTTCGGGCATTACCACGTCAACGAAATAACGAGAAAGGAGATTCAGGACTTTCTGTTTGAACTGACGGACGACGGTAAAAACCGCACTGCGCAGAAACTGAAATTACTACTCTCCGCGATATTTGACGTAATCGTTGAGGACTACGGCATTAAAACGCCGATGGCGAAAATAGTGCTTTCGCATTACGAAGTTAAGAAAGGCAAAGCGTTTACCAAAGCCGAAGAAAAAGTGATTATCGACTTCTGCAAGGAAAATCCGCACTATGCCGGCAACTCCGCTATTCTTACACTTCTCTATACGGGTATGCGCGTGGGAGAGTTGAAAACGATAACCTACGACGATACGTTTATTTACTGCGAATCGGAAAAGACGAGAAAAGGCTATGCAAAAGTTATAAGGCAGATACCTATATCACCTATGCTGAGAAAAGTTTTGCCGTTAATCGATTTGGCACAAGCAAAAGTAACTAACCGCTATACCATACGCGACGCGCTGAAAAGAATTTTTCCCGACAGACATATCCACGAACTGCGTTACAGTTTCATTACAAGAGCAAAAGAATGTGGGTGCAACCCCGAACTTGTTATGAAATGGGTTGGACACGAGTTTGACGCGGACGTTAAGACTTCACGAGTGGATAGAGGCTATACAACCTATTCGCAGGAGTACATTTTGCAAGAAATTAACAAAATAGACTACGAACTGTAAGTTACAAACAAAACCGTCGGTTTTGGGCTGAAATCGGGGTAAAATCACTTCCCAATTACTTCCCAAACATAACAAAACGGGAGAAATTTTGTGAATTTCTCCCGTTCCGATGCGTGTGTTGACCGAAACTCCCCTTTTTAGGGGGTGTTTTGATAGGCAGTTGACCAAAACTCCCCTTTTTCAAACATACCAAAAAAATCCCACCCCCGCAGAGGTGAGATTTTAAGAATTCAAGATTACATTGATGGTTGCAACCTTACCGATACCCACGCAAGGTTGCAATCTTATTTTTTGCTCAGCATCCTTCAAGAGTACACACTTAGCTATTCGCTTGCATCCTTGCCACACGACTATTCGCTATTTATTGTCCGACGAGGTAATAAGCCCCTTGACCATATCGATGACGTATCCCTTTTGTTTGGAATTGAGCTTTCTGTATAATTTGATTAAATAATCTTCCTGCGAAAGTGATTCTTCCTTTGGACTGTTCGCCTCATTCGGTTTCGCAATCAATTTTTTTTCAACTTGTTCAGCTGTTAAAGCACCTTCTTGGGCAAAGCATTTTGCGACATTTAAAATGTACGGTGGCTTAATGTTCGAACCTTTTAGTGCTACGCAGTAGTTGACTATTGCAATAAAGGCATTTATCTCCATACTGTATGATTCAATGAATTGCACGTAATCTGCTATCTCTTGAGGGTTCACTGGTCTTGAATCTAACAGCCTTTGAAGTTCCCCGTAAAGTGAATTATATTTATTGTCCATTGTTAACCTCTATAATCTTGATGAAGTCATCTTCAGTCTCGTTCAGTTTTTCTCGGTTAGCAATTTCTTTAATTCAGCCAACCAAAGTTTTGCTATTTCTTTATGACCGTTTTTTGTCGGGTGGCAATAGTCCAATGTTTCGTACCGCTCATCCGCCAATGCAATATCTGCCAGTAAGCAGCCTTCCTCTTTTGCTGCCAACCTTATCACACCGTTATACCGTGTGTCCTCTTTCATAAAGCGATCGTAGGCAAGATTTCGTCCTGCTTGCAACCTCCCCATCAGCAACGTACCACACACGATTTTAGCCAAAGGATAATTGTTTTTTATCTGTTTCAGCATGGTGCGATATGCCCCATAAAACCCCATCGTGTCATCTGAGTTATCCAACCCAAGGTTCACTTCATACCCACGGTCGTTAGTTCCTATGTAAATGAGAATGATATCCGGGGCAATATCATCGTGCAGATTTGAACATCTCTCTTTTGAGCAAGCAGACGGCTCGAACGCACCAGTAACCAAACTTCCAGAGAATGCATTATTGATACACAGCTCTCCACCCAAGCTGTCAATAACCTGTTTCCACCACGTGTCATCAACGCTATTGATTTCATTATCGTATGCCCTGTCTTCCTTGTAATACACAGGGTAGCCATACGGATTAAATCCCTCGTATGTGGATATCGAATCGCCAACGATTGAAACCTTATATTTCGGCATATTCTCCGTTCTCAACCCTCCTATGCATATTTTTGGACAGTCGTTTAGCTCGTTTATGCATATTTTTGGACGGTTGCTTGCTTTTTCAGCCCGAGCATGCTCATCCGCTATAGCTTTTTCAGCCTTCGGTCTTTGCACCTCTATGCA
>CANPBT010000014.1 GCA_947572415.1 uncultured Clostridia bacterium | reverse complement strand
GCCCGCGTACTTTTCGAAGACCTCGCGACCGGCAACCAACTCCACCGCTTTTTTGCCGAAAAATCTGCCGACGACGTAGGCTATCAAAGAACCGACAATAACGCCCGCCGAAGCTAAAAGCGTTGAAATCCAGCCGCCCCAGATGAGGCTGCCCGGAATATAACACACCGCCGCGGGCAACGGCAGAATCACCACCTGCAACACCTGAATGAGCACGTAAACGAGCATAGACCAGCTGCCCGCGCCCCTGATAATGTCGGTAAGGCGGTTGATTTTTTCGCCGTCGGAGGGATATTTGTTGAGGTCTGCAAACGCGCTTAAAACCGCAACCACACCGATTACGACGAAAACGCAGGCGACTATTAAAAAACAGCTTTTCAAAAGCGCGTGCCTTTCGGTGACGAAAAACACCGTGCCGCATACAAGCCCGGCGCACGCCGCAACATAACAGAAAATTTTTATAAGCGTGCTCCAACCGTACAGCCAGAAGCCGGTAATGACAACGATTAACGCACAAAACAGAATGTTTAAAACGAATACTACGTTCTTTGCTCTATCGCTCATATTTTTTCACGTCGTTATTTTTATAGGTAGTAAATTTAATTAAATAACCGTTCGTTTCCTGCGGTTCGCTTTCGTAAATCAACTCAAACGACGGATTTTTATCAAGGTTTTCGAAAAACGCGTCCGCTCCGCCGACCGCGTCGACCTTTGTGACGAGCACCTCGTCGCAATACGGTAAAAGCGTTTTGTACATCATAGCCCCGCCGATAACGAACACCCCGTCGCCGTCGTACTTTCTTATCTCCTCGAACAGCTCGTCGACGGAGCGCACTATCGTGCAGTCCTCGCGCGGCTCGCCTGAGGGATAGAGCACTATATTGACCCTGTTTTTCAAAGGCTTGCCGCCGGGGAAAGATTTTAACGTGTTCGAGCCCATTACGACCACGTTGCCCGTAGTCGTTTGCCTGAAAAATTTCATATCCGCGGGAATGGAAAACATAAGCCCGTTGTTCTTGCCTATGCCCCACTCTTTGTCAACGTGAAGTATCGCTTTCATAAATCCTCCTCACGAAAATTTGTTTTACAAATTTTCCGTGAAATCTATTGTCGTAAAACGCTTAACGGGCGAAATCAATCCGCCCTTGCGTTTTTGTCATTAATATTTTAAATTTGCCGATGTCAGATTCCGCCTTAAAAAGTATTAACGCGTAAACTTTCGCGCTGCTTTTTGCGGCGTTATTCCGCCACCGGTATATCGTATTTTTTCGTATTGCACTCGTAACCGACCAGCTTAAAACTGTCCACGGTGAAATCGTAGAAGTTTTTGATACTTGTATCCACTTCCAGCTTTGGCGCGGGCAGCGCGGGCATTTTTATAATTTCCTCAACGGTCGGGATATGTCTGTCGTAAATGTGCGCGTCGGCTATAACGTGCACAAGCTCGCCCGCTTTCAGCCCCGAAACCTGCGCGAACATAATAAGCAGCACGGCGTACTGCACCACATTCCAGTTGTTTGCGGTAAGCATATCGTTCGAGCGCTGGTTTAAAATACCGTTTAATGTATCGCCCGAAACGTTGAAAGTCATCGAATACGCGCAGGGATATAAATTCATCTCGTGCAAATCCGCAAACGTAAAAATATTCGTCATTATACGGCGGCTTGCAGGGTTGTTTTTTAGGTCGTACAGCACCCTGTCGACCTGGTCGAACTCGCCCTCCTTATACTTGTGCTTTACGCCGAGCTGGTAGCCGTATGCTTTGCCTATACTGCCGTTTTCGTCCGCCCACTGATTCCAGATTTTCGAGTGCAAATCCTTAATGTTGTTGCTCTTTTTCTGCCAAATCCACAAAAGCTCGTCTATGCACGATTTGAAAAACGTTTTACGGATAGTTAAAATAGGAAACTCTTCCTGTAAATTGTATCTGTTTACTATGCCGAATTTTTTTACCGTATGCGCGGGCGTGCCGTCGCTCCATTTAGGGCGAACCTGCAAGTCGGTATCCCAGACGCCGTTATCGATAATATCGCGCATGTTGCTTATGAAAATATTGTCTGCTCTGCTCATATGTGCTCCTGTTTATTTCAAAAAATATTGTATCATTTTACGGGGAATAAGTCAACCGTTATTGGTTACCTCATTCGTCCGCGCCGTTTAAAAGCCCGCGCTGACGCGCGGGCTTTTCTGAGTTACATACATTCGTGAATAGTCCTCGAAATTACGTCGTTCTGCTGCTCGCGCGTAAGCTTGTTGAAGTTTACCGCATAGCCGGAAACGCGAATGGTAAGCTGAGGATATTTTTCGGGATGAGCCTGCGCGTCGAGAAGCGTGTCGCGGCTGAACACGTTTACGTTCAGGTGGTGTCCGCCGTCCGTAACGTATCCGTCGAGCATGTTGACGAGGTTGGTTCTGCGCGCCTCCTCATCTTTACCCAGCGACTGCGGGGTAATAGAAAAGGTATTCGAAATTCCGTCGCGCGCGTACTCGTACGGGAGCTTTGCGACCGATTCCAGCGAGGCGAGCGCGCCGTTCGTATCCCTGCCGTGCATGGGGTTTGCGCCCGGAGCGAGAGGCTCGCCAGCGCGCCTGCCGTCGGGGGTGTTGCCCGTGTGTTTGCCGTAAACAACGTTGCTGGTTATGGTTAATACCGACGTAGTGGGCACGCTGTTGCGGTAGGTGTAATTATCCTTGACTTTACCCATAAAGGTCTTTAAAATCCATACGGCGAGCTCGTCCGCTCTGTCGTCGTTGTTGCCGTATTTGGGGAAGTCGCCTTCAATCCTGAAATCGATTACCACCCCTTCCGAATTACGCACGGGATAAACCTTTGCGTATCTGATTGCGGAAAGCGAATCCGCCGCGCACGAAAGCCCGGCGATACCCGTAGCGAAAAACCTTCTGACTTCCGTGTCGTGAAGCGCCATTTCCAACGATTCGTAGCTGTACTTGTCGTGCATATAGTGGATAAGGTTCAGGGTATTGACGTACAGCCTTGCAAGCCAGTCCATCATCTGATCGTACTTTTGCACGACTTCCTCGAAGTCGAGCGCGCCGTCGCCGACGATTGGCGCAAACATAGGCGCAACCTGAAAAGGCTTACCCGTGTTTTTATCAAGCATAAGTTCATCCTTGCCGCCGTTGATTGCGTACAGAAGGCACTTTGCAAGATTTGCCCTCGCGCCGAAAAACTGCATATCTTTGCCGACGCGCATACAGCTTACGCAGCACGCTATGCAATAGTCGTCGCCCATTTCGGGGCGCATCAAATCGTCGCTTTCGTACTGTATGGCGGAGGTTTTAATAGAAAGCTCCGCGCAGAATTTTTTGAATTTTTCGGGCAGGTGCTCCGACCATAAAACGGTCAGGTTGGGTTCGGGCGCGGGGCCGAGGTTTACGAGCGTGTGAAGTATCCTGAACGAGGATTTCGTGACGAGCGTCCTGCCGTCCACGCCCATACCGCCTATCGACTCGGTTACCCACGTAGGGTCGCCGGAGAAAAGCTCGTTATATTCCTTTATACGCATAAACTTTATGATACGCAACTTCATTACGAAGTGGTCGACAAGCTCCTGCGCGGCTTCCTCGGTAAGCACCCCCCTGTCCATATCGCGCTTTATATAGATGTCGAGGAAGGTCGAGTTTCTGCCTATCGACATCGCGGCGCCGTTCTGATCTTTAACCGCGGCAAGATAGCCGAAATAGAGCGCCTGTATCGCCTGCTGCGCGTTTTCCGCGGGGGCGGAAATATCGAGGCCGTAAATCGCCGCAAGCTGCTTTAATTTTTTCAGCGCTTTAATCTGCTCGGACAATTCTTCGCGATCGCGGATTTTTTCGGGCGTCATCATGCCGTCCATCAAAAGCTTGTCGTTTTCCTTGCACTCGATAAGGTAGTCCACGCCGTACAGCGCGACGCGGCGGTAATCGCCGACTATCCTGCCCCTGCCGTAGGTGTCGGGAAGCCCCGTTATAATATGGGCGCGACGGGCGCGGCGCATTTCGAGCGTGTACGCGTCGTAAACGCCGTCGTTATGCGTTTTACGGTATTTCGTGAATATGCTCTTTATTTCGGGATTGATTTCGTACCCGTACATATTGAGCGCCTGCTCCGCCATTTTAATGCCGCCGAAGGGCTGCAAAGCGCGCTTGAACGGCTTGTCCGTCTGCAAGCCGACAATCTTTTCAAGCTTTTTATCTATATATCCCGCGGGGTGCGAGGTGAGCGTGGAAACGGTATCCGTGTCCGCGTCAAGAACTCCCCCCGCCTTTCTTTCCTCTTCGGAAAGCTTCAAAATTTCCTCCCACAGCTCCTTCGTCGCCTTAGTCGGCGGCGCTAAAAACTCGTCGCCTCCCTCGTAAGGCGTATAGTTATGCTGAATAAAGTCCCTGACGTTTACCTCGCCGTCTTCGCTCCATTTTGCGGGTTTAAACCCTTCCCATGCTTTGAATTTCATAAGTTACCTCTGAATTAATATGCCTAATTAAGAATTTTTTTTGCGTTTTCTATTCTGTCCTTTTCGGGCGGCTGCATACCCTTTAACACATAAGGAATATTCAGCTTTTCGTATTTGACTTCGCCCATGCCGTGATAGGGCAGAACTTCTACTTTTTTTACCGTCTTTAAAGTTGAAATAAATTTTTTGAGTCTAAAAAGATATTCGTCGTCGTCCGTTATTCCGCTTACGAGCACGTGCCTTATCCATAAATCAACGCCGCTGTCTGAAACGAACTGCGCAAATTTAAGCACGGCTTCGTTTGAAAAGCCCGTAAGTTTTTTATGCTTTTCGTCGTCGATATGTTTTATATCCAAAAGTACGAGGTCGCAAACGCTTAAAAGCTTTTTATATTTTTCCGCGTTCGCCTCCGAAAAGGTTATGCCCGACGTGTCGAGCGCGGTATGAATACCTTTCTCTTTGAGCAAACCGAAAAGTTCTGTTACGAATTCCGCCTGCAATAAAGGTTCGCCGCCGGACACGGTGACTCCGCCGTTTTTTATATAGCTTTTGTATTTCATCGCTTCCGCCGCGACCTCGCGCGCGGAATATTTTTTGCCCGAGCCGATTTGCCAGGTGTCGGGGTTGTGGCAGTACCTGCACCGCATGGGGCAACCCTGCATAAATACCACGAAGCGTATGCCCGGACCGTCGACGGTGCCGAACGACTCGAACGAGTGAATGTTACCGTAAATTTTTTCCATAAAGATTAAAAAACGGACTATTTTTATTACAAAAACAGCCCAGACGAACGACCTTTTAACAAATACGGCTTCCTTGCGGTTTATCCGCAAACTCGTCAGTCGCCGTATTGCTTTCAATTACGGTTGAATTATAACATACGGTAAAGCATTTGTCAATAAAAAAACACAAAATATTGTGCTTAAATTTTTTTAAGCGTACAATATATTGTGTTTTGTTCGGTTTTTTAAATTTATTTTCAAATATTTGTCAATTATTATCCTTAACTTCCGCATCTTCGGGCGGCGCGGGCTTTTCCTCCGCTTCGGCAAGCTTTTTATTCTGCCTGTGAAGAGACAGCACGAGGATTATATCCAAAAGCACGAAAAGGCATATCGCCGCGCAGAGCACGGCAAGTATAATCCCGTCGATACGGCTGATACCGCCCGCAAGCAAATACATTTTATATACCTCTGTTACCGAAAAATTCTTTGTAAATCGCCCTGATACAGCGCTCGTAATCGTCGTTTTTGACGCCGACTATGATATTGAGCTCGCTCGAACCCTGGTCTATCATTTTTATGTTTATATCCGCCGCGGCGATTGCGTTGAAAAGTCTTGCCGAAGTTCCGACCGAGCACGACATTCCGTGACCGACCGTCGCTATAAGCGCGATATTTTCTATTACGCGGATAATATCGGGGTCGACGGCGTACTTAATGCCGTCGAGGATACGTTCGAGCTTGTAGTTTACAAGCTCGTCGCTGGCGATAAGCAGCGACATAGTATCTATACCCGACGGGATATGCTCAACGGCAACTCCCTCGTCCTCGATAACCGAAAGCACGCGCCTTATGAAGCCGATTTCGGCGTTCATAAGCGATTTTTCTATAAAAATAACCGTAAAATTCTTTTTGCCGGCAATACCCGTTACGGTATTGCCGCTGGGTATGTAACGCGACGTGGGGACTATCGTAGTACCCTCGTCGTCGGGTTTGAACGTGTTTTTTATGCAAATGGGAATGTTTGCCTTGCGTACGGGAAATATAGACTCGCTGTGCAGCACGTTAGCGCCCATATAGCTGAGCTCGCGCAGTTCCTTATAAGAAAGCGTTTTAATACCCTTGGGGCTGTCGACAATGTGCGGGTCGCAGGCGAGAAAGCCCGAAACGTCCGTCCAGTTTTCGTACAGCGAGGCGTGAACCGCGCGCGCCACTATTGCGCCGGAAATATCCGAGCCGCCGCGCGAAAAGGTTTTTACCCTGCCGTTTACGTCCACGCCGTAAAAGCCGGGAAACACCGCCTTTTTAAGCCCTGTAACGGCGGCGCTTATCTCCCTGTAAGTTCTTTCGCCGTTGAGCGTGCCGTCCTCATTGAAAAATATAACTTTTTCCGCGTCGATAAACTCCGCGCCGAGCACTTCCGCCGCTATCCGCGCGGAAAGATATTCCCCGCGGGAAGCCGTGAATTGCTCGTTATTTTCTTTGATTATTCTCTCTTCCGTCTCGTCGAGCACGGCGTTTATATCGAGCTTTAAACCGAGCCTACCCGCTATATCGATAAACCGCGACCGAACCGCCTCGAAGCACTTTTCGCAGTTGTTCCGCTTTTGAAGCTCCTCGTGGCATTTGTATAAAAGGTCGGTGACTTTAGAGTCGCCCGAATACCTTTTACCCGGAGCCGACACCACGACAAAGCGGCGCTCCGCATCGCTTTCTATTATCTTTTTAACTTCGGCGATAACGCCTGCGTCCGCCATGGACGTACCGCCGAATTTACATACTTTTACAGACATATTTTCCGTCCCGAAAATTAAGTTTTTAAAGCAACGTCATTTTATTTTTTTCGCTTCGATATAATAACGTTTTTCGTTGCCCTCGCCCATTGAAAAAGTCTTTCTCGGCAGATTTCCGCCCGAAGCTATAAGCGCGAAAAAATCCTCCTTTCCGATTGCGGGAAGCGCGACGCCCAAGCCGCCCTCCGCCGTAAATTTTTCAAGCTCTTCTATACCGTGAATATAATCCACCTCGCCGCCGTTTTCCGCGATAAACGTATTTACGTACTTATCGAGCAGACGTATGCCCTCCGGCACGTTATCCGAAAATGGAATTTCGGTTTTCTTCCCGCCGCAGAGTAAATACGCGTTTTTGCCGCCGCACGTCTGGAGCCCGGAAATAAATTTTTCGGTTTCGCGCGTTTTTACGAGCCTGTGAATAGGCTCGAAGCAAAGCGCGTCGTCGTAAATATTCACCGCCTCGCACAGAGCGAACCTTGCGGGGTGAACCTCACGCTCGTTATCCGTAAGTTTGTATTTTATATTATCCCAGCACGCCTTTGCCGCGGCTAGCGAATGGTTTCCGTCGCCGACCGCAAAAAGAAAGTTCGTCTTTTCGGCAAGAGAATAAAACCTGTTTTTAACCTCTTCCGCGTTTTCTATAAACGTGCCCTTAACGCTGCCGCCGCCCATATTCAGCGTGAAATCGTACAGAACACGTCCGCGCCTGACGCAGTTTAAAACGCTGCTTTTCCTGTCGTCGTATAAAAGCATTACGTGCGGAAGCTCGACGGGCGCGTCTCCGCGGATTTTAACGCGGGGCGGTATTCTTTCGAGTATGGTTGCCTCCGTCGAACGGACGGGGGTTTTCGCGCCGCGCTCGAACGAATAATCCTCGAGATCGATTGAAAGCACTATGCCCGTGCGCGTGCCGGACTGAGTTTTCCGCTCTACGAGTATAAATCCGCCCGAAACCTCTTTAAACACACCGCTGTCAATATAGTCGCGCATGGCGCGGTTAATTTCCGCAATGCGCATTTCGGGGTTGTCGTTCAGATAGATTTCCGGGAAAATCAGCCTGAGAGCGCTGACGTTGCTTCCGACGAGCTTATCGAGGTAAGACCAGTAATTTTTATCGGACGTAAACTGGTCGCACGCGTTGACCGCCCAGAGGGTCATATCCGCGCTTTTCGGCAGGAGTATTTCGGGTATGCGTATCGTATCCATAATTTACTGCAAATTCATTAAAAATACCGTGAGCACGGATAGCGCGACCGCGAGCAATTTAAGCGGTATGTTCTTAGTGAATAAATCTTTGAAAAACTGTCCTATCTTTTTCATACGTCAGCCTCCGCCGTCAAATCAGACCAGTAGTAATCGCTCAGCGCTTCCTTTATGTCCGTCGCGTCGGCATACTTCTTTTTGATTGCGCCGTTTTTAACTATCGAGATAATACCCGTTTCCTCGGAAACGACTATCGCCGTTACGCTTGCAACCATTGTTACGCCAAGCGCGGCGCGGTGGCGGCTGCCCATCTCTTTGGGCAGTCTTTCGTCCTGCGCGAGCGGCAGAAAGCAGCCGGCGGCATATAATCTGTTGCCCTCGATAACAAGCGCGCCGTCGTGCAGAGGGGCTTTGGGGTAGAACACCGCCTCCACCATCTGCGAGGTTATCTGCGCGTTGATTACCGTGCCGCTTTCTATGATGCCTTCGGGGAGGTTATCGTTTGAAAGCACGATAAGCGCGCCTATATCGTTTTTTGACATATTCTGAACGGCGCGGACTATTTCGTCCATAATAAGCTCGACGCCGGTTACCGTTACGGGCTCCGCCTTGCCCTTTTTAATCCCCGAATCAAGCAACGAACGCTTGATTTCGGTATTGAAAATCGTAAACACGAGGGTCGCGGCGAGCATTATTATAATAAATAATATGCCCGAGTCGATATCTTTCGTGAAAGCGAGCATAACGCCGCTCAATACGACGAAAAACACGACGACGCCTATAAATTTGCCCGCCTTGTTGCTTTTCAGCACCTTAAACATCAGGTAGAATAAAACGGCGAACAGAACGAATTGCAGAACGTACAAAAACCACCTGTCCGCAAAACCGCTTGCGCCGAAATTTTTAATGATTATATCTTTAAGCTCAGACCACCGCGACATTTATCTTTCTCCGAAAAAAACCGTATATAGCTATTATATAGTCTTTATAAAAAAAAATAAAGCGTTTGACCGCCTTTATTTTTTTATTATCCGAAAAAAATCGTCGCGTTGATTTTCATAAGCCCGCTTTGCGGGGTAGTTATACCGCTCTTTATATCCGAAAGCACCGAATAAACCGCAGTAACGTAAGCTTTGAGTTTTTCGGCGCCGATGGCGTTAGCCTGCTCGCGGCTCTTTTTAACACCGAACTCTTTCATTTTCAGAAGCCCTGAAAGCTCGGCGTCGCTTTTGCGCGATTCGGACACGGTAAGCAGGTTTTTGAAATACGAAAACAGCCCCGAAAGTAAGCTCGTTTCGTCGCCGTTTTTACGGCATAGGTCGGACTGGACAGAGAGGTATTTATCGTAGTCGCGGCGGGCGATTGCGTTGGTCATTTCGTAAATTCTGTAATCCGCGTCCTTATAAACCGACGCCTCCACCTCTTCGCGCGTGAGCGCGCCCGAGCCTTTGAAATCGATAAGCTTTTCCACCTCGAGCGCAACGCGCGACATATTGCAGAGGCAGTAGCGCGCTATCGCGCCGCACGCGTCGACGGGGCAGTTTATCCCCGCGCGTTTAAACGTCAGATACGCCCATTTCGCCACCGTTTCCTCGTCGGCGCGGTTGCAGTCGACGTACGTTATGCAGCCCTTTCGCTTCAAATCCGATTTTTTTCCGCCGTGGTTTACGATAATGAGTATCGAGGTCGGCGGAAAATTTTCGAACGTCTTTTTGAGGTATCTTTCGTATTCGCTTTCGGTGGGGTAAAAATCGGTAACCTTTATTATCCTCTTTTGCGCCATAAACGGAAAGCTTTCCAGCGCGGAGGTAAGCGTAGTAAGCGCACCGCCTTTGAGCGCTTCCCCGTCGAGCGCGGAAAAATTGAGCTCCGCGTTTTCAAGAAAGGCGTCCTTTATCATTTTTTCGCCCTTTAAAAGAAAGTACGCGTCGTCCCCTTCGAGCAGGTATATATTTTTCGCTCCGCCTAAGATATCGTTTTTCAGTTCGGTATATTTCATCAGTTGAATTTTAACACAAAGCAAACTAAAAATCAAGCCGTCAGGCTTGATTTCCGTCGGGTTTATAGACGTATTCAATGTATTCGCAGTCGGAAAGCTCGGCGCGGCGGCACATCGCCTCGTAAACCTCGTCGCGCAGCTTCCTTACCGCCTCCTTCTGAGTGAGGCTTTCGTCGGCGTAAAACGGGCCGTCGACGTAAACTATTCGTTTGGGGCGTTTGCCGTGCCTGCGCTTTTTATAAGTCATGGTATACGCAAATACGGGCGCGCCGCATTTTACGGGATAATTGAACGACGCAGCCGAAAAATTGCGTATCTTAGTACAATACGGCCAGATATGCGCCTCGGGATAAATAGCCACCCAGTGCTTTTTTTCGATAGCGGTGTTTATCGCCGTATTGAACTTAGTCATAAGGTGGAAGTCTTCGGGGATAGGTAGCGCGCCGAGCGTGCGCATAACGCCCCTGAGCCCCGTAATAGACGTTGCGTCGGCGTTTACTATTACGTCGGCGGGGCGCGGAAAAGCGATATACGTAGGATTTGACGCGTCGAGCATATACGCGGTGTGGTTGCCGTAAATAAAGCAGCCGCGGCGCTTGAAGCCGCGCAGCACACGCTTGTTTTTATATGTTACGCGCTTTATGAATTTGTTGTAGATAAAGCACGCGGGCGTAACTATCAGCCTGTATAAAAGCAGTTTTTTGAGCGCGCCGAAAAGCCCTTTGTTGAAATATCTGTAATTCGGCTTTACGTTGCGCCTCACGATTCTGGTTTTTGCAAAGTCGTCGTTCAGTTCGTCTGAATAATAAAGCGTTCTTTCCATTTTATAAAAATTTCCCGAAGCGTTTTTTTAACCAGATAATTCCAAACCTGAACCCGCCCTGACGTGCGTAGCAATTTTGAATAATAAATTTTGAGATTAGACGAGGCAAGGGCGCGCAGACGTACACGGACGTACTTCAAGCGCACTTAACGAAGTATAAGCCTAAATTTATCTTAAAATCGTGTTCGGGTTTGAAACTATCTGGTTATATTCTATTGACAAAAAATAAACTGATTATAAACTTTACTCGAAAAGCGAAATAAACATTTTAAGCGCGAAAGATACGGGCGCGTTTTTGTGCAGAGCGACGCCAACTCCCCTTACGGGAAGTGACGGCGAAGTTTTTACTTCGAAAAGGTCGCCGCTTTCGAGCAAATTCAGGCAATATTCGCGCGGGACGCAGCCTATACCCATACCCTTCGCCGCGAATTTGACCATTAAATCCCAGTTTGAAAACTCGGTGTCGGGCGTTAAATTCACGCCGTTGCCGCGGCAGAACTCAGCCATGGCGCGGCGGGCGACGGTGTTTTCCTCGATCATCAGAAGAGGATAATCTTTAAGGTTTTTTAAAGGCAGGGTAATATCTTTGAGGTTTTCGTAGCCCTTGCCCGCAACGAAAATATCGCTCAACACGCCCACTCTGCCGACAAAGCGTATTTCCTCGTCGTCGACCGGCAGGTTCAAAAAGGCAATGTCGCAACCGCCCTCCTTTAACCTCGACAGAATTTCGGGCGAGGTCGCCGAAATGAGTTCGAGCTTTACCGTAGGGTATTTTTGCTTGAACTCGGAGATTTCATCCACTAAAAGGTATGAAAATATCGAATCGGTCGCGCCGATCCTGACCGTGCCCGTAGGGCTGTTCCTGAGCTCGGAAATGCTGTTTTCGGCGGCTTCGAGCGCGGTGAGCGCCTCTTCGACCTTCTGAAAAATCAGCCGACCGGCGGAAGCCGAAAGCTCCATACCTTTGTGCGTGCGGTTAAACAGCGCCACGCCCAGCCTGCTTTCAAGCTGTTTTATCGACTGCGATACCGCCGGCTGGGATATATACAGCTCCTGCGCGGCTTTCGTCAAAGACCCGCACTTCGCAACGGTATAGAATACTCTGTATAGCTCTAAATTGACCACAAATACTCCTCACAAAAATTTGCTTTTTATGCGTGATTTACTTTCCTACGCAAAATTTTTCGAACACCGTATTGATTATTTCCTCGTTCGCGGTTTCGCCCGTTATTTCGCCGAGCGCGTCCCACGCTTCTTTCAGGTCTATAGAAAGAATATCGGGAGGTTCGGAAATATTGTCAATGGCGTTTTTAAGGCTGTCGGCCGCGCGTATAAGCGCGAAATAATGCCGCTGCTCGATTATATACGCCTTATCGAGCGAGAGCTCGCCCACGGCGGCTTCCGAGAGCTTTCTCTTCAACTTTTCCAGCCCTTCGCCCGTCTTTGCGGAAATGCAAACGTCGCAAACGCCGTCGGAGGGACGGATATCGCATTTATTGAATACCTTTATAACGCTCCCGCAACAGCCGGGAATATCCGCGTAACCGCAACCGTCGGACACGGATAGTATCACGTCGGCGGAGGATATGATTTTTTTCGCCCTTTCTATGCCTATGCTTTCGATATTGCCCGCCCGCTCTCTTAGCCCCGCGGTATCGGCAAAGCGGAATTGCACGCCGTTTATTTCGATACTGCCCTCAACCGCGTCGCGCGTGGTGCCCGCCTCGTCGGAAACGATTGCCTTGTCGTAGCCTAAAAGCGCGTTCAAAAGCGAGCTTTTGCCCGTGTTCGGCGCGCCGCAAATTGCAACCGTGACTCCGTCCTTTATCTTCTTACCGCAGGAATAAGAATTTGCGAGCGCGGTAAGCTTACTTTCGAGCCCGACAATTTTAAGTTTGATTTCACGCTCGTCGATACCGTCGATATCTTCTTCGGGGTAGTCCAAAGAAGCCGCGATTTCCGCGAGCACGTCGGTAAGCCCGCCCTGAAGCTTTTTTATCTCGTAAGTAAGCTTTTCGGCGTAAAGCATGCTGCCCGCGCGCAGCGACGCTAAGCTTTCGGCGTTAATCATATCGATTACGCCTTCCGCGGAGGACAACGAGAGCTTGCCGTTGATGAACGCGCGTTTTGTGAACTCGCCCTTTTCCGCTGCCCGCGCGCCGAGTGAAAGAGTTTTCGCAAGCACGCCGCGCGCAATCTGCACGCCGCCGTGGCAATGAAACTCAACCGAGTCCTCGCCGGTAAACGATTTGGGCGACCTGAAATACACGCACAGCCCGTAATCCTCGAACCCGTCGCAGCATATTCTGCCCGCGTACATCACGTTGGGGACGAAATCCGAAACCGCGGTTTTGCCCGACGGGACGAACATTTTTTCGGCTATCCCCAGCGCGCCGCCTCCGCTTAATCTTATTACAGCCACGCCCCCCGCGCCCGACGGCGTGGAAATTGCTGAAATTACGTCCTGCATAACCCCTCCGAATTGTTTTAAAGTATAAGTTATACTTATATTATATCACTTACAGACGGCGCAGGCAACAAAAAAAGGCGCGGTTTTTCGCGCCTTTTTAAAACCTGATTTAATTGAAATCGTCGAAAGGCGAGCCGCCTCCGCCGTCGGGGCCGCCCAAATCCGAGAAAGGGTCGTCGGGCTGACGGGAGGAGCCGCCCTGCGGTGGTCTGTCGTAACCGTTCTGCCCGTACGGGTTCTGATTATAGGGGTTACCGTTGTAAGGATTACGGTTGAACTGCTGCTGGTACTGCTGATACGCTGCATACTGCCTCGCCTGCTCCGCGCGCAAAAATTCCTTATAGTTAACGCCCTTGTTGCCTCGTACGACGAAGAAAAGTATGCCCTGAATGGGGAATAACACGCTGGTGACGGTGAAAAGAACGTATCTGCGTACTGCGTAGGTCTGGAAAAAACATATGAGAAGACACAGCTCCAACAAGAGGTAGAAAATATTGAGGATATTGAGCACGTACGTACCCATATAGTAATACATCCACTCCGCCCACTTTAAATTTGCGGGAACGCCTTCGAGATAGTATTCTTCGAATGCGCTGCCGAAAACAGACTCCACAATCCTCGAATGCTCGTAATCGATTACTTTAAAGCACGCGACGTAATACACCACGAAAAGGGTGAAAATAACCGCTTCGAAAACCGCCGCCGTAATACCTATCTTTTTGGTGTCGATATTGTAAAACTTGTTTTTCTGCGCGCAAACGCCTATATAATAGGTGTTTAAGAAGGGCACGAACGCCATCCATTTGTTTTTGTACCCCTCGCGGGAAGCAATCGTAAACAATGCGACCGCCTGAAAAACAAACACTATCGCAAAACAAAGCCCGCCTACGAGAAACTGTACCCAGATTGTGTTTGCAAACATACGCGCCATATTCGCGTATTCAAAAAAGTCCATAAACTCTCCCCTGTTCAGGCAAGCTGTTATACCTTAAAATTTATTACAGCTTACATATCTGTCTTGTACTATTTTATTATCGCAAATTGTAAAAAATAAAACGGTTATGTGAAAATATCGTAAAAAATGTACCTCATCACCGCTACGCAAGCTACGCGGAGCTCCCCCATAGGGGAAGCCTATAATTTTGTTTAAAACAGTTCGAAGCCGTAATCCACGCTTTCGAGGGTCAGCCCCTTTGCCGGCATGGTTTTGCCGACGGAGCTTCTGTCGCCCCTTTCAAGCGAGCGTAATATATCGGCTTCGGAAAGTCTGCCCGCCGCGAAATACAGCATGGTGCCCGCAAGCGTGCGTACCATATTGTACAAAAACCCGTTGCCCGTAACGTAAATCCCGACGTCAGTACTGCCTATCGTTTCGCCCGTTTTAACTTCTATCGAATAAATTTCGCGCACGGTGGTTTTAACCTGCGAGCCCGAGGCGCAATACGCCTTGAAATCGTGCTCGCCCTCGAACATTTTCGCCGCGGATTTAAGCTTGTTCAAATCCACGGGATAATTCACCCGCTCTGCGTATCTGTCCTTTAAAGGGCTTATGTGCGAGGAAAGATATACGCGGTAGCAATACGTCTTTTTTTTCGCTCCGCGGGAGCAGTCGAACACGTCGGGCGCGGCCGCCGACTTCAATACGGAAATATCGCGCGGAAGCCTGAAATTGAGCGCGTCGGCAAACTTTTCCGCAGGAATCGAGGTTTGCGCGTCGAAATGGCATACCTGACCCGCGGCATGGACTCCGCTGTCCGTCCTGCCGCTCGCCGTGACGGCAACGCGGCAGCCGAGCGTTTTTTCCAACGCGTCCGTAAGCACTTCCTGCACCGTCAACGTATTTTTTTGTATCTGCCAGCCGCCGTAGTTCGTTCCGTCGTAGGCGACAAGTAACGCATATCTCATTTAACTTAATTTAATGTATTCGTATATCTGCGGAAAAATTTCGGCGGCGTAGATATTGAACAGCACTACCCCCGTAATCAGAGAGGCGAACGTCAAAAATATTATGAGGTCGCGCCAGCCGAACCTGAGCTTTTTGTACTTTGTTCTGTTTTTCGTAGCGGAATAGCATCTTGCGTCCATCGCGTCGCCCAGCTCCTCCGCGCGGCGGAAAGCGCTTATCAGTAGGGGGATAAGCACGGGCACTATCGCCTTTATTCTCTTGAATATGTTTCCGCTCTCGAAATCCGCGCCGCGCGCCTTCTGCGCGGCGATAATGCGGTTTGTTTCGTCTATGAGCGTGGGTATAAAGCGCAGCGCTATCGACATAATGAGCGCGAGCTCGTGCACGGGGAAGCGCACCCATTTGAGCGGGGTCAAAAGGCTTTCGATTCCGTCTGTAAGCTCTACCGGCGTGGTTGTAAGCGTCAAAAGCGCCGAACCCATTACAAGGAAAAACAACCTTAATACGAAAAATACCGTAAAAATTATCCCCTCGCGATAAATTTTTATTATGCCCCAGTGTACGAGAAGATGCTCGCCGCCGTGGAAAAACAGGTTTAAAACCGCGGTAAACACAAGAAGGAAAATTATCGCCTTGACAGAGCGCAGCACGCTGCCGAGCGGCACGCGCGAAAATATCACCGCAAAAATCAGAACGAGCGCGCATGCGGCAAGCCCGTAGAAATTTTTTGCGAGAAACAGCGCGACGATGTATGCAATCAGCGCTAAAAGCTTAATCCTCGGGTCGGATTTGTGCATAAAGGATTTCGCGGGGTAGTACTGCCCGAAAGTTACGTCGTTAAGCATCGGCGCGCCCTCCGTAAATTTCCTTTACCTTTGCCGCAAAATCAGCCGCGGTGCAATCGCAGCGCACGGTTATGCCCGACCTTTCGAGCCCGTCGCAAAGTTTGGACGTCAGCGGCACGTCCAGCCCGAGCGACAACAGCTTATCCCGCTCGGAAAACAGCGCCGACGGCGAATCGCACGAAACCACCCCGCCGCCCGAAAGAACGGCGGCGCGCGTGCAGTTTTCCGCAATTTCATCCATATCGTGCGAAACTATTATTACGGTTTTGCACCACTCGCGGTGGAGCTTGTGCAAAAGCTCCATTATCTCTTTTTTGCCGAGCGGGTCGAGCCCCGCCGCGGGTTCGTCGAGGATAAGTATTTCCGGACGGGTGACGATTACGCCTGCGATTGCGACGCGCCGTTTCTGCCCGCCCGACAAATCGAACGGGGACTTGTCCTTAACCTCGTTATAGTCGAGCCCGACAATCTCTATGCTTTCCCTTACAGCCTTTTCCGCCTCTTCCGCGGTAGCCAGCTTATTGAAATTTTTGAACCCGAACGCTACGTCCGCGAACACGCTTTCCGCAAACAACTGATACTCCGGGTACTGAAAAACCATACCCACCGACGCGCGCAGCGCACGGAAATCGCACTTTTTGTCGGCAAGGTTAAACCTGCCGACCGTTATGGACGGCAGCACCGGTTTGGGCTGACCCTTTTTCACCTTTTTCTTTTTGAATTTTTTCCCCGCCTGCGGCAGCTTTATGAGCGCGTTCAGGTGCTGCACGAGCGTGGATTTTCCGCTGCCGGTATGACCTATAATGCCGAAAAACTCGCCCTCGGCGATATGAAGGTCAATGCCGTTGAGCGCTTTGGTCGCAAACGGCGATTTTTTCGAGTACGTGAAAGTAAGGTTCTTTATATCTATATCCCATTCGCCCGTACAAAGATTTTCTGAAAACGTCGCGGGCGAGGACTCCGCCGAAGTTATCCCTTTCGATTTAAAGCTTTCGGATATTTCCTCGGCGAGCTCTTCGGGGCGGAGTACGTTTTTAAGGTTCATACCCGCTTCGTTGAGCGAATTTATTATTTCGGTGATTTTCGGCAGACAGAGGTTGTACGCTTCGAGCTTGTCGCCGTTTTCGAAAATTTCTTCCGGGGTGCCCGACAGCACGATTTCGCCCCTGTTCATAACTATGGTGCGGTCGGCAAGCAAAGCCTCCTCCATAAAGTGGGTAATGAGTATTACCGTCATACCCTCTTCCTTGTTAAGCTTTTGCACTACCTCTATAACTTCGCGCCTGCCCTTCGGGTCGAGCATGGCGGTCGACTCGTCGAGAATGATTATTTCCGGCTTAATCGCGAGCACGCCCGCAACGGCAATACGCTGCTTCTGCCCTCCCGAAAGCCGCGTCGGCGTGGAATGACGGAATTCGTCCATGCCCACCGCCCTGAGCGCCCAGTCTATCCTTTCGCCTATTTCCGAGCGCGGAACGCCGAGGTTTTCGGGCCCGAAAGCAACGTCGTCCTCGACGATGGAAGCGACCATCTGGTTGTCGGGGTTCTGGAAAACGATACCGACGCGCTTGCGTATTTCTATTGAGTTTTTGCCCTCCGCAACGTCCATTCCGAATACTGTTATCTTCCCGCTGTCCGCTTCCAAAAGCCCGTTGATAAGCCTTGCAAGCGTGGATTTCCCGCTGCCGTTATGGCCTATTACGGACAAAAACTCGCCGCGCCCGACTTCGAGGTTTACTCCGTTTACCGCATAAACCCCGTCCGAGCCGGAATATGAAAATTTTACGTTTTCGAAACTTATTACGTTTTCGCTTAATTCGGTCATAGTAAAATTATAACATTAAAAAAAATTTTTAACAACAATTTATGTGACGGGCGTGAAAAATTTTAGTTGAATTTTTGTAAATATATCAATTATGCGTATTGACTTTTAAAGGGTTTTGAAGTATAATTAAATGAGTGTGAAATATTTGCACACTTACAACAATTACGAAAAATTATTATCGGAGGTTTTTTGATGAAAAAATTGACTATCGACGGCAATACCGCCGCCAGCCATGTTGCTTACGCCTTTTCCGAAGTAGCGGCAATTTATCCCATTACCCCCTCTTCGCCTATGGCGGAAGTCGCGGACGAATGGGCGACCGCAGGCAGAACGAACATGTGGGGTCAGAAAGTTAAGATTGCAGAAATGCAGTCTGAGGGCGGAGCCGCCGGCGCGGTTCACGGGTCGCTTTGCGCGGGCGCGCTGACGACTACTTACACGGCGTCGCAGGGGCTTTTACTTATGATACCGAATATGTACAAAATCTCGGGCGAGCTTATGCCTATGGTTATGCACGTATCGGCGCGCGCGCTTGCCGCACACTCTTTGAACATATTCGGCGACCACGCCGACGTAATGGCCTGCCGCCAGACGGGCTTTGCGATGATTTGCGACTCTTCCGTGCAGGAAGTTATGGACCTTGCGCTCGTAGCGCACCTTTCCACGCTCAAATCGAAAGTTCCTTTCATAAACTTCTTCGACGGATTCAGAACGTCGCACGAGGTTGCCAAAATCGACGTGTGGGACGACGCCGACGATTATGCCGAAATAAGGGCTATCTGCGAAAAGGTAGGGCTTGCGGCCGATATAGCCGATTTCAAATCGCGCGCGCTCAACCCCGAGCACCCTATCCAGAAGGGCACCGCGCAGAACGGCGACACTTACTTCCAGAACAGAGAAACCGCGAACAGCTACTATGAAGCTACCCCCGCCATCGTACAGAAGATGATGGACGTCGTTTCGGCAAAGTGCGGCAGAAACTATCACCTGTTCGACTACGTCGGTCACCCCAACGCAGACGAAGTTATCGTTTGTATGGGTTCTGGCTGCGAAACTATAGAAGAGTCTATAAACAAGCTTAATAAAATGGGCAAAAAGTACGGCCTTGTAAAAGTACGCCTTTACAGACCTTTCGTTGCAGACGCTTTCATTGCGGCTTTGCCGAGGTCGGTTAAAAAGCTTGCGGTGCTTGACAGAACGAAGGAGCCCGGCTCGCTCGGCGAACCTTTATACCTCGACGTTTGCTCCGCGCTTATGGAAAAAGGCGTGACCAACATCAAGGTAGTCGGCGGCAGATACGGCCTCGGCTCGAAAGAGTTCACCCCTTCCATGGTACTTGCGGTTTATAAGAACCTCGAAGAAAAAGAACCCAAAAACCACTTTACTATCGGTATTTACGAGGACGTTACGAACACTTCGCTCGATTTCTCGGAAAAATTCGACGCGGCGCCCGCCGGCTCGACAAGCTGTAAATTCTACGGCCTCGGCTCTGACGGTACCGTCGGCGCTAACAAAAACTCGATTAAAATTATCGGCGACCATACGGACAAGCACGCGCAGGCTTACTTCTTCTACGACTCGAAAAAGTCGGGCGGTATAACCGTTTCCCACCTGCGTTTCGGCGACTCGCCCATTCAGTCTGAATACCTTATCGACTCCGCCGATTTCGTACAGTGCTCCAACCCTTCGTATATCACCCGTTACGACATGACGAGCGATATCAAAGAGGGCGGCATCTTCCTTATCAACACCGACGCGACGACCGTTAAGGCGCTCGAGCACTTCCTGCCCGCAAAGGTTAAGCAGGATATAGCGAAAAAGCACATCAATCTTTACGTTATCGACGCTATCAAGATTGCCGCCGACCTTGGACTGCGCGGCAGAACCAACACCATATTGCAGTCGGCTTTCTTCCGCGTCAATCCCCAGATTATGCCCTACGACAAAGCTATCGAATATATGAAGTATATGGCGAAGAAGTCGTTCGGCAGAAAGGGCGACGCTGTCGTTCAGATGAACTACAACGCAATCGACGCGGCAGCGGGCGATAACCTTATTAAAATAGAAGTGCCCGAAACGTGGGCTAAAGCGACGAAGGGCGCGGAAATGGTTAAGGGCGCGGACAACGCGTACTATCAGGAAATTATCAAACCTATCCTCTACCTCGAAGGCGACAAGCTCAAATCCTCGCAGTTCAACGCAGACGGACACGTACCCACCGGCACGACGAAGTACGAAAAACGCGGCGTTGCGGTGCTCGTACCCGAAATCATCACCGAAAAATGTATTCAATGCGGAAGCTGTTCGTTCGTATGCCCCCACGCATGTCTGCGTCCGGCGCTTATAAAGAGCGGCGAAAAGATGCCCAAAACCCTTACGACGAAAGCCGCTATCGGGCTTGCGGGCTATGAATACAAAATGCAGGTTTCTCCCCTCGACTGTATGGGCTGCGGCGTGTGCGCAACGGTTTGCCCCGTAAAAGACGGCGGAGCAATAAAGATGGTGCCCCTTGCCGAATCGCTTGAAAAGGGCGAGGACAAAAACTGGGAATTCGCAGTCGAACTTCCCGACGTCGATACCTCCAAATTCAAGAAAGACACCGTTAAGGGCTGTCAGTTCGCCACCCCTCTCTTCGAGTTCTCGGGCGCGTGCGCAGGCTGCGGCGAAACGCCTTACGTCAAGGTCGTAACCCAGCTGTTCGGCGAAGATATGGTTATAGCAAACGCTACGGGCTGCTCCTCGATTTACGGCGGTTCTTCCCCTACGTGCCCCTACACCACCAACAAGCAGGGTCGCGGCCCCGCATGGGCTAACTCGCTGTTCGAGGACAACGCGGAATTCGGCTACGGCATGAATCTTGCATACACAGCAAGAAGAAACGCGGTTAAGAGCAAGGTTGAAAAGCTTTTCGAAATCTGGGACAACGAAGACGGAAAGAAAGCCTGCAAGGCTTACCTCGACGCTTTCGAAGAGAGAGAGCCTTCCAAGAAAGCCGCGGCGGAGCTCGTGAAGATTTTACACGAAAACCTTGACAGCGACAGCGAAACCGCAAGACTTTTGAAAGATATCCTTTCGGTTAAGAGCAAGGTTGCAAAGCTTGCCAAGACCTGGACGAACTACGCGGACGGTCAGGAAGCCAGCGAATCGTTCGTTAAAGCTATCGAAACTTACTCCCTCATTAAAGAAATACTCGACGCGCAGGATTGCCTTGCCAAAAAATCCGTATGGATTTTCGGCGGCGACGGCTGGGCATACGATATCGGCTACGGCGGACTTGACCACGTGCTCGCTTCGGGCGAAGACGTAAACGTGCTCGTACTCGATACCGAGGTTTATTCCAACACCGGCGGTCAGGCTTCAAAGTCGACAAACATCGGCGCGGTTGCGAAGTTCGCGTCAGCGGGCAAGAGAGTAAAGAAAAAGGATTTGGGTATGATTGCAAAATCCTACGGATACGTTTACGTGGCGCAGGTTGCAATGGGCTCGAACCCCGCTCAGCTTCTGAAAGCTTTGACCGAAGCCGAAGCCTACCACGGCCCTTCGCTTATCATAGCTTACGCGCCTTGCATCAACCACGGCATCAACATGACAAAGAGCCAGCTTGAAGAAAAGGCGGCGGTAGATTGCGGTTACTGGCCTCTTTACAGATACAACCCCGTAACCGAGCAGTTCAGCCTTGACTCGAAAGACCCTACGGGCGATTATCAGGCTTTCCTTGCAGGCGAAACGAGATATACCTCGCTTGCAAAGACGCAGGGCGAAGAAGTCGCCAAAGAGCTCTTCCTTAAAACGGAGCAATCCGCAAAGGAAAAACTTGCGACCTATAAAAAGCTTGCGGGCAAAGAATAAGATTTGCCTCATCCGCCCCTACCTTCGGTAGAGGCACCGTCCCCGACAGGGAAGGCTGAAATAAAGTATAAAGCGCGAGTGCGTTACGCACTCGCGCTTATTCTATATAATTTTAATGGTCGTCCTTTGCGTTCATTATCGCGCCGATAATGCCGCAGATTATTCCGCCGACGGGAAATACTACCCACGCAGGGTGCCACCACCCTCCTACAAATCCTAAAACGAGAAACAGGGCGGTTGCAAACATCATCACGGCTCCGCAAAGTGCGTCTTTAAGTTTAGAACGCGGCGAGGGGTGCAATTCTTTTCCCGTCTGTTTATTATATTCTGCTATATCGTATTTAGAGTGCTGAATACCGTAATAAGTAAGTCCGCCTGAACAGACTGCAATAATAGCAAGAAATGCCGCTGTAACAAAGCAATAAGCGGAGTCTTGATTTGCGGTGTGGATAATTTCCGCGTCTATTAGCGATGACATAACTACGATAAATATAACGCCTGCAAGAATACCCGAAACAAGCATAGCCATCATAAGCGTAAACTTTTTTGAAAAGGCTTTTATCTTTTCTTTACTCATACCGTATTCTATTACTCCGTTTTCCTTGCGAAACCTGTCGTACTCAATTCCGTAATAGATAAATAAAAACACGGCGACCGCCACAAAAAGCAAAACACACACTACCCCCAAAACAGCAACAAATTCCGAATACTTTTCCGTAAGCATAAGCGAATATCCCGCAAGCGCAACACATACCGCAACGCCGATTAAAATAAGAAAAACTCCTGCCGCCGTTGCACGGGAAAATTTATCCATTTGGGCGGCAAAACTTACGTTATCGGAAGAATATGACTTCTGCTCTTCCTTATATACCTGCTCCGCAGATAAATCCGTGCGCATCAATCCGTCCAGCGATACACCGAAAATGTCGCATAAGCTTAACAGTTTATCCGTTTCGGGATAGGCTTCTCCCGTTTCCCACTTGGAAACCGACTGACGCGAAACGCCTAATTTATCGGCAAGCTCTTCCTGCGTGATTTTATCGCGCTTTCTTAAATATTGCAAATTTTGAGAAATATACATTTGTTCCTCCGTTGGTTTTTATGCTACGATTATATTATTGCATGTCTGTTTTTTCAACCAACTTTATTTAGCAAACGCAAAAAAATTGCGCAACCTACGGTTGCGAAACACCTTATTACAGCTTTCCCCCGTCGGGGAAAGTGTCCGCGCCGCGCAGGCACGGACGAATGAGGCTTTACTGCAATTCATTTTACCTCATCCGTCTTTGCCTTAACGGTAAAGACACCTTCCCCCAAGGGGAAGGCAACAACGAATAAAGCGGATTATATTAATCACCGTCGATGATTAATATAATCCGCCTGTGCCGTGATATGAAAAAGTATTAACCCGCATCTCGCAGGTGGGTGCGGCGAAGCTGAACGTCGGACTTTCCGTATTCAGGTACAGACCTTGCCTATTTCCGCGAACGACACGCTCCCTTAATTACTTTGTGGATTACGAATTTCCCATACCACGCACACCGCAGAAAATATTTATTGATATTATTATATACCACTTACGTTAAAAAAGCAACTACTAAATTTTGACAGAGATATAATTATTACTTGATTTTTAACCGCAAAAGCCGTAAAATTATAGAAAAAGCAAAAGAGGCAATTTTATGCAGGAAATTACGGGCGTTATCACCCCTACCTCAACACCTTATAACGAATTCAAAAACCATATCGGCGAAGTCGTAACCATTAAGGGCGCGCTTCATAACATACGCGAAATGTCGGACTTCGCGTTTATAATCGTGCGTACCGCGCGCGAGCTTATACAATGCGTATATTCGCCCGAGTTTTCCGACTTCCGCCTGAGCGAGGATATCGTGGAACAAGCCGCGGCTAAGGTTACGGGCAAAGTTGTAAAGAGCGAAACCCGCGACGGCAGCGAGAGATACGAGCTTCAGATACACAACATCGAAATACTCTCCAAACCCGCTGACATTCCGCCCGTGGTAATATCCAAAAAGCAGGTTGTTTGCGACCTTTCCGTAAACCTCGACAATCGCCCCGTTACCCTGCGCAACCCCAAGGAACGTGCGATTTTCAAAATTCAGGAGGGTATACAGCGCGGCTTCCGCGAATACCTTACTTTACAGAACTTTACGGAAATTCATTCCCCGAAAATCAATTTTGCGGGGGCCGAAGGCGGTACGAACGTATTCAAACTCGACTACTTCGGCAAAACCGTATATCTTGCGCAGAGCCCGCAGCTGTATAAGCAAGCGCTTGTGCCCGTGTACGAGCGGGTATTCGAAATTGCTCCCGTATTCCGCGCCGAGCACCACGACACAAGCCGCCACCTTAACGAGTACATTTCAATGGACTTCGAAATGGGCTTTATAGAGAGCTTTGACGACATAATGAATATGGAAACGGGCGTTTTAAAATACATTATGAATTTGTTAAAAACCGAGTACGCGCCCGAGGTGGAGCTTTTGAAAGTGGACGTACCCGAAATTACCGCCATACCTTGTATCAAGTTCAAGGACGCGAAAGAGCTGTGCGTCAAAAAACTGAAAAACATTACCGATATGAAGGATTTCGAGCCCGAGGAAGAAGCGTTTCTGGGCAAGTGGGCGAAGCAGCAATATAACTCTGACTTTCTGTTCGTCACCCACTACCTTTCGAAAAAGCGCCCTTTCTACACAATGGACGACCCCGAAGACCCCGAGGTTACGCTCTCTTTCGATCTTTTATTCCGCGGCATAGAAATAACCTCCGGCGGTCAGCGTATACACGACTACAACATGCAGGTCGAAAAAATGAAAAAACTGGGTATGAACCCCGAAGAATTCGAAACATACCTAATGCTGCACAAGTACGGCGCGCCCCCTCACGGCGGGCTCGGGCTCGGGCTGGAAAGGCTTACGATGCATCTTCTGGGCTTCAAAAACGTGCGCTATGCGGCAATGTTCCCCCGCGATATAAACAGAGTTTCACCTTAACGCGAAAAGCGTGCGCGGTTTATATAAACCGCGCACGCTTATTAATATAAAAAGAAAGGGGCGAAAACGTTTCGACCCTTCCCCTTATCTATTTATAATGCAGCTTTTCCGCCGCGTGAAATAGTCACATATAGTGTTTGCATATATTAGCATATACACACTTAAATGTCAACATTATTTTGCAACAACCCGGCAAATTTTGTGCAAGTTGCACAAAATTTGCCGGGTTGCCGACAGTTTACTGCTCTTTATATAAAAATCTGTGGCAGTTTTCGCACTCGGTGACTTCGCCGCCCGCAATTTTCTCTTTACCGCTTATCGAAAGCTCCATTCCGCATTTCGAGCATCTGTCGCTCTGCACGGGGCAGATTATAGGAAAAATCCTTTCGCTGCGCTTCGTATCGTAGCTTTTCAGCGTTTCGGGCTTTAAATCCGCGGCAAGTTTTTTAAGCTCCTTTTTTATCTCTTCCATTTCCGCAAGCTTGGTCTTTTTATATTCCTGATAGGTTGCGGAGTACTCGGCGTACTGCTTCTGTACGGATATGGTTTTCTTTTTAAGCGACTGATATTCCTCGTCCGCTTCCTTTATTAACTTTACAAGCGCGTTCATTTCCGATTTTATGGATTTGAGCTTGTCGCCTATCTGCGTAGCGTTTTTCTTGTAAAATGAAATATCCGCGCCGCTTTCGACAAGCTCGTCGAGGTTTTCGAAGTCTTTCAGCGTTTCGAAAATTTCTTCGTACTTTTTATTGAGCTTATCCAGCGCCAGCTGCATTTCGCGCGCCTTTGCGTCCATAGCCTCGAGCTTTTCGGGCGCTTTTGTAAGAAAGCTTTTCGCCTGCGAATAGTTTTTCCATTCCTCCGAATTAGCCGCCTCGCGCTCTATTTTCAAAAGCTTCGAATCCACCGTCTGATACTTTAAAAGCGAATTGATTTGTGACATACGTTACTCCTTTATTTTAAATCTCCGTCGCAGAAATACTCCGCGGGGAGTTGCAATCTTTCTTTTATTTTATTATAAATCATATTAAAACCGTAGTTTTCAGCCGAATAATGTGTTAAATGGATTACGTTTATTCCCTTTTCCAAAAGCCCAGATATTTCGTGGTGCTTCAAATCCGAACTGACGAAAACGTCCGCGCCGCGGCTTACGGTAAACGCCATATTATGGTCGTCGAAGCCCGCGCCGCAGAACGAAGCCACCTTTTTGATTTTTTTCAATTTGTCGCCGTAAGCAAGCGCGCGTTCCGAAAACGTCGCCCTTACCATATTGAAATATTCCCCGAAGCACGCCTCTTTAACCGCGTAAACTCTGCCGTAACCGCCTCCGTCGACGGGCGCGGAAATTTCAGCCTGCTCGCCGCCAAGCCCGCGCATAAGAAAATAATCTATCCCCTCGGGCGCGGCGTCGAAATTGAGGTGCATCGATATCACGGAAATTCCGTTTTTAAGGCACTTTGCAATCGGGTCGTTAAAATTTATCCGCGATACTCCGCCGTAAATTGCGGGGTGGTGCGTGACTATAAGATTAAACCCTTTTTCGATTGCCGCCGCAACCGCTTTCGAAGATAAATCCAGCGAAAACAGCGCGCCGGAAATATCCTTACCGCAATCGATGATAATCCCGCTGTTGTCGTACATACCGTACTTTTTACAAAACGCGTCCGACAGCGCGACAGGCGCGACCTCTCTTTCGAGCATATGTAATATTTCAGTCAATTTCACCGTTTAACACTCCTTGCATAAACGAAACGTCGGCTTCGAGCCGTTCTCTGTGCTCCGCGGACATATCGCGTTTAAGATAACCGCGCTTTTTTTCAATCTCTTCCTTGAGATAATTTGCGAAAACCGGGCTTATAAGGCTGTCGCGCCCGTACAATAGCTGCGCCTTGGTATATGCTTGCGCCCCGCCGCAGTTTTTCCCCTTAATTACAAAATAATAATTTTTTCCGTCGGTAAACAAGTCGTCTGCGGTAATTTCGCACCCGCTCCGCAACAGATACCCGCGTAAATGCTCGGCGTTTTTCATAGGCTGGAATACGAACGATTTGGGGATAAAGGAATTTTTCAAAATCCTTACAATCTCTTCTCCGCCTATGCCCGCTATCAAAATTTGTTCGGTGTCTTTATCAATCCGCTCCAACCCGTCGCAGCACACGGCGCGGCATTTGCCGCGCTTTACATAGTCGGATAAAAGATTTTGCGCCTTTGCAAGGCATTTGTCGCTTATATCGGAAATCACGGCGTTTTCACACATACCGTTTTCAAGCATATACCTCGCGCAATAGCCGTGGTCGCACGCAACGTCGGCAAAGGTCAAGCATTTGTCAAGGTAGGAACAGAGAGTTTTTATTCTATCCATTTTCAAAGCAATTCAAAAATGCGGAGATGCAAGCAAGACAAGGCAAACGAGCATTTACAAGGGGAGTTTACTTAACGGTAAATGACCCGAAGTAAAGCAGAGTTTAACGCAGTATTGCGCCGCATATACGCATTTTAAGTGTCCAAAAAGTCTTTTAAGTGTTTAGACCGCGAAGGGTGACGAAGCTTACGCAACGCCTTAGCCTCTATCTGACGGATACGCTCGCGCGTGACGTTGAACTCTCTGCCCACTTCTTCGAGGGTGCGGGGTCTGCCGTCGTCAACGCCGTAGCGAAGCCTTAAAACCTTTTCCTCGCGCGGGGTAAGGCTGTTCAACACGCTCAAAAGCGTTTCTTTAAGCATAGTCGTGGAAACGCTGTCCGACGGAGTTTCGGTGGTTTCGTCCTCGATAAAATCGCCGAGGTGGCTGTCCTCTTCCTCGCCGATAGGCGTCTCCAAGGACACGGGGTCCTGTGCGATTTTCTGGATTTCGCGCACGCGCTCCTCCGAAATGTGCATTTCCTCCGCTATTTCCGCGGGGGTCGGCTCTCTGCCGTATTTCTGCAATAAAAGGCGGGATACGCGGGTGAGTTTGTTTATCGTTTCGACCATGTGCACGGGTATCCTTATCGTGCGCGCCTGGTCTGCGATAGCCCTCGTTATAGCCTGCCTTATCCACCACGTTGCGTAGGTGGAAAATTTGAAGCCTTTCTGGTAGTCGAATTTCTCGACTGCTTTCATAAGCCCGAGGTTGCCCTCCTGTATCAAATCGAGGAAGAGCATTCCGCGGCCTACGTATCTTTTTGCAATGGAAACGACAAGCCTTAAATTCGCTTCCGAAAGCTTCTTTTTAGCTTCCTCGTCGCCCTCCTGCATTTTCCGCGCAAACTCGATTTCGTCGTCGGCGGACAAAAGCGGGACTCTGCCTATATCCTTCAAATACATCTTAACGGGGTCGTCGAGCCCGATATCGGAAAGGGCTTGTTCGTAAAGCTCTCTATCGCGCTCCGCCTCGTCGATAATCTGAATACCGGCCTCCGCAATCGATTTGTACACGTAATCCATCTGGTTGGGCGTGGTTTCGTACTTTTCCATTATATCGCAAAGCGCGTTCGTGGTTATGCTGCCCTTCGAACCGTAGTTGTCGATAATCTGTTTTAAAATGTCGTTAAGCTTCTGTTCGGATAAACTCATTACTTATCTCCGCTCTTTAATTTTTCCTTTTGTTTTATTAATTTCTGCAATCTGAATGCAAGAATTTTACGTTTGTCGTTTGCCGTTTCGGCCTCTATTTCTGCGGTAAGCGCGGCAATCTGCTTGTCCGTGTCGTAAAGCTTCAATTTAGTCACGCAGTCCTTGAAATATTTTTCGGCAACCGCGCCCGAAAACGCGTCGCCGTCGCTGTAATCGAGGATACGGCACAGCTCTTCGTATTCCGCGGTGTTTTCGTCGAAGAACTCGAAAAGCTCAGCCGGCTGTACCCGCTCTTCGAGAAGCCGTTTCGATATCAGATATTTTGCTATAATCGTATGAACTTCCGAGCAGAACGGGATTTCAGATAATTGTTCTTCGGCGAACTTTGCGCCGAAAAGATACGCCGCTATAACGAAGCGCGAAGCCTTTGTCGTAGCGTTGGAGGTATCCCGCCTTATATGTTTCGGCCTTTCCTCAGGCTGAATTTTCGGGACTGAATTCAAATCGCGGCTCAATGATTCGTAGGTTATGCCCGTCTTGTCGCGAAGCTGTTTTAAAAGGTCTTCCTGCTCCGCCGCGCTGTCGGCGGTGCGGACTATCTTTATCGCTTCCGATATGAATTTACGCTTGTCCTCGGTTTTAGACAAATCGAAGCCGCGTTCGAGCACGGAAATCTTGTAGTCGATAAGCGGCATGGCTTCGTCAAGGCACTTGCGGTACCCCTCCGCGCCGAACTGCTTGATTACGTCGTCCGGGTCGAGCCCGTCGGGAAGGGGCACGACTTTTACGTTTATCCCCTCGCCTTTCAGAATTTCAAGCCCGCGCATATTCGCTTTCTGCCCCGCGCCGTCGCCGTCGTAGCTTATAAGCACGGTATCGGTATAACGCTTTATAAGCCGCGCCTGCTCCTGCGTGAGCGAAGTGCCCATACTCGCAACCACGTTTTTAAAACCAGCCTGATAGAGGGAAATGGTATCCATATACCCCTCAACCATAATAACTTCCTTTATAGTTTGGGTCTTTCTGAGCTTTTTTAAAAGGTTTATATTGTAAAGCGTCTTACTTTTATTGAAAATAAGCGTTTCTTTCGTGTTTTTGTATTTTGCAAAGTCGGTCTTTTTCAGCACTCTGCCGCCGAACGCAACCACCTCGTCCATTGCGTTTATAACGGGATAGACGAGCCTGCCCGCCTGCGCGTCGGTAAGTCTGCCGTCCGACTCGTTAACGGCGCCGCTGTCGATAACGTCCTGCCGCGAATACCCGCGGGATAAGAGATATTTGGGCAAATCGTGGAAATTGAGGCTTGCGCCCAGCCCGAAAGTACGCACTATATTCGACGGAATACGCCGCTTCAATATGTAATTTACGTGCTCCTCCGCCTTGCCCGAATTGAGGTTGTTCAGGTAGAAGTGCGCGCAATCGTTCATAATTTTCAAAAGACTGTCGCGCTTTCTTTTAAGCTCCGCAGTTTTCTGGTTATCGAAGCCCGTCTGCGGCATTTGCAGCCCCGCGCGTTCGGCAAGAATTTTCACAGCGTCCATAAAGTCGATATTTTCCATTTCGCGGACGAATTTTATCACGTCGCCGGATTCGCCGCAGCCGAAACAGTGATAATACTGGTCGGCTTCGTTTATGGAAAACGACGGGGTTTTTTCATGGTGAAACGGACAACACGCCCAGTGGCTGCCCCCACGCCTTTCAAGAGTGATATAACCGGAAGCAACCTCCACTATATTAAGTTTTTCCTTTAAAGTTATTAAAAACTCTTGTAACGGAGTCGACATAAGTTATTTTATAAAAAACCGCGCTGCATATAAGCCGTGTTTACTTTTCGTCGATAAAAGTCCAGCCCTTGGGTATGAAAATATTATCGAACATATATATCGCGTAACGGTCGGTCATAGAAGACAAATAATCGCAGACAACCTGCTCGCGCGGGTAGACTTCGAGTAAATATATATAAGTTTCGGGCAGTTCCTCAGGGCGGGACATAAAGTGGGCGTACATTGCCGAGAGCATACGCTCCGCCTTTTGCTCCTCGCCCTTGGCGGAGTCAGTAAGGTATACTCTTTCGAACATAAAGGCGCGAAGCTTTTCGCTTGCCGCTTCCACGGCGGCGTCCATTTTTATATCGTCCTTACCGGAAGAATTTTCGTATATAGAAGATATCGCGGTGTTTATCCTTTCACGCGAAGTCGAGCCGAGGGTAGCTATAATATCTTTCGGCACGTCGGAAAGTTTAAGTATACCTGCGCGCACCGCGTCGTCGAGGTCGTGGTTTATGTAAGCTATTCTGTCGGCAAAAGAAACGCTTTTGCCCTCCAACGTGGAAGGGTTGCCGCTCTTTTTATGGTTTACTATGCCGTCGCGCACCTCGAAAGTTAAATTCAGCCCCTTGCCGTCCTTTTCGAGCACGTCGACAACGCGAAGCGACTGCTCGTTGTGCTTGAAACCGGTCGGCGACAGCTTATTGAGTATCCTTTCGCCGCTGTGCCCGAACGGGGTGTGCCCCAGATCGTGCCCGAGCGCAATCGCTTCAGCAAGGTCCTCGTTCAGTGAAAGCGCGCGCGCTATGCTGCGCGCTATCTGCGCGACGTCGAGCGTGTGAGTAAGCCTTGTCACGTAATGGTCGCCCTCCGGCGAAAAGAACACCTGCGTTTTGTTTTTGAGCCGCCTGAACGCCTTGCAATAAATAAGCCTGTCCCTGTCGCGCTGGTAGTCGGTACGCATGGCGCAGGGCGGCTCTTCTTTGAGCCTGCCGCGCGTAGCCTCCGACTTTGCCGCAAACGGAGACAAAAACCGACTTTCTATTGCGAACGTCTTTTGTTTTAATGACAAAATATTACTCATCATAATTAACTATACAAAAAAAAATGTGAATTTCCTTTTTTTGTACAAAATTTTACATTTTATCCGCGCGGCGGCTATTTTGCAAATCCGCCCCCGACGGACAGCACTTCGCCGGTGACGTAATCCGCTTCGGCAAGGTACGCGCAGGCTTTTGCGACGTCCTCGGGGTAGCCTATCCGCCCCGCGGGGATTTCGGCGATTAGCTGCTCGATTTCTTCGCCGGTGAGGTGGGAATTCATTTCTGTGTCGATAACTCCGGGCGATACGCAGTTTACGCGCACCTTCGACGGAGCGAGCTCCTTTGAAAGCGCCTTGGTAAAAGCTATGACCGCGCCCTTCGTCGCGGAATACGCAACCTCGCAGCTTGCGCCTACTTCGCCCCAGACAGAAGAAATATTTATAATACACCCGCCTCCGTTGCCTATCATTCTGTCGGCGACCGCGCGGCAGCATAAAAACGTGCCCTTTACGTTGACGGCAAACAGTTTGTCCCATTCGCTTTGCGAAGTTTCCTGCAATACCCTTACAAGCGAAATACCCGCGTTGTTCACGAGCACGTCGAGCTTATCGTATATACCGAAAAACTCCCTGAACATCTGGTTAACCTCGGTCGCGTCGGATACGTCCGCGCGCATAAGCACGGGGCAGTAGCCGAGCATATTGAATTCCTCCTGGGTTGCAAGCGCGGACTGTTCGTCCGAATGGTAATTTAAAACCACTTCGTAGCCCTGCTTTAAAAATTCAAGCGCGATTGCTTTGCCTATGCCCTTTGTTCCACCCGTAATCAATGCGGTTTTCATCTCAGTATCTCCGTAATTTTGTCGGCAATTTTTTCGGGCGAAAGCCCGTCGGTTTCAACGGTAAAATCCGCCGCGACTTCGTAAACGGGCGCGCGTTCTGCATAAAGCCTGAAAAGCTTACCCTCTGCGTCGCCGCTCAATAGCGGTCTGCCGCTACCCGCACCGACGCGCCTTAAAAGCGTTTCGGGGCGGGTTTTTAAATAAATTATTTTTCCTTTCGATTTTAAAAGCCTTACGTTTTCGGCGCGCAGAACGCAGCCGCCGCCCGTGGCGATAACCACGCCGTCAAGCCCCGAAAGCGCGCGCACGGTTTCCGTTTCCAACTCTCTGAAATATCCTTCGCCGAAATTTTCGAAAATAGCGGAAATTTCACCGTACTTATTAACGATTTCGGCGTCGGTATCGTAAACCTTTTTACCGCGCGCGGCGAAAACACCTGCAACCGTAGTTTTCCCGCTGGCGGGCATACCTATAAGAATTATATTCATAGCTTAAAGCTTTCAGCCGCGAGTATGTAGCTGTTTTTGCCGAAGCCGCATATTACGCCCCTGCATACTTCGGATAAAACGGACTTGTGCCTGAATTCTTCACGCGAATGAACGTTGGACATATGCACTTCCACCACGGGAACGGATACGGAAGCAATTGCGTCGCGTATGGCGTAACTGTAATGAGTGAACGCGCCGGCATTTAAAATTACGCCGTCAAAGCCCTCTTCCCACGCGTTTTGAATTTGAGTGCAGATTTCCCCCTCTATGTTGCTTTGGAAAAATTCGCACCTGTCGCCTTTGAAATGCGCGGCTATTTCAAGGTTGATTTCGTCGAGAGTCTGCGTTCCGTAAACCCCCTTTTCCCTTACTCCCGTCATATTGAGATTGACGCCGTTTATAAACAAAAATTTCACAGGTTTTCCTCCTTAAACTTTTCGAAAAGCAGCTTTGCCCTGTCCTCGTCGGGCTCGTCGCCGAAAAATATGCACTGCGCGTAATACGCCTGATAGAAGAGCATTGCTTTTCCGTTGAGCGTTTTTTTGCCGAGCCCTTCAGCAATTTGCAAAAACGCGCTTTTTTCGGGCGCGTATATTAAATCTACCGCAACGTCGCACATACTTAAAACATCCTTATCCACGGGCGAAAGCCCCTCTGTTTTGTGCATGCCGATACCCGTCGCGTTTATTATTATATCGTACGGCTTTGCCTCGGTAACCGAAATCGCATTAACGCCGAACTCACTCGCGACCCCCTCCGCCTTTGCAAAATGGCGGTCGTAAATATCCACTTCCGCGCCGCCGTCTTTAAGCATTTTCGCCGCGCTCCTGCCTGCGCCGCCCGCGCCGAGCAGAAGCACGCGCCCGGAGTTTATCGCCATGCCCGAGTTTTTAAGCATAAGCGAAAACCCCGCGCCATCGGTATTGTAGCCCTCTCTTTCCGCGCTTTTAACGGTGTTGACAGCGCCGAAAATCCGCGCGTCGCCTTTAAGCTCTTTAAGGTACGGGATAATTTCGAGCTTAAACGGAATAGTCACGTTAAAGCCGTCGTATTCGGCAAAAAGTTTATTTGCAAATTGCCCGAAATTTTCTTCGGGAATGCTGAGCTTATCGTAGGTTATCTGTCTGCCCGCGTTTTTCGCGATAAACGAATGTATTGCGGGGCTGTCCGATTTAGACACGTCCTTGCCGATTACGGCGAATCTGAAAGTTTTCATAATTTCTTTTCAAGCGACTTTGCGCAATCCGACAGATAAGCCGCGTACTCCTCGAAGCCGAGCTTGATTTCGGCGCACCTGCCCTCGCTTGCGGGCACGATTAAAGTTATTTTACCGTCGGCGGCGTTCTTTTTGTCAAGCTTTGCGAATTTTGCCGCTTCCACGGTATTTTTATAAGACGGGACTTTGACGACCGAATTAATAAGCTTGATAAGCCCGTCGCGGTATTCGTCGGAAACAAGCTCCTTTTTTTTAGCTATGAACAGCTCGTAATACGCGCCGATAAGCACGAATTCGCCGTGCGATTTGCGTTTATAAAACAGCTCGAAGGCGTGCCCCGTGGTGTGCCCGAGGTTCAAAGTCTTTCTGAGCCCCGAAGTTTCGCGCTCGTCCTTTTCGACAACGTCGGCTTTACAGCGTATGCAATCGGCCGTGATTTTGCCAAGGAAATTCAAATCGAAAATATTTTCCGCCGCCGAAAGCTTTTGGTATATTCCTCCGTCGAGCGCTCCGTATTTGATAATTTCGCCGAGTCCGCAGCGTATTTCGCGCGCGGGCAAAGTCTTTAAAAACACGGGGTCTGCAATAACCTCCGCAGGCTGATAAAAAGCGCCTATAAGGTTTTTCACCTTTCCGAAATCGACCGCGGTTTTGCCGCCTACCGAGCTGTCGACCTGCGCAAGCAAGGTAGTTGGTATCTGTACAAGCCGAAGCCCGCGCATGTACAGGCACGCCGCAAGCCCCGCGATATCGCCTACGACCCCGCCGCCGAAAGCGATTACCGTACAGTCGCGCGTGATACCTGCCCGAGCCATCTCGCCGATAATCGAAATAAGGTTGCCGTAAGTTTTGCTCCTTTCGCCAGCTGGCAGAATTTTTATATCCACGTCGTCGCCGAAAGCCGAAAATATCGCGTCTTTATACAGCGCGAATACGTTTGTATCCGTAACGACGAAATTTTTTCCGCCCTTCAGCTGTCGGGCATATTTTGCGAACGCGCCCTCGCCGCAGTGTATACGGCTTGTACCCGTTTGGGTATTCAAAACAATTTCCGTCATAGTCAGCCCTTCAAAGCGCGGTATCTTTCTCTGACCTCGCGCATATTGTCGCCGCCGAGCCGCGCCGAAACAACCTCCGCCAGCGCGAACGCCACCGCGCTTTCGAGCACTATTTCCGCCGCGCATACCGCCGAAACGTCGCTGCGCTCCGCCGCCGCAACGGCGGGTTCTTTGGTCGAATAATCCACCGTTTTCAGCCCTTTCATAAGCGTGGGTATAGGTTTCATAGCCGCGCGGAGGACTATCTCTTCGCCGTTCGACATTCCTCCCTCTATCCCACCCGCGTTGTTTGTTTTGCGGAAAAATCTGTTTCCGTCGTAAAAAATTTCGTCGTGAACGCGGCTTCCCGCCAAATCCGCAGAGGCAAAGCCCGCGCCGACCTCTACGCCCTTTATCGCCTGAACGCTCATCATTGCCGCGCACAGAAGCGCGTCGAGCTTGGTCGAATACTGCATACAGCTGCCGAACCCGCTTTTAAGCCCCTTTACGCGAATTTCTATTACGCCGCCCGCCGTGTCGCCCGCGGCTTTGAGCGCGTCTATCTTTTCGATTGCCTGCTTCTGAACCTCTTCGTCGAGCATAAACAATGGCTGTTTTTTTGCTTCTTCGAGCTGCCCGAAGGCATACTCCGCGCCGTCCGCAAGCCCGCACACGCTCTTTACATAGCCCGAAATCTTCACGCCGAGCGCGGCGAGGTACTGCCTCGCTATCGTGCCCGCGACAACGCGCGCCGCCGTTTCGCGCGCGCTAGCCCGTTCGAGCACGTTGCGAGCGTCGGTCTGGTCGTACTTGATTATGCCCGTAAGGTCGGCATGACCGGGGCGCACCTTCGTAAGCGTGCGCGCGTTCACGTCGCAGCTTTCCGGCGACATTATGCTTTGCCAGTTTTTATAATCCGAGTTAATTACCGAAAACGCCAGCGGGCTGCCGAGCGTTAAAAAATTTCTGACCCCGCTTATAATTTCAACGCTATCGCGCTCGATTTTCTGTCTGTCGCCCCTGCCGTATCCGCTCTGGCGGAGAGCAAGGTAACGATTGATTTCGCCGGCATCTATTTTAAGGTTCGATGGCAACCCCTCTATTATGCCGATAAGGGCTTTGCCGTGCGATTCGCCCGCAGTAACAAGTTTCATCGTTTATCTCCGCAGACAGTAAGTCCGTCTTTATTTATTTCCGCGATTACCGTGCCGTATTCGTCGGTTCTGTAAAAATTTTCAACCCCGCCCGTAACGACGGAAAGCGTTTGCACGGCGGGATATCCGAACCCGTTTTCCCCGACCGAAAGCACGGCGTAACCGGGCTTTGCCAAGCCGATAATTTCCGCGCAACCAGAGGTTTTGCCGCCGTGGGCGGCAAGCTTTAAAACTGTGCAGCTTTCAAGATTTACAGGATAATCAGCGCCCGCCATATTATACGAGCGGCAGATGCGCGAAAGCGCTTCGCCGTTTGCGTCGCCCGTAAGAAGAAAGCTTACGCCCGAGTATTCGAGCCAGATTACGGCGGAGGAAAGGCTTTTTGTTTCCGCCGTGGGGTTACCGTTCAAATCGGCGTATTCGCCCAGAGGATTAGTGTGCACCGACGGCGACAAGAACCTGAAAAAGCAATCGTAACCCGAAAGGCTTTCGCCCGCACCGTATTCTGCGATTTTAATTTCCGCCCCGCACTTATCCGCTTCGTCAATAAACTCGCGATATTCGTCTGTTATATATTTGTTTAAACAGTACGGCGCGTAAACGGTTTTGATTTTTTTGTATCTGATTATTTCAGCAAGCCCGCCGCAGTGCTCTGGGTTGACCGACGAACAGACAAGATAATCGACGGTATCTATGTTGCGGCGGTTTAGGTATTTTAAAATGCGTGAGGTGTTGACCGTTCTGCCGTTGCCGCCGTCGATAAGCATATTTTTACCGTCGGGCAGCTCCACCACCGTGCAGTCGCCGAAGCCTACGTCTAAAAACCCTACGCGCATAACGCCGTCTTTCGCCCCCTTGTTATTAAGCACGGTATAACTTGAAAGATACTTTACGGGTATGAAAATATTCGTTATTAACAGCGCGATTACCGCGACTGCCGTTGCAGCGGCTATAACCACCGCAGCAATTGCTTTTTTAGAAAGCTTGTTATTCTTTTGTACCATACGTTTAGCCGTAATTATAATTATACGATTTTAATTATATATTATATAAGGCAAAAAGTAAATAAAAAAGTGCG
>CANPBT010000013.1 GCA_947572415.1 uncultured Clostridia bacterium | reverse complement strand
GAAGTGCCGTGCATTCCGACCATGCCGAGGCAGTCCTTTTCGGGCATACAGCCCTTGCCCATAAGCGTATACGTTACGGGGCTGCCGATTTTTTGTGCCAGCTTTGAAAGTTCGTCGGCGGCGTCAGCGGCGATAACTCCGCCGCCAGCTATAATAACGGGGCGTTCGGCGCGGTTTATTGCTTCGGCGGTTTTTTTTATGCTTTCGGCGTCGGGCTTATGCCGCGTGAATTCAAGCGGCTTTTCGGGCGAGTAATCGCATTCGTCGGTCTGTACGTTTTTCAGTATGTCCACGAGCACGGGGCCTTTCCTGCCGCTGCCCGCAATGAAAAAGGCTTTTCTCACGGTGTCGGCAAGCTCGTTTACGTCCTTTACGATAAAGTTGTGTTTCGTTACCGGAATGGTGGCGCCGCAGATATCGATTTCCTGAAACGAATCTCTTCCGAGGAAATTTATGCCCACGTTGCCCGTAATCGCAACCATAGGTACCGAATCCATATACGCGGTCGCAATGCCCGTCACGAGGTTGGTCGCTCCGGGGCCCGAGGTTGCAAAGCATACGCCGGTTTTTCCGGTAACGCGCGCGTATCCGTCGGCGGCGTGCGCCGCGCCCTGCTCGTGCGCGGTTAAAACATGGTTGATTTTACCGTTTCTGTAAAGTGCGTCGTAAATATCGAGCACCGCGCCGCCGGGGTAACCGAACACGGTGTCGACGCCCTGTTCGAGTATGCAGTTTATAAGTATGTCTGCGCCTTTAAGTTTCATTGTAGCTCCTTTTTAAGAATTATAAGGTATTCGTACCGTAAAGTCAAACAAATTGATATTTATCCCTGTAACCGTTGCCTTTTTTGTCGGTCGATGTTACAATTGAATTAATTATGGACAAGATTACAAAACGCGTTTTCGTCGGTGCGGAAGCGGATTTTTGCAGGCTTTTAAATTACGGGTTTGTTGTCGAAGGCGATAATTACGTTTACGTTAAGGATATGGCGGACGGGCAGATGCGGCTTACGGTAAGCGTGGACGGTTCGGGGCGGGTTTCCGCCGACGTTGTCGATAACTCCACGGGCGAGCCCTTCACGCTGTTTTTAGTGGACGGGATAGAGGGCGCGTTCGTGGGCGGAGTGCGTGCGGAGTACGAAAGCGCGCTCGAAGATATCAGGGATAAATGCTTTTATGTGCAGACGTACAAGCAACGCGTTTCGCTTAAAGTTATAGATTATATCCGCGCGAAATACGGCGACGAACCCGAATTTTTATGGGGCGATTATCCTGATACGGCGGTGTGGCGCAGAAAGGACGGCAAAAAGTGGTATGGCGCGATTATGATTGTTTCCAAACGTAAGCTCGGGCTCGACGTCGACGAATCGGTCGAAATTATCGACCTGCACGCCGACCCTGATTTTATCGACGCCGTCGTGGACGGTAAGGCTTATTTCAGGGGTTATCATATGAACAAGAAGCGGTGGCTGACGGTGCTGCTTGACGGAAGCGTGTCGGAGCACGACGTTTTTCCGCTTATAGACGCAAGCTATAAGCTTGCCGAAAAATAGCAGGCTTTTACCGCATTTTACGTGCGATAGGGGTCTTTTTTTAAAACCTGAACATACTATAACCGATAATTTTACAAATTTATTACATTTTACGTACGCGTAGTTTACAATTAAGTGCTATTATGAGGTTAAGAATGAAAGATAAAATTTTTATTTTAGAGGACGATACCAGCATATGCGGGCTCATAAGGGTCGCGCTGGAAATGAACGGGCTGAGCTTTAAGGCGTTTTCCACCGTCGCCGATTTTAAAGCGGCGCTCTCAGAGGAGCGCCCCGACGTGGCGCTTCTCGACATTATGCTCCCCGACGGAAGCGGGCTCGACGTTCTTCAATTTCTCAAAAAACGCTATCCCGAAGTCGCGTGCATAATGCTGTCCGCGCTTACAAAGGAGGAGGACAAGGTCAACGGGCTCAATCTGGGTGCAGACGATTACGTTTCGAAGCCCTTTTCCGTGCTCGAACTCACCGCGCGGGTAAACGCGCAGCTTCGCCGCAAACAGAGGCAGAGCATTATCGCTTCCGGGGATATTACGCTCAATACCGACACTATGACGGCGGAGCTCAAAGGGGAAGCGCTGCCCCTGAACAAGAAGGAGTACGTTCTCTTGAAATACTTCGTCGAAAACGCCGGCAAGGTTTTAACCCGCGAAAAGCTTCTGACCGCGGTGTGGGGTTACGAGGACGGCGAAACCCGAACGCTCGACAACCACGTAGCGCGGCTTCGCAAGCTGGGCGTTAAGATAGAAACGGTGTTCGGGGTAGGATACAAATTCTGATTGCCGGCGGCAACATTAATTATTTATTTACGGAGTAAAATATAATTAAGTGGCGAATACTGCTTTTATCGCTTGGTATAACTTACCGTAACCGAAAATATAGACGACGGAGTTAAAATTTTCAGCCGTCACGAAAGAGTGAGCGAGGTTTTCGGCAACCTTTTGAGAAACGCTATACGCTACAACAAGCAGGGCGGGACGGTTACCGTTACCCTTACGCAGGGCAGGCTCGCGGTAGAGGATACGGGTATAGGCATTGCGGAAGAACATATGGGCAAGGTGTTTTCAAGGTTTTTCACGGTCGATAAATCGCACGGCGGCAAAAACGGGGGCTTCGGGCTGGGGCTCGCCGTCGTCAGGAAGATTTGCAAAAAATCCGGCTGGACGATAGACGTGGAAAGCAAGCTTGGCGAAGGAAGTAAATTTACGGTGGAGTTTTAATGGATACGGTTACAATTATATCTTCGGTACTGACGCTTATTGCGGGCGTGGGCGTTTTTCTTATATCCTGCACGATGATGAGCTCGAACCTCGAGTCGCTCGGCAGCGGAAAGCTTAAAAAACTGTTCGCGAAAACCTCGAAATCAAAGCTCGTCGGCGTGGGGGTCGGCGCGGCGGCGACCGCGGCTATACAGAGCTCGAGCGCGACGACCGTAATGGTTATAGGCTTCGTAAATGCGGGCATAATGTCGCTTGCGCAGGCGGCGACAGTCATATTCGGCGCAAACATAGGCACGACAATTACGGGGCAGCTCGTCGCGTTCGGTATGTTCGGCGGCAATTCGGTCTCCACGTCGGTAATATTCGCAACGCTTGCGGGCGTCGGCGCGTTTATCCTCGCGTTCACTAAAAACGACAGGTTGCAAAAGATAGGCGGTATAACGGCGGGCTTCGGTATGCTGTTCGTCGGGCTTTCTATGATGAGCGGAGCAATGGAGCATTTTTCCGAACTCGACTCGGTCAAAACTTTCCTCGCCGCGTTCAAAAACCCGTTGCTTTTGGTGCTTATAGGCGCGGTGCTAACCGCGGTGATGCAAAGCTCTTCCGTTATGACATCGATGTCGATAACGATGGTGGTAACAGGGCTTATAACCCTCAATCAGGGTATATACATTACAATGGGCTCGAATATCGGCACTTGCGTCACGGCGCTGATGGCCGGGCTTACAAGCACGCGCAACGCCAAGCGCACCGCGCTCATTCATCTCATTTTCAACGTGAGCGGCGTTTTCGTATTTTTGATAATAGGGCTGTTTATGCACTTCGGCGGCGTCGATTACGGTTTCATTTTCGGTAAAATGTTCCCCGGCGCGCCGCAGATTCAGATGTCGATGTTCCATACCATTTTCAACGTGATTACCGTTTTAATCGTGTTGCCGCTCACCGGTGTGCTCGTAAAAACAGTCACTAAGATAGTCCCCGATAAAAAGGTCGGGGCGGACGGCGACGAAATGCGCCTCGAATTTGTCGAGGAGCATATGCTTAAAACTCCTCCCGTCGCCGTTCAGCAGGTCAAGCGCGAAATTATGAACATGGCGGAAATTTCGATAACAAACTTCAAAATAGCCTGCCGCATTATATGCACGCTCGATTACGAACGGGAAAAGGAATTCCGCGCGAACGAAAAAAAGCTTAACTTTATCAACGCGGAGCTGACAAAATATATGGCAAAGCTTCTGAAAGCCGAGCTGAGCGAGCACGACAGATTGTATTTATCCACTGCTTTCCGCTCGGTAATAGATCTTGAGCGAGTGGGCGACTACGCCGAAAACATAGTCGAGTACGCCGACATTCTGCGGCGGGACGGCGAAAGATTTTCTGAGCAAGCGGTCAAGGAAATCGAAAACCTCGAAGAAATTATACGAAGCTTATACGGCAACGTAATGTTAGCGTATGAAAATCGCGATAGGGTCGCGCTAAAAAAGGCAAACGCTTACGAAGAGAAGGTCGACGAGGTGACCCGTCAGATGGGCGACAACCATTTGCGCCGACTGGGCGAGGGCGAGTGCACTCCCGAGGTGGGTGCGCAGTATCTTTCGTTTTCGACGGGAGCGGAGCGTATCGCCGACCACTATATAAACATCGCGAAAACGATTTTGTCGTATTCGTAAAAACAACTTATAAAGTTCGATAAACGGGCGGAGCGTATAAGCGCTCCGCCCGTCTTTTTTATTGCTGCGGTGTGGATAATCCGTAAATTTTTTAAATTTCAAGTACTAACGCCTTTTTAGGGCAGAAAGTAGCGCACTTGCCGCAGCGTATACATTTGTCGTGGTTGATAAGCGGCGCTTCGTGTTCGCTCTGCGACAGCGCGCCGACGGGGCACACTTTTACCGCGGGACACTTATGGTTTTGCGGACAGTTTTCTTTAATGATTTTTAATTGTTTTGTCATAAATTTTCACCTCTTTAAATTATTAAACGGCGTTGCTTTTTAAGTGTAGCATTTCTGTATCAAAAACGCAACGTATATTTGAAAAAAACGCCGTAATTGCTTGCAATGCGAAAAAAAAGCTGCTATAATACAATAGCTTGATACTTGAAAATAGTTTGACGGGGGCATAGCTCAGTTGGTTAGAGCGACGAGCTTTGATTGATAAAAACAGTGTGGTACACTGTTTTATCAAAGCGAGATGAGCAAACGTAAAGCGCAAGGCGTTTGCGGCGACCGAGTTCGGCGAGAATACCTTACGCCGAACGAGAAGCTTGACAAGTCAAGCAGGCAAATAAAATACGGGGGCATAGCTCAGTTGGTTAGAGCGCTTGCTTGACATGCAAGAGGTCGCAGATTCGAGTTCTGCTGTTCCCACCACGGGGATATAGCACAGTTGGTAGCGCGATACGTTCGCAACGTATAGGTCAGGGGTTCGAATCCCCTTATCTCCACCACGCCAAAACACGACGAATAATGCAGTAAGACAGCGTGTGCTGTCTTATTTGCTTTAACGTCGGTTTTTTCAGGGAGGTGTAAAAATGTTTAAGATTACCGATGATATTTTATATATAGGCGTCGACGACAACGATATCGACCTGTTCGAAGGGCAGTACGCCGTGCCGAACGGCGTTTCTTACAACTCTTATCTGTGCTTCGACGAAAAAATCGCGGTGTTCGACACGGTAGATAAAAGCAAAAAAGAGGAGTGGCTTCGTACGCTTGACAAGGCTTTAAACGGCGCCGCACCCGATTATCTTATAATTTCGCATACGGAGCCGGACCATGCGGCGTGCATACCCGCGTTTCTTGAAAGGTATCCCGCCGCTAAGGTTGTTGGTAACGAAAAAACTTTTATTATATTAAACAGATTTTTCGGCGACCTGAAAGCGGAAAAGCTTATCGTGAAAGAGGGCGATATTATCGATTTGGGTAAACATAAAATATCGTTTATTTTTGCGCAGATGGTTCACTGGCCGGAGGTTATGATGTCGTACGACCAAACCGATAAAATACTTTTTTCGGCGGACGCGTTCGGCAAATTCGGCGCGCTTTCGCACGAGGAGGACTGGCTTGACGAAGCCCGCCGCTATTATATAAACATCGTCGGCAAATACGGTAATCCCGTTCAGGGCGCTCTAAAAAAAGCCGCCGCCCTCAATATACAAAAAATATGTCCGCTTCATGGCCCGACGCTTGTGGGCGACCTTGATTTTTATATTCGGAAATATGATTTGTGGAGCACGTATCGCCCCGAAGAGGAAGGCGTTTTCATTGCTTACGCTTCGGTTTACGGCAATACGGCGGCGGCAGCCGAAAAGCTTTGCGCCGAACTTAAAGCGAGGGGAGTAAAAGCCGAAACGGCTGATTTGAACCGCTGCGATATGTCTCGGGCTGTCGCGACGGCGTTCAAATACCCTAAACTCGTCGTCGCGAGCGTAACCTGCGACGCGGGGCTTATACCTTGCACGGAAGCTTTTATAAATAAACTCAGATCGAAAAATTTTTCCAACCGCACAGTCGGCTTTATCCAGAACGGAAGCTGGGCGCCCATGTCTGCGAAAATAATGCGAACGGCGTTCGAAAGCTTTAAAGCGGTTTCATTATGCGGCGTAACCGTAACCGTTAATTCCGCGCTTGACGAGCAAGCGTATAAGCAGCTTAACGAGCTTGCCGACGAGCTTGCGGTTTGACCCTTTCGGCATAACCCCGAACCGGATTGATGTAAATAACGCCCCGATAACGGAATTCCGTTATCGGGGCGTTTATTTTACAATTCCTGGTCGTTGTGGTTTTTGTAGCCTTCGCCGTAAATTTCCTTTGCGGAGGATACTATCGTGAACGCGTTCGGGTCGATATCCCGCACGACGTCGTGCAGCTTCGGGTACAAAATATTCTTGATTGCGCACATAATCACGCATTTGTTCTGCCCCGAATACGCGCCCTGCCCGTCGACGAGCGTCGCGCTTATATCCAGCTCATTCAAAATTTTTTGCTTGATTGCGTCGATTTTGTCCTCGTCGGTGATAATGAATACAAGCTTCGCCGAATTGCCGCCGTACAGCACGGCGTCGAATGCAATCGTAAACGCTATTATAGATATTATCGTATAACAGATAAGGTCGAAATCCCTGTAAACAAAAGCGGAAAAGATAACTATCAGCGTGTCTATCCCGAAAGAAATTAGCCCCGTGCGCACCGAACGGAACTTTTTACGCAGCAGCTTGACTATGATATCCGTGCCGCCGGTAGAGCTACCCATTCTGAATATGAACCCGAGCCCCGCGCCGAACAGTCCGCCGCCCACAACCGAGGCGATTAAAATATTTTCCGTAAGCGGCAGTACGGGCGCGAATACGATACTCCACAGTTCTATAAGAAGCGACGATAACACCGTTGCGAAAATTGTCGAGACGGCGAAGTCCTTACCGAAGAAAATCAAACCGAGTATCAGAAGCGGAATATTCATTATAAGTATTATCCAGCCCGTGGAAAAGTCGGTCAGATAATTCAAAACAATCGCAATGCCCGTCGCTCCGCCCGAGGCCAGCTCGTTCACGTCCAGAAACAGCGCGACGCCCAGCGAGTATATTATGCACCCCAGAATTATGACCGCATATTTTTTTAAGTACTTGATAATTACCGCTTTATGTTTCATTTACAAACTCCGATAATACTATTATATACTTTTAAAAAAAATGTGTCAATCCAAATTATTATCGGTTTGCGCGGCTTTTGCGGCGAGCCGCTTGCGTTTCGTCCAGCAAATAAACGTATAAGCGTCGTTTATGAGGAATATCGAAAAGCATACAACCATAGAAATATACGCAATCGACTGCGCGCACTGTAACGACCACAGCACGATAAGCACAACGTCGTTTAAAATGAACGCGGCGGCGTAGGCGGGCAGCCTGAGCGCCATAAGATACAGCGCGACAAAGCTCGTTGCGACCGAAATCGTGCTGGGTATCAGGTTCGCGGTGCCGAAAGCGCGCAGTATGAAGTAGAACGCGGCGGTTATCGTCGCAGCCGCGGGTATTAGTATGAAGATATGTATTTTATTGAATTTGCCCACTTTAACTTCCGCGCTGCCCTTATCTCCCGGATTTTTCAACCAGCATACGAGGGATACTACCGACGTGGGGATCTGCATGGTAAGATAAATTATCATTTCCCCGTAATAGCGGGTAAAGTATGACACGGTCGCGTATACCGCGCTGAAACATACCATAAGCATAAGCGCGAACGCGTCGCCCTTTGCCGCGAATATGAGCGAGGTTACGCCTAAAAGAGAAGATACGAGGGTGAGGTATTCCGTGCTTTGTACGGCGAAAAACGATACGGTTATAGCCGCTACCGAAAACGCCCACAGCGCCCACTCGAATCCGGTTAAGTTTTTTAAAGGGTTGCGCAGTCTGCCTTTCATATAACACTCCAAAAAAAATGCACCCGTGCGCGCGTCTTCTGAGACCTAACGACGCGAACGAGTGCTTCGTACGGCTACCCGGTGGCAACCGTCCTGATTATTATAAACGAAAATATGCGCATATGTCAAGCTGTTATCGCCGCCCGAGGAAGAAAACCGTACGCGTAAATATTATTAAATTTTATAAAAAGTATGTACAATCGGTTAAAGATGTGTTATAATGGCTATATGAAATATTCCGGAGGCAGAATATGAAAAAGCTCATAACTTTCGCCGTACCCAGCTACAACTCGCAGAACTATCTCAAAACATGTATCGAAAGTCTGCTCGTCGGTGGGGACGACGTTGAAATAATTATAGTGAACGACGGTTCTACCGACGGTACCGCGGCTATGGCCGACGAGTACGCGGCGCGTTATCCGGGCATTATACGCGCGGTTCATAAGCCGAACGGCGGACACGGCTCGGGAGTGAACAAGGGGCTCGAGCTTGCTTCGGGCGAGTACTATAAAGTGGTCGACTCGGACGACTGGCTCGACGCCGACGCGCTGAAAACGCTTATCGCGACGATAAAGGAACACGTTGCCGCCGGCAAGGGTGCGGATTTGTATATTTCGAATTTCGTGTACGACCACGCGCTCGACAATACGATAAAGGTCAGCGAATACCGCAAGCACCTGCCGAAGAACAGGTTTTTCGGCTGGAAGGATACCAAGCCGTTAAAGACGTGGAAAATGTTTCTGATGCACGCGGTGGTTTACCGCACTCAGCTTCTGAGTGATTCGGGCGTGAAGCTTCCCGAGCACACCTTTTACGTCGACAACGTGTTTGCGTATACGCCTATGCCTTACGCGAAAAGCATATATTACGTCGACGTCGATTTGTACCATTATTTCATAGGCAGAAGCGACCAGTCCGTAACTATCGAAAACATAGTTAAGCGCTACGACCAGCAAATCCGCTGTATGAAGCTTATTTTGAAAGCGCACAGCTATGACGAAATTCGCACCTTCTGCAAGCCTTTGAGAAAGCAGATGTACCACTTTATCGACGCGGTGATGATGAACACGTACTTTTTCACTACCGCAAAATACTCGAAAGAGCGCAAAGCCGCGCTCAAAGAAATGTGGGCGGATATAAAGGCTTCGGATAAAAAAATGTACAAAAAAGTAAGGCGCATGCCCAAAATATTTCTTTTAAATTGCCTTTGCTGGCGGCTTAAAGGCGCACTGACAACAGCCGTTTACAAATATCTTTGCAAGCATGTGAAACTGGGGTTCTGAAATGAAATACGATTATCTTATAGTCGGCGCCGGACTTTTCGGCGCGGTATTCGCAAGGGAAGCGGTGAAAGCCGGCAAAACCTGCCTCGTCGTCGAAAAGCGCGGGCATATCGGCGGCAATATCTATACAGAGGACGTCGGCGGAGTAACCGTGCACAAGTTCGGCGCGCATATCTTTCATACCTCGGACAAGAGGGTGTGGGATTACGTTAACGGGTTCGCCGAGTTCGCTCCGTTTATAAACAGCCCGCTCGCAAACTACAAGGGCAGGCTTTATCATCTTCCCTTCAATATGAACACCTTTTACGAGCTTTGGGGCGTAACTACGCCCGAAGAGGCAAAAAGAAAAATCGACGGGCAGAAAATCCCGTGCGACAATCCGAAAAACGTAAAGGAGCAGGCGCTGTCGCTCGTCGGCGAGGATATATACAAAACGCTCGTCGAGGGTTATACCGAAAAGCAGTGGGGCAAAAGCGCGGACAAGCTCCCTGCGGATATCATTAAACGGCTGCCGCTTAGGTTCACGTTCGACAACAATTATTTCAACGACAAGTATCAGGGTATACCCGAGGGCGGGTATACGCGGCTTATTGAAAATCTTTTAAACGGCGTGGAAGTAAGGCTCAACGTCGACTACCTCGCCGACAGAGAAAACCTCGATAAGCTTGCCGATAAAATACTGTACACGGGCGCAATCGACGAGTTTTTCGGTTTTGCCGAGGGCAACCTCGAATACCGTTCTTTGCGGTTCGAAACCGAGCGGCTCGAAAAGCCCGATTACCAGGGCAACGCCGTTGTCAATTACACCGAAAGAGAAGTGCCCTATACCCGCATAATCGAGCATAAGCATTTCGAGAGGGGCAACGAAAGCGCGTTCACGGTAATAACGCGCGAATATCCGGACGACTGGAAGCCGGGAAAGGAAAGGTTTTATCCCGTAAACGACGAGGCGAACGGCGCGCGGTACGAAAAATACCGCAAGCTCGCGCAAAATCATAAAAACGTAATTTTCGGCGGAAGGCTGGGGCTTTATAAGTACTACGATATGGACGACGTGGTTGCGGAAGCCCTTGCGTTCGCGGATAAATATATTTAAAAGACGGGCGAGTACGTGCCCGTAATATCTGTTTACTATCGCTGAAAAAAATCCCCTCCGAGTAACGAAAGTTACACGGAGGGGATTGGCGCGGATGGTGAGATATCGCCTTTGGCGGCGCGCACGGTTGACAGCCCAAATCAAGGGCTGTCAAGCCCGACATAGACCGTCGGGCTGCCCTCCCTTTCAAATCTCACAGCACCGCTGAAAAAATCCCCTCCGAGTAACAAAAGTTACACGGAGGGGATTGGCGCGGATGGTGAGATTTGAACTCACGCTGCGGTTTCCCGCACTACTCCCTTAGCAGGGGAGCCCCTTGAGCCACTTGGGTACGTCCGCTCGTCGCGGCAAACTTCACGCTACGTTGCCGCTCCTCTGTCCCGAAAATCTGTTATGCATGTTCGGGAGCCCTGAATGCTTAACAAGGTTACTATAACATAAAATAAAGCTTTTGTCAAAGCTTTATTTCACGATTTGAAAAATTATTTGCTAATATCGGGTTTGTGCCGAAAACTTAAATCAACCCTTTCTCACACCAAGAATATGTATGCCGCGGGCGCGCTCGAAACGGTATGAATTCAACGGTTTATTGAACGCGTCGTAGCTGTGCGCCGCAACGAGAATTTTCCCGCGGGATACGCCCACGACCACGGGCGAATGATAGAAATCGCCCGTCGCCCTGCCGAGCTGCACAATGTCGCCCACCTGAAGCTTATCGAGCCCGACTTCTTCCGCAAACGGTCCCGCGCCGTCGTTGTTTACCAAAAAATTATAAAGGTATTCTACGCCCGTCCACGACGGGGTGCGGTCGTTTACCGATTTATAAAACCAGCCGAAAGTGGGGGTATAGTTCATTACGCCCGCTCCGGCATAAATACACTGCGAAGCAAAGTTCGTGCAGTCCCCGCCTATTTCGCTGAAATCGTAATAGGCGGGGTTGCGTTTAAACGCCCATTTTCGTGCGTATTCGTATGCTGCGTTTCTGTTATACTCTGAAATTTCCATAATATATACTATGCAGCTTTTCGTGCATAGGCTACATCAAAAACCCGCAGAAAATAGGAAAAGCGGCATATGTGTCGAGTTTTGCGCTCATATTTTCATAAAAATCAATATTTTTCCATTTAAGATTTTAAGATAAATGTTGATTTCTGCATATTTGTATGATAAAATAAATTAAAAGGAGCGGAGAGTTATGTCAAGAAAGAGCGAATTAAAAAAGCAAATCGCCGCGGGGGAAAAAGAAATAGAGGAGCTGGAAAAGAAGCGTATGCGTTCGCAATCGGCGCTTATGGAAGCGCACGTAAACGACGTTGCGCCCAGCTCTGCCGACGTGGAGTATTTTAAAATATACACAAACCTGATTAAGCTTGAACGCGAAAATCTGCATAAGCTTAATGAAGAACTTAAAAAACTCTGATTTAACCCGTGGAATTTTCAGGCGCATATATTCTTGCGCCTTGTTGATATAAATAAAAACGCGGAAAAACGTAACGGTTGAATTATTGTTACGTTGTTTTGCATTAATTTTTGTTAAGCCGCATGCGGCTTTGTTTTGCGCTTCGAGGAAGCGGCAAAACAAAAAACATTTAATTGTATAGTTACAGGTCTGACGGGCAGTTCGTCAGGGGGAGGATATTATGAACTTTTTACGCAATATGTCATTCAAGCGCAAAATCGCCGCGGCGGTTTGCGCGTTTTTGGCGTGCGCTGCGGTGATTGCCGGCGCGTTGTTTGCCGCAACGGGCGCGGTCGGCCCGAACAAAAACGGAGCGAACGGTTTGGGGAACAGGGTAGAAGCGGAGGTCCCCGCCGAAGCAGCCGTAAAAATAACGCCGTACCGAAATTATACGGCGGTCAGCTCGGCAGAGCTTTACGACGCGGGCGTAGTGGTATACGAAAATGAAACCACCGTCGCCGACTTGAAGAGCAACCTCGAAGTCGTAGCCGAATATACAAACGGCACGGCGAGCGGCTCCGCCACGCTTTTGCCCGAGGAATATACGGTGAACGTATTCGGCACGCAGAAGCCCGATAATGCAATAGTCGCGCCTTTTGGCGGCGGCAGTATGATTAACGTGACTGTTACGGTAAACGGCGTAACCTCGCGCGAGTTTACGGTTGCGGTCGAGAAAGCGTCGGAAATTCGTACATACACCGGGGTTTCCGCAAAAGTTACGGGCAATATAACCGAGGATATGGATAAAACCGCCGTCAAATCCGCAATAGAGGTTACGGGTACTTATAATGTTACCGCCGACGACGGAACGGAAAGCACCGCAACGGAGGTTATAAAAAACCGCGAACTTTTCTCTGTTGCCGATTTGAGTTTGACCGTCGGCAGTAACAATACGATTACCGTTACTTTATCAAATGATGCTACCGTGTCGGATACAATATCGGATGTTACGGTTGCGAAAAAGGAGCTGAAAGAAGCGACTTTGCTTGTCAAAGCCGACGGCTTCCGCCGCAATGAAAAAGGCTCAAACCTCTACGAAAAAGAGATTGACGGCAAATGGTATTCCGCATTCGTTGCAAAGGCAACGACCACCCGTGCAGACGTATTCGATAATCTCGAAATCAGAGCTATTTATTCGAACTCGGCAGAGGTTTTAAGTTTTGAGTGGAACAACACGGACGAAGCAACGGCCGGCAACGGGATTAAGTTGAATTTTAACGGATTGCCCGACTTTACGACGGAGGGGACGAAAGATATAAATATAACCGTGGGCGGATTTCCTGCGGGGATTTCGTTGCAGTTTGAAGCTGCGCGCGTTGTGGATATAAAGGTAAATGACAGTAATAAAGTATATGACGTTTATTTGCCGGCGCAGACCGCATTTGCCGATAGAGTTTTTGCACAATTTAACGACGGAACGTGGGATAACACAAATCCGTTGACGAATTTTACGGTAGAGGGCTCGTTAGCCCCTACAAAAGATAGTATAGCAGAATGCTTAAAGGATACTGTAAGCGGTACATATACAAAAGAGCTTACGGTGTCTTATACAGACGATAAATCGGGCGGGGTGACTTTAAAAGCCAAAGGTAATGTTATAGTAAATCGGCTCAAAATTACAAAAATTTCAGAAGTAAGGGACAGCAACGGTTTTCCTGCGCAAACTTACAGAACCGAAGTTGATTACAGCGGATTGTATGTTCAATTAACAATGGGCGCTTACAGAGTCAATGCCCGACTTGAAGATTTTAGAGATAGTGGTTATATACAAACAAAATTTTATGATGTTGACGGTATGCCATTATCTGACGATAATAAAAAAATCTCGCAAGAAGTAAATCAAATAAGTATCAGTTTCAAAGATATCAACGGCGAATTTAGCGAGCCGATTATCGGTGTTAAAGGTACTACATTAGCAATCCATAAATACGAAGTCGGGTTGCCGACTGTTAATACTACCGACGTGCCGTTTACCGAGGGCGTAAGCAAGGATATAGTTTTTGCGCAGGACGACAATCTCGGCGAAAACTTCGCTGCCGAAAATATATCCGTCGCACTGTTTGCAAATGAAGATGATTGTAAAAATGTTGATAATGCAGGTTCGTCCACGCTTACGGTTGACGGTAAAACTATTGCCGAATACGAAAACGGAAAAGTAAACTTTTTTGCGGGCGGCGAAACTTATTATATCCGCGTGCAGATAAAGGATACAAATTCTTTACGCCAAGAAGTCAAGTGGGCGGGGCGTACCGGATCAAACGCAACCCCTATCGACGAGTACACGATTTATTATGCAGTTACCGTAAACAGGGGTGCGCTTACCGTGTCTTTCGAATACGACGAGGAACAGTGGATTTACGGCGATAATACTCCCGCGCTTACTGTAAAGGGTACGACTTCGAGCGGGCAGACTTACACGCTCAAAAACACGCTCGACGCGTCGGGCTTGGGCAATGGTGAAATCGCCGTGCCCTATACGGTAAATTATTATTTGATTAACTCCGACGGAAGCGTATCTGAAACACCGTCTGCGGGCAGGCTTGCCGTGGGCAGATATAAAGTTGTGGTTAGGACACAACAAACGGACGCGTATAACGCTGATACGTCCGCTCAGGATACGGTTGTGACGGTGAAGCCCAGACCGATAAGCACCAAAAAGGATAAACCTTTTAAATATTACGACAGAGAAACGTATAACGCTTCCGACTTTATTCCCGACGGGACGGAAAATATTATCGAAGGCGACGTTGCGGTTAAAGTGCTCGGCGAAAGTAACGACGGGTATAAGCATGCGGGTGATTACGCCGTATATCTGAATATAATAAATGGAAATTACCGTTGGGCGAGCGATGAAACGATAACTCAATACGAAACTTATGAAAACGTAGTGGAACTTGAATTTTCAATCAAGGCGAGGGAGCTTGATTTAAAGGTTGAAAATTTAAACGGCGGGGCGAATTTTGAATATAGTGCAAGTTTTACGGAAAGCAAGCTAAACTTCACGTATACCGATAACGGAAGCAGTTCGTCAACTCAACAAGCAACTTTCTATGCCGATTTAAATCCTGCGGAGTTTTACGAAAAGGCGGTATTCGACACATTTAAAAACGGCGATACGCTTACTGTCGATTCAACTAAAAAACTTACCGCGCCTCAAAATAGCTGGGTGGTGGGAGATTACGTAGTTTACTATTCTACAAGCTTAAACGCCGCCGACGGAGCCGCAGACTACAATTTGCCGTCAGCATATGCGGAGTTTAAAGTTACCCGCAAGGCGATTGCAAAGGTAACTTCCGCGCAGGACGGCGTAAACGGCACTTATAACAGAGTTTCAAAAGATATTTCGCTTACGAACTGGACTGCGGAAAACGACAAGTCAGGCGCTCCGATTTTAACGCGATCGCTTTCGGCAAAGTATTTTGATAAAGACGGCGCGCAAACCGAGTATTTCAGTAATTTGTCTGAGGATAATTCGACATACGGCGTTACGTTTGCGGGCGAAAATGTCGGCGTGACGCATGCGGGCGTTTATACGCTTACCGTAACGCTCAACTCTAACTATAAATGGCAGTCGGAAGCGGGCGAGGATATTGCCCCCGTCGTAATCGGGTATACCGTCAATCAGGCGGAAATGGCGGCGGAAAGCACGTTTACGTGGGGTGAGCTTGCCTTTACGTTCGACACGGCGGCGCACTATCCCGTGCCCTCGGCTTTCGGCATTGCGGCTTCCGACAATATTAATCTTTCCGTAAAATACTATAAGGCGGACGGCGAAACGGAAATCACCGACCCTGACACAATTAAGGCTTCGGGCGATTATGTTGTAAAAATTGCGGGCTGGTACGTAAACGAAAACGAAACGGGCTGGTCGTGCGCGGCGAACTATAAAGCCGACAAAGAACTGAAAACAACATTCACTATTCAGTCCGCAAATCTTGTAAAGCCCACGCTTAACGGCGGCACTTCCGACGGCGAAAACGGAGTAAAAGTTACGTACAAAGGCGAAGCGTACGGCTTTAACGGGTTTATCGAACAGTATGACGAAACGGGCGATAGCGGTTATGCGTATGGCAGCGGACAGCACAAAATAGAAATTTACGTAAAATCCGAAAATAATGAAAACGGCGTAAACGTAAACGGCGGTATGCAAATGACCGACGTATGCACGTACAACGTCTACGTTTACCCTGCGCCCAACTTCAAGTGGGGCGACGGAGTCGGCGCAAGTCCGATAAGCGTCGACGGTATACCGAACGGGACGACGGGCTTTACGTTCACGTTTAAAATCGAGCCGTTTATGCTCGACGCAAGCGCGTTTAAATGGTATGCGGAAGATAAAACTGAAATTGCGACAGATAAGTATACGGGATATACCTACAACAACAAGCCCCGCGCACTTGTAAGCAAGGTCGACGGAGCCGTATTCGCTTCCGACAGCGGTAAAGTCGGCGTGGACGTAACTTACGATAACGCTGAAAGAAAAAACGCGGGGACGGTTTACACCGCAACGGCAAACGGGTTGTCGGGTGACAGGGCTTTCAACTATTCAATGCCGGCAACAAAGCCGACGAAACAATTCGAAATTCAGAAAAAAGCTTTAGGTTCGTTCAGCGTATCTGCGGGAAGCGCCGCGTTTGACAACGCCGAGCATACTGCAACATTAACGTACGCCGACGGCGAGTATTTTACACAAAACGCTATTACTTTAACCGACGTATTTAATTACGGCTTCAGGCATAAGTTTGACTATACCGGCGCGGAGGAAACCGAATTGACGGAAAACGGCTTCAAATACATAAACGCGGGTATTTATACGATAACGCTTATGCTGAAAGATACCGTAAACTTTACATTCACCGAAACTTCTAAAAGCTTTAAAATCGAGCCCAAGCCTATTGACGCGCCCGTATTTATGGAAACTCACCGCGCGCACGAGTATGATAAAGACAACACGGCGTTTACCCCGAAATTTAGCGTTTCGGGCGATATAACGGTGGATATCGAATACAAATACGGCAAGTGCACGGCGGACGGTGTGATAGACGATACTTTCACTCCTCAAAACAATACGGAGAATTTACAGCAGCCCGGGCAGTATTACGTAATATTAAAACTGACGGATGCCGATGGATTTATCGCGTATAACTTTACTATAAACAACACCAAGTATCCTGCCGATAACTACGTAAAGGGCGCGGACAGCGTGCATTACGACGCGGACGGCGTGTACGTAATTCAACACTATGCAATAACAAACACGCAGCTTGACATCAGCTTTACGGCAAACGGTTACGACTTCGGCGATAACGCTTTTGACGCCGACAACCGTAAGGGGATTGCAGACCTTATTTCAAAGAGCGGCGACGGCGTAAACATAGTTTTCAACGCGGACGGCACTGTTGCGGCAAACGTTAGTGTTAATTATCAATTTAAAGCCTTAAACTCTGACGCCGAAGTTGAGCTTGTAAACGATATCCCGTGGGAAGCGGGCAAGTATACCGTAACCGTTTCGGTCACTTTCAGCAATGGCAAGAGCACTTACGAGCCTATAAATACGGAGCTTGAGTTCACCGTTTCGCCGCGCGTTGTTTCCGTTGCGTGGAGCGGCGGCAGCGATAGCGCCGTATCGGGCAGCGGCAATGCGTGGGCGGCGACCTACGACGGCAAAACGCATACGCTTACTGCAACCATAACAAACATGCCCAAGAAATCGGAAAGCGACACCGCCGCCGCGCCTACGCTTACAGTAACAGGCGAAGGCAAGGACTTTAAGGACGGCGGGTATGTACTGACTGCGGCAATCGACGGCGACAGCGAGGGCGCGGGCAACTTTACGGTTGAGGGGGCGGACTTTTCCGCCACGCTTACTATAAACAAACGCGCGGTTGAAATTACGCTTGCGGGCAGTTCGCTTACCGGCGTTTACGGAAATGCTGTTGACTATACTTCGGCCGCGTGGGCGTACGTCGGCACAAATAAATTTCTGGTTGTCAACGGCGACGGCGTTTCCGATTTTGAAACTTATACGGGCGTAAACGACTTTTTCGGGTATGTTTTGTATGACGGCGAAAATATCGAGGATAACGCAACGCCCGCCGCGAAAGTTTATTCGCTCGGCGCGGAATTGAACACTTCTCAGATAAACTATGAGCTTAAAATCAGGGACTTCGGACAATATGAAGTAACTCCGCGTGAAATTACCGTTTCGCTTAACGAGAACGCGGGCGCGGTTTATGCGGAAAACGTTTCTTTAAACGGTTGTTATACGGTAACCTACAACGGCGGCGATACTTGGCTTGTTTCGGGCGACGGCGAAAGCGAGGTGTTCACGCTTGCGCTTGATACCAATTTAACCGAATGGTTGCCTGTTGGCGAATACGCGGTGTTGCTTACAAATAAAAACAACGGCAATTATAAGATTCTGAATTCGTCAAACGAGCTCGGTACTTTTACGGTAAATCCTGCCGCTATTACGGGCGCGACGGCTACTGCTAATGCGGGTAAGGTTTATAACGCGCAGCATTATAACGTAATTTCCGTCGATAATTCGGGGCTTATAAATGTAGCGGCAACCGTTTTGAACGAACAACCCGTTAAGTGGTACTGGCAGGAAAAAACGGCGGACAGCGCGCCCGCCGCGCCGACTTACAATAAAGACGGCTATGCGGACGGCTGGGAAGAAATTACATCAAAAACCTTGAAAGACGCGTTTGCTCAAACGGAATACTGGATTATGGTCGCGGCGGCAAATCATAATCCGCAAGTGACAGTCGACCCCGTTACGGTGGAAATTGCAAAGGCAACGCTTACGCTTACCGTAAACTTTAAGGGCGACAACGCGATTTATTACGGCGAAGCGTTTGTTGCCGTTTCGGACGGCGCTTCTATAACAAAATATTTCGAAGCCGTATCGGGGTTATGCGTAGGCGACGATATTGCTTCGCTTTCGGGCTTGAGCGGAACTTACGGTTATTCGGCGGCGAATTACTCCGCGGGCAAAGATATAACTTCGGACGAAGATTATTATACAATTGACCTCGGCGGTACTTTATCGTCTACAAACTACGTTATTAATTATAAAAACGGCGAGCTTGAAGTTAAGCCGTTGCCCGTTACGGTGATAATCAAAAATCAAACGTTGCCGTATATGTCTTCAACGCTTGACAATATTACGGATTTACAAGCTTTACTTAACGGATATGTATCGGTTACTACCCAAAAACTCAACGGGCAATTACCCGACGAATTGAGCTGTATTCTTAATATCAAATCGCCTGCTTTGGCTACGTCCGAAGAAAATAAGGTGATTACCGTAACGGCGGGGGAATATCCTATTTATGCCGTACAAGGTGAAAAATACGGTAATTATGACTGCACTTTTACAGTCGAAGGTGATGAGTACAGTGGAAGTTATAGCTATCCTGCCGAGAAGGTCGGTAAAGTCGGTATTTTCAATATTGTTAAAACAAGCAATAGATTTACCGAACATTTCGACTTTGCGAACAAAACCGCAAAGCCGGAAATGCCGCAGGTTACGGCTGACGCATGGATATACGGTATATACGACGCTACAAATCATACACAAGGTTACAACATTTACGGCGGACAGAAAATCACCGCGCCGACAACTTTGTTCACGCATAAGTCCGGTTACATGCAGTATACGCTTTATTTCGGCGAGACGCAGATAGGAAGCGACCAAGACGTGTTCGAGTTGTTTGCAAATGCGACTTCAAACGGGTTGTTTAATGCAGGCGAATACATACTCGAATACACGTATAAGGGCGACGGGGTCAACTTTGGAGATACCGATACGGAAGTCCGATTCTTTAAGGTCGGCGTGCGGGATTTGTACGTATATGCTGAAAACGGACAGACTTATTACGGTGAGGAGTTTGCGCCGACGGCTACGGCGAACGGGCTTGTGTTCAACGGAAACGTGACCGACACGCTTTCAGATATTATGACGGTTGATTTTGACGTAAGCGGTTACGTAAAGGGCGGCGCCGCCAAAAAATACGGATTGTCCGTTGTTAAAGTTACCGCAAAGCAAAACTCCAACTATGCAAACTACAACGTAATAATAAATAAAATATCGGCGTCGGAGGCGGCGGCAAGCGTGCTCACCGTCAATCCCAGACCCGTAAGCATTGAAATTATCGAAAAGCAAAACAGATACGATTTCAATAAAACGTGGGTCGGCGCGCAGAGCGGTTACGTTGAGGAGCAGGCGCAAACGCTTGAGTTTACCGCAACCTCCGGCGAAGGGCTTACGGGCACTCCGTTCTATGGCGTTGCGCATACGGATAAGTACAACAACGAAAATTGCGGAAATATCGTTAAGCTTGTTACAAACGCGCTTGACGGCGAAAACGGCAAGGGCACGGGCAATTTGGGCAACTATCTTATACTTGCGCTCTACGGCGAGGGAGCGGGCGGGAATTATGCGATTACCGTAACGACAGCCTACGAACGCGACGAGGAGAAAGAGGGCAAAGTACAAAGTTACTTTAATTATAACCATTTTACCGATAAAGTCGAAAATTATTTTAACGTACAGTCAAACCCGATAAGCATAAAAGACGGCGACGGCTTTACAGCGGGTACGTATAAAATAGAGCCCGCATATCTTGCGATTTCGCTCGGCAACAATACGTTCACTTACGACGGGAAAGAAAAGGAAATAACTATCACTTACACGGGCTCGGATACCGATAGCGATTCGATTTACGCCGAATATTTTATAGGCGGCGGCTATACAAGCAAAAAGCCCGTAAACGTAGGCAACTATCCGTTCAGAATAACCGTCGCGAACCCCGATTACGCCTACAACGCAAACGCGGGCACGACTATGTCGCTTACGATTAACCGCAGGCAGATAGGCTGGAACGTAAGTATAAACGGCAGCAGCACGCCCTTTGCGGGTAGCGACGGCGCGGTTTACGGCGGAAACGACGAATATAAATATCTCGGCTTCGAAGCGGACGGCGCTAAGCGTTTCAACAATCTCAGCGTACTGTTCGCTAACCTCGGCGAAATTGCCGACGCCGACAAATTCGGGCTGACTTACGAAATATCGACACAAAAAATAGTAACCTACGGCGACGGTTCGTTTAATCCGTTTGCGGACGGCAACCATAGCGGTGAATATTCTTTAAGCGCAAACAAATTTGATTTTTCGGCGCACAATGCGGGCAGGTACACGGTTACGCTTACGCTCGGCGATAAAGAAAACAACTACACTTTCGGCAATACTGCCGCCTGGGACAGCACGAACACGACAAGCTTTACTTTCACGTTCGTTATAAGCCAAGCAACAGTCAACGTGGTTACGAAAGACGGCTGGGTGCAATACGGAACTCCTCTGACGGCAAACGGAACGGCAACGGCACGTTTCGGCGGGTTTACGCTTTCGGATTACGTTCTCGATTTAATGAATATCGAAAATACTGAGTTGACGGGCTCGTTCGATATAAGCAAGGTTACGTATTCCGTCGCGGGCTATAATCCCGCGGAAACCCCCGTCGGGACTTCGGGTTTATATATCGGGGCGAGCGGCATAAGCGCGTACAATTACGATTTTACGTACAATACGGGTACGGAGCAAAGGGGAATCCTGACGGTCAGCCCGCGTGAAATAACCGTAAATATCCACGGTAGCAATGACGGAAACGCATATGCTTCGGCAGTATACAGCGGCATAGAGCAGACGCCCGACTTCGAGAAGTATTTTGCAGATTATTTCAAGCCGCAAGGCGATTGGTACGGGCAAACCGCGGATAATACGAAAAACTATTCGACCGTGTTTACAACGGATATAGTAATTTCGGGCGGGGCGAAAACCGACGTCGGGGTGTATCCGTTAAGGCTTCAGGTAGGCGCTTCAAACTATAATATAACTTATCTGACGGCAAACGGAGTCGAATTATACAAAGGCGGAAAAGAGCTGTCCGTCGACGATAAAGACAGGCCGACTTTCGAGATAACCAAAAAATGGCTGACCGTGCAGGCGGGGTCGAAAGGTATGAGGGGCGACAAACAGTTTGCCACGGCTTTCGATATCACATACGGAAACAAGACCGACGGGTATTTCGAGGTTGAGTTCAACGGGTTCGTAAACGGCGAAGCTTTCGGCACGGCGGCCGAAAACAGCGGCAGCGCGCTTGCGTTTACGGCAGACAGAGGCGGCGTGGCGTACGCTCCTTGGGAAAGCCACGCGGGCGAAAAGTATATTGTAATTCCGTCTGGGCTGGATTTCAGAAACTATAAAATCGCGGACGAAAACGGCGGCAACGGCTGGCTCACCGCGACGATGACGGTCGTACCCAGACTCGTCACCGCAACCACCGAGGACAGAACGTATGCGGAAATGGACGACAACGGCACGGTTAAATTCAACAAGGGCGAATACGGCAGAAAACACGACGCGCAGATAATATTTACAGACAGCTCCGCGTCGGAAATCAATAATTCGATTGATTATTACGGCCTTGAAAACGGCAACGTCGTAAAAGACGAATACGGCGTTATAAAGACTATCAAGGAATATGCGCCGAACTTGCAAGACGGTTTTAAGCGGTCGTATGCCGGAAGAACGTTCGGCAATGCCGAATATAACGGCACGGCCGCGCCCGATAAAGCGGGTGAATACGAAGTTATCGTCGAATTGACGGGCGACTACATTCTTGCGGACGAAACGGTGACGCTTGCTTATAGAGTTGAAAAGAAAGTGATTTCGCTTAACTGGAATAAGGTCTCCGACGATTACCTTCAATTCAACGCAGGCGACGATAAACAGCGTATTCTGGAAAATTATATCGACGACATAATGCGCGTGGTAAACGTAACCAACACGTATAAGGGCGCGGACGGTAAAGAAATAACCGACACGCTCGACCGCAATACAGGAGGGGAGTTTAGCGGTAAGCAGTGGCGTATGGCTGAAGACGAGAGAAGCATAATCGTAAAAATATACGGTATAGGGCTTTATACTTCTACCGTAGAGATAATAGCTTCCGCCCAGAACAACTATAAGTGGAAAGACAGCGAAACGGAAACTCTTTCGGTTGCATTCCGTGTCGCGGCGAACGGGTTCAGGATAACCGACCTTACGCTCGGCACAGGCATATGGACGTACGGTACCGCCGCGCCCGAACCTACGTTCGAGCTCGATATCGTGGGCATTTCAATAGGGCTTGTTTATCAGTATGCAAACCTGAACAGCCTGCCCGGGAAGTTCGACAAAGAGGACGGCTACGGTAAAATGCTGGCGTTGGACGCTGCGCTCAAAGACGAGCTCGAAAGTATCCGCGGCGGATATTCGGCTTCCGCGCCTACTCAGGCGGGGGAATATCTGCTCCGCGCTTACTATACGGGGTCCGACGAATACAGGGAGGCGGAAGCTTACCTCATATTCAAAATCGAGCAAGCAATAGTAAGCGCGCCCCAAATAACCGACGGCAAGTTAACGGATACCTACACCGGCAACGTGTTGTCGCTTGCTTTCGGCTACGACGCGACTTTGCTTACGATAGCTTACGACGGCACCATGAGCGTAACGCCCGACGGTATTGCGGTGCACGCAACAGAAGCCGATACGGACGGCTACGTAATCACTTTCACGTTGAAAGACGAAAAAAACTATCGCTGGGCTGACGGAGCGCAGTCAAGCTTTAAGTGGATTATCAATCCCGCGGAGGACAACGAAATCACCGCGTTCGACGCAAGCGTGCTTGCCGACCTTACGTATACCGGTCAGCCCGCGCCTCTGCCCGAAGCCGAGGCGAAGTACGGCGGAGAGGTTTACTTCGAATTCCTTTCGGACGGCGAATGGACGAGGGAAATCCCCGTTAAAGCGGGCAAATACTCCGTGCGCGCGGTAAGCGCAAAGACGGGCAACTACTCCGCGGACGGTAACGACGCGTTCAGCAAGGAGCAAAGCTTTGTGATAAAGCGCGCGCAGCTTACCGTCACACCTTCGGGCTCCGCGGTTTACGGTACGGCGTTCGACGAAACGGGCGCGGGGTACGCTCTTTCGTATGCTGGCTTCGTCGACGGTGAAAAACCCGTAATCGGCAGCCCCGTGTTCAGGCTGGAAAGCGCGCCCGAAAAGCTTGTTGTGGGCAGCTACGGGCTGAACCTCGGGACGGTTGAGGAAAATCCTTCCGAAACGGTCGACGGCGTTGCGCGTACCGTGGTTAGCGGGCTGTCGCTCGAAAACTATTATATAAGCGTTTCGGGCGGAAGCTTCGAGGTCACAAAAAAGCAGCTTTCGGCTGTTATAGGAAACGTGAATGCGGTTTACGGCGATAAATTCGATTTGTCGGGCGCAAAAATCGCCCTTATGAACAGCGAATTCGCGTATGACGACGGATTTGATTCGCTTGATATAGTTCTGAACATTAATAGCAGTAACCAAATACCCGACCCCGAAAAGACGAAGTATCAGGCCGGCGCGTATCCTATGGCGGTTGCTTCGTACAACGGAGCAAATTACGAGGTCGCTTTCCCCGTAATAGGCGCGTACGTGGTTTCCGCGCTGGATATAATGATTGAAATAGGCATGACGGACGGCGTTTACGGCGCTGTTGCGCCGACGGCGGAGGTCGCGGGGGTTACCACGGCGGACGGAAAGGCTTTGGGCGAAATAAGCGGCATAATTCAGCCGAAGTTCACTTTCGTATATTACGGCGTTTCGAACAACGGCGAGTGGAGCTTTGGCGAGCTTGACGAAAACACCGTGCTTCCCGTGCTTGCGGGCGCTTATACAGCAAAGGCGGTCGGAACGTTTACCCGCAATTTCAACCTCGTAAACACGCCCGCGCAGAGCTTTGTGATTAACAAGGCCGAAATAGACGCAAACGGAATCAAGACGGTAAACGGCGTGTATACGGGCAACCCGCTAACGCCGGTCATTGCCGACAACGATTACGTCGGGCTGTACGAAATGTTGCCCGTAACCTACACCGACGCGGGCGTATGGAACGTGACTCTGAAGCTTAAAGATTTCTATAATTACAAGTGGGTTTCGGTCGACGTTGACGAAAGGGCGATACCTTTCACGATAGAAAAGGGCGACAACGCGTTTATAAAGGACGGCGATGGCAACGACGTTACGATAGCCGGCTGGACTTACGGGCAGAAGGCAAATGCGCCGACTGCAAGAACCCGTTTCGGCAGCGCGGCGGACTATGCGTTCGAATATTCCTCCGCAAAGGACGGCGACTTTACCGTGAACGTGCCCGTTTCGGCGGGTACCTGGTGGGTGCGCGCGACTGTGCGGCAGGCGGATAATTATAACAGCGCCGTCAGCGAAGCGGTGGCTTTCGTGATAGAAAAGGCCGCTCTGTCCGCGCCGTCGCTCGGGATAATAAGCGACGGCGACGGCAAAAACACCGTATATACGGGCGAAAGGCTGGAAGCCGCGGTAAACGGCTTCAATCATTCGACTATGCGTATAATTTACGCGGGCGACATCTCTTCCGCAGGCGATAAGCTGAGCGTGTTTGCGGTAGGCGCGGCGACGTACAAGGTTAATTTTGCGCTCAACGACGGCGCAAACTATCGCTGGGCGGACGGCGTAACCGTGGAAAACGGCGAGGCGGTGCTCGAATGGACGGTTGCGCGCAAGCAGATTGCAAAGCCCGTAATGAACGATAAGACGTATATGGTAAACGGCAGAACGCTCGAGTTTATCCCCGACGGCTTCGACGAAAGCACAATGACGATTGAGGGCAACAAGACGAGCTACGGCGGTACGTTCAAGGTCACCGTTTCCATAAAGGATAAAAACAATTACGAATGGGCGGATTCCTCCGTAGAGGATATAACGTTCGACTGGAAGGTCGTAGGTTGGGACACGGTGTTCGTTATCGTTGCAAGCGTGCTCGGTGTTATCGCGGGCGCGGCGGCAATAGCGATAGGCGTTCAGTATCTGTTGCACGTTAAAAGGAAAAAAGCCGAAGCATTGCAGGCGGCGGCAACCGAACGGACTGTTGCCGAACCGGTAGCGGAAAACGCGCAGTCGGCGCATGGCGAAAAGGAAGCTTCGGAAAGCGAGGTACAGGGCGCAGAACAGCCCGAGGTAAGCGGCGGCGAATCCGCCGCGGACGAAGCAACTAAGGAGGAAGACGGAAATGTATAACTTGCTCGAATCCTTTTTTACCCCGTCGCAAACGGTCACGCTGATAATCGTAGCGGTAACGGGCGTGCTTTTAATAGCGCTTAATATCGTGCTTGCGTACGTTTTTCATAAACGCGGCGAAAGAAAGCTTTACGATTTGATGCTTCAAAAACAGAAAGAACTGTTGATGCAGCAACTCGACGATTTAAGGAGCGGCGCGGTCGTGCCCGACGAGGAAAAATTCCGCAAAGAGTTTTTCAACAGAATTCCTCCCGATTATATTCCCGCGGAGCATGCCGAGCCCGCGGAAGTAATCGCGGAGCAGCCCTCCGAGCCCGAAGAGGCGCCTGACGAACCCGCGGAAGAGCAGAGCGAGGAGCTTGCGCTTGCGGAGGCGGCGTACGACGACGAAAACGCCGAAATTATCGAGGAGGTAATCGTCAACGGCGTCGTTATGCGGTATAACCGCAGTTTTACGGCGCGCATAATTCAAGCCGACGACGTGCTCAAGGCAAGGTATTCCGAGCTTAAAAATTACCTGCTTTCGTTTAAAGGCGTAAAAAACAGGATAAGCTGGAAAAAGGAGAGCTTCCGTACGGGCAGAAACACTTTCGCATGCTTCACCGTCCGCGGCAAAACACTGTGCTTATGCCTTGCGCTCGACCCCGCGCGGTATGCGGATACTAAATATAAGGTCGTCGACCTTTCCGTACGCAGCCCGAAGAGTAAGCAGCCGTGTCTGTACCGCATATCGACCGACAGACGCGTCAGGTATGCAAAAGAGCTTATAGATACGCTTATGGCGGAGCTTGGCTTGACGCAGAACGCGGATTACGTCGCGGAGCAATTCACGCCCGATTATAAGGCGAGCGAACTTCTTATTGCGGAGGGACTTATCAAGGTAACGGGCGATGTGCCTAGCGCGGCAACCGAACCCGTAAACGTAGCTGAGCAAATCGCCGCCGTTCAGCCGGACGAACTGCCCGAGCCGCCCGCGGAGCCTGTTTTCGGACCCGAGGAAGAGCCGGAGGAGGAAGCGGCGGTTACCGAAGCCGTAGATGACGACGAAAACGCCGAAATCGTGGAAGAGGAAGTGGTCAACGGAGTTGTTATACGTTATAACCGCAGCTATACGGCGCGTATAACCCAGTCGGACGATATACTCAAAGTAAGGTATTCCGAGCTTAAAAATTATATACTTTCGTACAAGGGAGTACGTAACAGGATAAGCTGGAAGAGGGAAACTTTCCGTCTGGGCAGAAATATTTTCGCGTGCTTTACGGTGCGCGGCAAAACGCTGTGCTTATGCCTTGCGCTCGCCCCGACGCAGTTTGAGGGCACAAAGTACAAGGTTGTCGACCTTTCCGTGCGTAGTCCGAAGAGTAAACAGCCGTGTCTGTACCGCATATCGTCCGACAGACGAGTCAAGTATGCGAAAGAGCTCATTGATATGCTTATGTCGGAATACGGCGTACAGCTTCCGCTTGAACTGGCGTCGGAAAATTACGTACTGCCTTACCGTACCACGGAGGAACTTATCAAAACGGGGCTTATAAGGCTCAGCGGCGACAAGGTCGCGGCTTTCGGGGAAGAAGCTCCTGCCGCGACAGAGCAGGGTTTAGAGCAATTGCCCTCAGAAGAGCCGACGGCGGAGGAAGCCGCACCCGTAGAGGTCTTTGCCGAGCCGGTTGCGGAGGAGCAAAGTCAGCCCGTCGCACAAGTCGTTGAGGAGTTGCCGGAAAGGGATTTCGAAATTCTCGAAGAGGTTGCCGTTGCCGAAGCCGACATTATGAGCGACGAGGCGGCGGAGCTGCTTGTCGAAGATAAAATAGTGGCAAAGAGAAAGCCTGCGGCAAGGCGTAAATGTATTGTAAACATTGCCTCGCTTTCAGCGCATTTCGAGGCGGGCGAAAAGGTTACAATCGACGTTCTGCGCGAAAAGAAGCTTATCCCCGGCGACGCGAATTATATCAAGGTGCTCGCCAAAGGCACGCTCAATAAGCCGCTTATCGTCGAGGCGGACGACTTCTCTTTGCAATCGGTTAAAATGATTGTTCTGACGGGCGGGCGTGCGATACGCAGAAAATTTAACGAACAGTAAACGGTTAGTCTATGCCGTATATCTTATTCCTGAACAAAGACAACAGCCGATAGAGAAATCATGCTCTATCGGCTGTTTTTTACTTCGCCTCTTGCGGGAATTAAACATCTCGCTTAAAATACGCATTACTTAAAGTAATGAAAGAGGGCTAAATTTCTTTTCGTTTAATTACAAAGCCGTAAACAATACCAACTATATCCGCCAAAGCCCAGCCTATCGGAATTGACATCCATATGCCTGTTTCGCCGAGTGTGGTAAAATACACCAGAAGGTACGCAAGCGCAACCCGAACGCCGAGAGAGATAACAGTCAGAATAATTGACATAACGGGCTTGTCGATGGCTCGGAAATATCCGTAAAGCATAAACAGTAGACCTATCCCTATATAGCAAGCGCCCTCAATCCGCAGATATTTTACGCCGATAGCGATTACTTCGACGTTTTCCTTATCGATAAAAACAGTCATAAGCTGACTGCCCAGAAGACAGACCAGCAAACTTATTGCGGCGCAAAAACAAGTCACCATAATACCTGCGCTTTTTACGCCTTTTTTAACTCTGTCTTCCTTTTGCGCGCCGTAGTTCTGTGCGACGAACGAAGAAAACGCATTGCCGAAATCCTGAACGGGAGAGTAGGCAAGCGTATCTATTTTTACGCCTGCGGCAAACGCCGCCATAACCGCCGTTCCGAAGCTGTTTACAAGCCCCTGCACCATAAGTATACCGAAGTTCATAATAGATTGCTGTATACAGGTCAAGGAGGAAAGACGGGCAAGCTCTTTAAATATTTTTTTATCCCATTTCATATCGGCTTTCTTAACCCGCAGATTTCCGCCGAAAAAGAAATAATAAATCATTATGCCTATGCCCGAAAGATACTGCGCAATTACCGTTGCCGCCGCCGCGCCTATAACGCCCCATTTAAATTGCAGAATAAACAGAAGGTCGAGCGCAATATTTGTTACAGCGGACACTGCGAGAAATGCGAGTGGGATAACCGAATTACCAACGGCTCTCAGAAGATTTGCGAAGATGTTGTAAAGAAATATCGCGAATATCCCCGCAAACACCACAAGCATATAGTTGTGAAACATCGGCTGTATTTCGGCAGGGATATTCAGAAGATAAATCAAGGGATACAGAAGAGTATAGGCAAGCGCAATCAAAATTGCCGTAACGACAAAAATGCCGATAAACGAAATAAAAAATGATTGCCTTATGCCGTTTTCGTCCTTTTGTCCGAATTTTACTGAAAAGTAAACGCTGCTTCCCATGCAAAGCCCGATAATTACCGAGGTTATCAGTATCATTATCGTATAAGCCGAGCCTACGGCGGCAAGGGCGTCCTCGCCGAGATATTTTCCTACAACGACGGTGTCTACGATATTGTAAAGCTGTTGCAGAATATTCCCCGCCATAAGGGGAAGGGCATAAAGCAAAAGCTTTTTCGGTATAGAGCCTTCGGTCAGATCCACGGTTTTTTTTAGTTTCATTTTGTACACTGGATTATTATAAATCGCCTTTAATGATAAGTTATCGGCATTTTGCTGAATTTTGAACGAGACGTTTATTCTATTAAATTATACAAGGACTGCAATAAAAATGCAAGACTATTTTGGTTGCAAAGATAAAATCTGCGTGTAGCCTGTTCGGCAATAAAGATACACGGTTGCGACGACATTATTTGTAGTAAAAAGCTCTCGAACAAATTGTTCGAGAGCTTTTTATTGTTTATAATAATATAATTTAATTTTCGAAATAAATTGCGCTCACTATAGTTTCGGCGAGTGTATCTATGTCTTCCTTGCAGTCGTTATCGAGCCACGCCATAGATACGTTGAATAGCATTCCGGCATATAAGTATGGTTGATATACGTTAGTCAGTTCGTATTCATTCTCAAATTTTAACTTAAAATTCTTATTAAGATAATCAAGATAGATGTATTCAAGACGAGCCTTTCGCAATAATTTGAACGGCTCTTTATTATGTTTGAAAAGCGTTAAAACGTTTGTTACGACTTTTATATAATCTTCTTTACAGCGCGGATAGAAACGCTGTCCGAAAACGAACTCTTTGGTATTGTGCTCAAAGTAAAAAATATTACGTCTTCTTTGCGTTTGAAATAACGGTAAAAGGTCGCCCTGCCAACGCCGGCTTTTTCCGCAATGTCGGTTACGCTTATTTTTTCATAGGCATAACTGCCCATTAACTTAAAAAGAGCTTGTACAATATAGTGTTTGGTGTACTCTTCGGGGGCAACTTCCACGATACAAAAACTCCTTTTCTGTCTCATTTGCGCGGACACATTCGGGGCATACAATGTAATTTGTCATAGACATTGTTCCTTTTATTTTTTTTCGATATATGGTTGATAATGATTATAGCGAATAGAATAAATTAGAAACATTATAAATGTAATAAATAATGCTATACTTTGTTGCCCCCAAGCGAAAATACCGTTTACAACTTTATTTGCAGGTAAAATTTTTGATAAGCCGATTAACACAAGCATTATCAATAACGGATTGAAAATCGATAACCACTTTTTATTGTTAAATTTTCCGCGAATGCTTACTACGAACAAATAGATAGATAAAATAGCAAAGGCAACAGCAGCCAATGATGCGACAGCAATAAAAACAAAAAATAGTTGTTCCGCAATTATCTTTGCCTCCAACACTTGTAAATTATAAAGTTTATTATAAATGTAAGCGGTCATAGCAAAAACGCAATGATATAAAGTGCCGACCGAAATGAAAACAAAAGCACATATAATAAACAATTTTGAGTATTTACATTTTTTCACTATCATTTCTCGATATATAGCATAAAAGCCACAAAACATTAGTAGCAAGGCAATTACTCCAAATAATCCGCCAATGATAAATCTATTTGGACTTGAATTTGCCCAATCTTCTGAAAATGGCGGAAATATAATTGAGTTTCCAAATTCTTTTGACGGCGCGAAACAGCCTAAAAGCATATCACCTGTAAAACATAAAACCGAGCCTATAATGCCAACCATAAATAATTTTTTGTTTAAGTTCATAAATATTCCAACCTGAAATATATTTCAAGTTAAATTATATATTATCTTGACTATAAAGTCAACACATTCTGAAATATATTTCAGATTAGTGTACAAATCAAAAATTTTGTGATATAATGCACTTATTATGGCAGAGATTAGACAACCTATAAAAAGAACTTCTATTGATAAAAAGCAAAACATTATTAAAGCAGGCTTAAAAGTATTTAGCGAAAAAGGCTATTACAACACTACAACCGTTGAAATAGCCAAAATAGCTGGCGTGTCAACGGGAATTATATATAATTATTTCAAAGATAAAAAAGACATTTTTTTGCATTCGTTAAAACTATGTTTTGAAACCGCTTTTACCCCTATGCTTAATACGCTTAAACAATTTAAGCCTCCGTTTAATTTTGATAGTATCTTACGTGAGTTTATTCCTTTATGTCTAAAAGCACACAATGACAATAAAATAGCACACCAAGAACTTTTGGGTATATGTGTATTAGACAATGATGCAGGTTTATTATTGCAACAAATGGAAAACCAAGCAATACAATCGATTTGTGAATATCTGCTGTCAAACGGCATAAACTTGCCTCACTTAATGGAAAAAACACAAATAGCCTATCATATCATTGAAGAATATTGCCACGATGTTATGCTTGAAAAATACTATCAAACTGATTTTGACATAATGTTTGAAGTAGTTATAACAACTGTAAAGAATATTTATTTGCAATAAATAACGGTTTTTGTGTTCGCTTGTGCTTAAATTGAAATTTATATTGCATACTTCATAGGCGTAAACCGAATGCCGTCTATTTCCTGTTCTTCCGATAAAGGCACGAAACCCAAGTGCAGATAAAAGTTCTTCCCGTAAGGGGAAGAATTGAGCGTAATTTCTTTAACTTGCGGACTATTCTTCTTTACTTCCGACAACAAAAACTCAAAGATAGAAGTTGCAATACCCTTGCGATGATACTCGCTTTTCGTGAAAACCAAGTTAATATGCGATTTGTTACGCATACCGATAATCCCAACCATTTTACCGTCATCAAATGCGGCATAAATCGGGCAAATTCCTTTTCTACACTTATCTATAAATTCGGCGTTTTCGATAATATCCTTTCTGAACGTTTCCACACCTTGCGGTTTATAATCGGGTGCTTCAAACTGCATAAACACTTCTAACGCAAGGGTAAGCGCATCGCTTACTTCGTTAGGCTTTACCTGTCTGATAAAATACATAACTTCTCCACTAAATTACTGTTTATCGTACAATCATTATAGCATATTCCTTTTGACAAAGCAATAGAAAGAACGGCTTGCGATTACTCACAAGCCGTTCTTTCTATTTATTGCCGAAATAAAAAGTAAATCCGAACCACTCACTTGTAACAAGTAAACAATTCGGATTATACTCTTTTGGTGCACCTTCAGGGACTCGAACCCTTCCGAAAAACGACAAAAACCACAATATATAGTATTTATAATAAAATTTATCACTATATATTGTATATTTTTCAGAATGTGCCCCAAACGTGCCCCAAAAATTTTACTATCAAAAGTAGCTCTATTTAATCTTTAACATAATATGAAGAAAGTTAGGCAAAATTTTTAAAATGTAAACAAAAAGCGACAAATTTCCAACTCTAGTTGGTAGAAAAATGTTGAAAATAGGAACTATTATTAAATTAAATCTTGGTGTACAAGCCAAGATAATTTTTTTATTTAAAGGGGATTCTTATGGCTAAACAATTACCGAAGAAGTACGAAAAGGAAATTAACGACGTACTGAGCAAAAAGAAAGAAAATTTAACGGAACGGGATAATGAAGTACTTAAAATAATAGATAAAGCAAAAAAATTTTTTGTTATCTATGACCAGATTGAAAACAAGAACACTTCGGCTGTTTTTGAAATGTTATTTCTTACAACAAAAAATCGTAAAAAATCAATACTGACATATGCAATAAATTTTGGGTTAAGTAAAAGAAGCATGTTAAGACACAAAAATAAAGTGTTGTTAATTTATATCTGTATTTATAAAGAAAATATGAAGTGACTCAAAGTTGACACTTTGAGTCGTATTTTGTCTGTTATAATCTAATCAAAGCTATAAAAGAGGTATTCGTATGGTAAAGGGTTAAAAGAATTATTATTTGTTTCTGTATTACTTATTCAAAAAGGGACAGTAGGTTCACTAATTAAAAATTAAATAGGAGAAATATAATGGCATTAAAATTCAATAACACAGATATCAATAAAGTCATTTTTAATGGCACAGAAAAATTTGTATTAAATTTTAACGGTACTTGTTGCTTTTGTAAGCAGTTTACTTTAAAGCAACAAACTGCACTCGGAACAACATTAAATGTTTATCGCAATAGTTCGCCAAATCAAAGGGCATCAACGGGAACACTTTATAGCGGTAACTCAATTTATTACGGTGATAGCTTAACTATAAGTTGCACGGCAAATTCCGGATATAACAGCCCCGAATTGCGTGCAGATATTGGCGACGGGAACGGCTTGCAAATACGAACTAATCCTTTTACTTTTAACGTGGTTGGTGATGTTGCTTATTTTGGCATTGCATCGACGGGCGGCGGTAGCGCAACCACCGAGTGGACAGGTTCTCAAACCTATACGGCGTCCGGTTCTTTCACTGTACCCGGATTATCAAATTATAGTAATTTTGAAGTTACGGCAAGTGTTCAATTCGCGGAAACATATTTTGAAGAGAATGGTGAATATCCCGGGAATGAATATACAGTGAACATAAGTAACAGGTCGTTGCCCGCTACGATTACCGGAAGTTACGCAAATGTAAGTTTAACTTGCACAAGCGGTCGTATTGACTTTCAATTCAATATAAGTGGCGAGTACTCAAAGGGTTTTTACCTTATGGAAGAACCTGTTTCTATAACATTTACAAAAGTAAAGGGGAAGGTGTAAAATATGAAAATTTCAATAATTGTACCCGTACACAATTCAGGGGAACAGATTACTCGATGTTTGGACAGTTTTGCCATGCAAGATTTTAATAAAGCAGAATTTGAAGTGGTTATTACTTTGGATGCCTGTACAGACAATTCGGAATTTGTTATACGTCAGTGGGGCGATGAACACCCGGAAGTTAATTTAAAAATTTATTATTCACAGTGCCGTACGCCCGGTGGCGCGAGGAACGTAGGCTTGGATAACGCGCAAGGGGAATACATCATGTTTGTTGACAGTGACGATTGGCTCATAAACAATTCTGCTTTGAGCTTATTGTATTATGCAATTCAAGGTCATAACGCCGTAAGAATGATGGACCATGAAATGAAAGGAACGCACGTCAAATTTTCTAACAGGCTTACGTTATGGTTGCACTTTTTCTCAAAACAGCTCATCGGAACAGAAAGGTTTACCGATATGCCTTTATGCGAGGATTATGAGTTCGTAAAACGTGTGCGTAGTAAGCCCGAATACTACGAAAATATTGTTGATATTCCGCTGTACTATTATAACTACGACCGTGAGCGCATGCTGCAAAGGATAAAAGAAGTGCGTAAAGCTTCTTTTGAAAGAAAACAGCAAGGGCTGCCGCCGCTTTATGTAAGCGATGAATTTGTAGTTAATACAGGACATGGCTCTAAATTTAATTGTAGTGGTGAAAACAGGTAAAAATGTTTGAATTATACGAAAGATATGTTTTTGACTGGAAAAGAATCAGATGTGCGGATAATTATCATATTGAATACGCGATAACGGATATTTGCAACAGAAATTGCGCTGCATGTTCTCATCTCGCTCCGTTGGCAAAGCACAATAATTTTGTAAATGTTGAAGAGTTCGGGCGAGTAATAAAAATAATCAGAAAGTGTATACCCGACGCTCATACAGTTTGGCTTACGGGCGGGGAACCTACCTTACATCCGCATTTTATGGAGCTTCTTAATATTTTAAGACGGATATATCCCGACAGGTTCGTCGGAATATATTCTAACGGCTTAACTTTAAAACATTATGAGGGAAATAAAAGGTTTTGGGAATTTGTAAAAAATAACGGGATTGTGTGGGGTATCACTACATATGATTCAGATATAAACTACCTTGAAAGTTTATTTTCTAAAAACCATTGTTTGAACAATTTAGCAATATTGCAAAGCGGTCGTTTATTCTTTAACCTTATCAATTATTCGCAAGGACAACCGGTTACGCAAGAAAAGTACGAAAAATGCGGTTGGGAAAGAAGTAAAATAAATATCCGTAACGGAAAAATATTCAATTGCCCTTCATCTGAATTTGCTGAGTTGTTTAACGGCTATTTCGGCCCGAAACTGAAAATAAGCCCGGAAGATTATCTGATTATCGACGAAAACCTTACGCGGGCACAAATAGACAATTTTAAAAAGCCGATTCCATTTTGCAGTCAATGCGATATAAGTCAACGATTTAAAAAGGTATACAAAAACGCTTTAAGTAAAAGAACTGCCGACGAATGGACGGCTCTTTGAAACTAAAAGGAAATACTATGGAAAATACAGAAATTATTTTATCAATATCAAGCGCGGCATTGGGGTTATTGATTACTACGGTTACTTTTTTAAGCAGATTCATAAAAAGTGCAAAAGCAAAAAAAGCGGCTGAAAATTTAGTAAAAATCTGCAATGTGATAATAACGTTTATCGAAGAAGCCGAAGGCTATCTAAATTACAACGGTGAAGAGAAAAAGCAGTACGTTATGACTAAAACTAATCAATATGCAATTGACAACAAAATCAAGTATAATGCAGAAATTGTAAGTAACAAAATCGACGAGTTTGTGGCGCTTACGCAGCAAGTCAATAAACGTACTAAAAACTATAATTATTTCAATCAACACATACAAGAAATTTAAGGAGAAAATAAAATGAGCAACAGATTTGTAGATAATGAAACACCTTTGAACGCGGAAACTCTTAATCGTTTTGAAGAAGAATTAAAACAAGCAAACGGTGTTCCCTTATACCATGCGGTCAATGAACCTAATACTACCGGGTTAGCATATAAGGCATACAGGATTTCAGAAGTAGAGTGGGAAGATATTCCGGTCGGATCACTATTTTCTGTAATTTTTGACCAGTCAACCAAAGGCACAAGCAATGATGTGGTTGGGTTGCGTTTCGGCGAAACTAATGCTTCGTCTAAATATTTGTTTTACGCTACGCCTGACTACAACATTACATTTAAAAATTCAGAATACGTAAAGGTAAATCAAAGGAAGTATTTACTTCCTAATATCCCTTATGTAATGAAAAAAGTTATAGAAAACGATTCTACAACTCCGATGATTATTCTTATGGATTTCTTTGATACATCAAATTTCGGCGCGGGCATAGCGGTAAGCAACGGGAAATTCGTATTGAAAAATCTTGATGGAATATCAATAAGTGAGGCGGAATTACCCAAAGCGACAGAGTCGACTTTCGGCGGTGCAAAAATTTGGGCAAGCGGTAACACGTTGTATATAAGTACAAATTAGTTACTTAGGAGGAAATTATGAGCGAAATTAAAACACCCGCAATATGCGGGCAAGCAATATGCGGACAAACTATTTGCGGAAATACCGATATAGTCAGCAGAAAATTGAAGATAACCAAATTACCTAATAAAAAAATCTTTGTAGCAGGCGATTTATTTGATTCTACCGGTATGGAGGTTTCGTTGGTAAATTCCGATGGGTCGCAAACTCGAGTAACAAATTACAGAATTAGTCCAAATGGATTATTGAGTGTTAATACAAAATATGTAACAATAACTTATAGTGATTTATCAGTAAAATTGCCTATAAAAGTTGCAGTAAAAGTCAAACCTTATTACATGTCAGAGCGCCGTGTAAAAGAAAACGGCGTTTGGGGCGGTTGGACATTTAGTGACTTGAACGGAAAAATTCAAGTTTCAGGAACGGAAAACGAACAAAACAGAACTAAGTTTTGTATTCCTTTTCAAGAAATACAGTTAGGATACAGCGAAAGTGCCGGTTTAGAGCTTTGGCTCAAAAAAGCCGCAAACAATGCCGCTGTTCAAGGACATGTAAAAATAAACAATATCGATGTCCCCATAGAGGGTGATTATGTAAAGGCTTATATCGGCAAAAAAATAAATGATGAAACCGGAAATCTTTATGCACATGTTGCCTATGGCGATGTTGACGTAAATTTTGAAGATGAAGCTTATATCGTATTATGCAGAGATATTGACCCTGCAACATTTAATGCAAATAAACAAATTCTGTTGGCGGCGGACGCAACGGCAAATATGGATCTGCTTATGGGCAAAGCGGATATAATATTTACTGATTTTGCTGCCGATGATACCCTTATGGGGCTTGAAATACAACACGTATATGTACAGGATAATGAAAATTGCGGTTGCGGAAGTCATTTCAGGCTTAACTTATATGAGCGATTGACGGTATCTTCTATTCAGATTAACGAAGTAATCAGCACACCGTATTACATAAGCGGTTACGGGCATAGGCACGGTTTTAATCCTTTATTTTATATAGACCGTATAGATTATGAAAATGCCGGTCCGGATTTTGACCCTGCCGACCCGAGTATTTACGTAAGGGATTATGTAAAAAACTTATCAGAAATTACATACGACGAATCGACTAAAAAATACTACCTACAAGAATGGGAGTTGGAGTGCGATCAGGTTACCGTTAATGAGAAAAAGTATTTAAGTGAAATGCCCGCTTCCGTTGGAAATTTGAATTTATCGTATCTCGACAGCACCAAACCCGTCAATTGGTTAAAGGGAGGCAATACAACCAAGGGTTTTAACAAGGACGGCAGACTTGTTATGATAAGCGACGAGTTCGGCAACTATATTCGGATAAATTACAATACAAGCGGCTTAATAACAAGTATCGTCAATAAAAACGGAAACACTTTAAATTTCAGTTATACTAACGGTTTTCTCATTTCGATAACCGACGCCGCAAGCGGTAAAAAAGTAACATATGCTTACACGTCGGGCAAGCTTACGAAGATAAAATATTGCAAAGTTGAAAGTAACGGAGCGTCTAACGTATATAAAACACTTGACATAGCTTATACCCAAATATATAAAAACGGCGAGCTTTGCGACGGTATAAGCACAATAACAAGTTCAGATAAGCTGATGAGCGAGATGCATTACGAAGACGGGGCTTCATACGATACGCGTTTACTGGGTGTAAAAAATTATTCCACGACCGGACGGATACCTGCCGGCGCCGCGGTGTCGACGTTGCTTGACAGCCTTTCTGTTTCCTATGACGACGAAAACAGGAAGGTTACTTTGATAGACAATTACGACGACAGCGAAATCTACAAATTCGACGCTGACGGTGCGCTAACGGAGTATTACGAGATTAAAAACGGGCTTGTATCGAAGGCGGAAAAAAACTTTTATACGGCATATGGTCAAAATATCAACATATCAGCAAAAGACGACGTCTTGAACAAATATCCGTATTCGTCGTTTACATTTGTAGACGGAACAAAAACTAAAAGCGTGCTTACTCCGTTTAATAAGCCTTCAAGTGAAACAGTGGATAAAGTATTTACCGGTGACGATACGTATAAAACTCAGGAAACAAAATATGAGTACGATAAACGAAACAGATGCATAAAAGAAAACGTCACCGTAAAATATTTCAATTCGTCCGCGGTATGCGAACAAACGGAATATTACGCCGTAAATTATTTTTATAACACAACAAACGACGCGCTTGTAAAAAAAGTAACGCATGTCGGGCATGATTCGGGCGGCAGCCGCTCGGAAGAATTTGCCGACGCCGAAGAATACGTTTACGACAGTTACGGGAATATTACCACCACAAAGAAATACAGGCTTGAAACGGAGCACGGCGCGGAAGAAGATTGCATATGCGACAGTTCCGCAACGACGGATATATTTTATACGGAGCAAACCTACGATGAAAACCGCCGTTTGAAATCCGAAAAGGACGAGCGCGGTAAGCATTCAACGCGATATACCTATTACACGGGTAAAAATTTAGTAAGCAGGGTAACGTATCCGGGAGCGAAAACGCAAAATTATGCGTACGACAGCGAAAACCGCGTAACGAGCTTAAACACGACGGTGAACGGTGAAGAGAATAAAAATACGACTCAGTTTACGATCGGTGAAGTAACAAAATACAACCATAGCGGAAATAATGCCGTCGAGTACGTTTACGATAACAAACGCAGGATAAGCAGCATATCGATGGGCGGTAGTCTGTACGAAAGTTACAGCTATGCGGAAAAAGTAGCCGAAAGCGGATATACGGTAGATAAAGTAACGATAACTAACGCAAAGAATGAAAAGTTCACGGCAACAACAGACCGCAAAGGCAGCCTTGACAAGATATATTATAATGATACTTTGATACTGCAAAATAGCTATAACGCGAAAGGCGAATTGACGAAAACGGAAGATA
>CANPBT010000012.1 GCA_947572415.1 uncultured Clostridia bacterium | reverse complement strand
GCGTGGATGGTAGAACGGCTTAATAAAAATCTAAAACCGATGTAAGATAAATTTCTATTTAACTAGGAGAATTAACGATGAAAAAATTAGTCGCAATAATGATTATGGCAGTTTTATGCGTCTTAATCCTTGCGGGGTGTAATTCTGTTCCAAAAGAAGATTATGACAAATTATATAATGAACTGACAACAGTTCAAGAAGAAAACGAAATTTTGAAACAAAAAGATGAATGGCTTAAAAAATATCAAAGCGTTCAATTTGGCACAACAAAAGAGGATATTGTTGCAGTTTTAGGGCAAGTAAACGGATCTATTACCAGCAGTAGTGGCGAATATTTTATAGAAGTTCTCACTTGGAACAACAATTCACTATACAATTCCTATGAAAAAGACGATAATTGTATAGTAATCGGATTTAAGAATAATGTTGTAATTTTTAAGGCATACGGGTTAAAACCCCAAAATATAATTATTGATTCGGATAGGGGCATTATTTATACTGGATTTATAAAAGATTTTTAATAAATTTCAATTTATCTTTCTAAAAGGTTTGTAGTAAAAAGCTCTCGAACATATCGTTCGAGAGCTTTTGTCCTTGCTTGAAAGTATAACTCTTAATAATTTAGTTTTTTAATTCCCTATTGGAAGTACGCTTTATTCCTCCTCTTTTTAGAATACAATAGCGTGCGAACTGATCTATAGATAGTATATACTTGCATTTAAACACACGCGATTTATGCGAAAATATTGAAATCGCAAAGTACCAGCACACCGAAAATAACGCCTATTGCAATAAAAACGGCGCCTATGAAGGTAAACATATACGGCAGTTTCTTTTCTCTGTGAGAAAACGATTTTATACCGTTGAATTTATTGTATTTATACTCTGAATCGAAAAGATTTGCGGGCAGGCGTTTTTCTATTTCGTTTAAAACCGCATATTTGCCTTCATTATTTTTGTCATAACTGTCAAGCGCTCGCGACCAGTTAAGCGACAGAATAATATTGATTACTCCCGTAAAAAAGAAGATAACACCTATGGCGTACATATTTTCGAATGCAAACGCAGAGCCGACAAGCGCAACCAAAGCGGTGCATACGGTTGTATATAGGTTGCTTGTCGTCTGTCTGCGTTCCATCAATTTCTCCGAAGTCTGAACCATTACCTTATATTGATCCATCAACAAATTATAATAATTTTCTTTATCCTTATTGTGTAAATCGGATTCGTCGGCAATCATCACTTCTTTATTTATATTCCAGGACGACTGCTCTTCCAACTTTTCTTTTCCCTCTTTAAAAGAAACGGGCTTGCGGGCAATGGTTTTTTCAGTATAATCACGGTTGAAAACGTTATTTAACAAATTATTCTTTTTTTCCAGAGTACGCAATTTATCAAGTAAATCCACGTCGTCGCCGCTGTTAATTACAATTATTTTTTTATTTTGTTTTACTGCGTAATCATACTCCCACTTAATGTTGCGGGTTTTACTTTTTGCCGAATCTAAATTAAAGAAGTAGCACACGGCGTCGGCGTCTTTTATTTTGGTTTTTGCTTTGGACTTCCATTTTCCTCCTATATCGGTGTGAGGATTAAAATAAAACACGTTCATATTTTCGGCATTTTCAATTTCCTCGATTTTGCGCTTTATTTTATCGTAGTCGCTGAATTTATAAATAAAATAAACGTTCAAAACAAATACCTCCTCTTTTGTAACTTTATGTTAAATTCATTATAACAAAAAAAATATATCAAGTCAAAGAAAGAGGAGGAAATTATTCCTCCTCTTCTTCTATAAACTGTTTATGAAATTTTGCTATTTCCCTTTTGTCGATAGAAACCTTCTGATAGAGCCCCGTGCATTCGTTGGCGCACACGCACTCTTCGAAAAGGTCGTGAACCTCGTTTTTGGATTTATGTTTTTCCATACTAAAAGTTTATGCAAAAATTTATTTTTTATCCGCGTCCGCTTTCTTTTTGCGCCTTACAAGGTACACGGTTGCGCCCGCTATCGCAGCGACTGCAGCAACGCCGCCCGCCACGCCTATCGTTAACCAGAGCTTGCGGTTGTCCTTTACGATTACCGGTTCGCCCTCTTTATCGACGTACCGGGCGGTTATAACGGTATCCGCAGTGACTGTAATTCTGTCGCCGGGGCGCAGCTTTTTGCCGTTTACCTCCCAGCAAGTGAAAATCCTGTCCTCGTCGGTGGGCGCGGGCACGGGCAGCTTGAACGTATCTCCGTGAGAAACCGTAAAATCCTGCGCGCGCTCCTTTCCGTCGACAAGCTGTACGACCGTAACCTTATACTGCGCCGAGTAAACCGCCTTGACCGACAAATCTTCGAGCACGGTCACGGTAGCGCCGCTCGCATACCGTACCCCGTTCACGTCCCAGTAATGGAATTTATCGCCGAACAGTTTGTCGTCGACTTCGGGCAGAACGAATTTATCCCCTTCGGTGAATTTTTTCTGCGTATCTTTTATTTCCCCGTTCAACTCGCCGCCGAAAGTTACTGTAAACACCGACAGCTCGCGATATACGGCTTTTAAGCTCATATTCGCTATGACGGGTATTTTTTCGCCCGCGGCGACCTTTAAATCGCCCAGCGCCCAGTGCGTAAACAATTTGCCCTGCGGGCTTTCGGGTGCGGGCATAAGGAATACGCGCGAATTACCGTATTCGAACACGTCAGTCCTTTCTTCACCGCCGAAAATATAATTAAGTTCGATTTTATACGCGTCGTCGTAAACCGCCACTATAGCGCAGTTTTCCTTTACGGTAAAACTTTCGCCCGCTTCGAACCTTTCGCCGTTAATCGCCCAGTGCGAAAATATTCTGCCGGACGGACTGTATTCGGGCACGCCCAGAAGCACGCTGCTTGCGTACGCATAGCGGTAAAGTTTCAAATCCTCGCCGTCGGAAGACTGAACGAGCACGGCAACGAACACGTCTTCCTCCGCGTCAGCGGCGGCATACTCCGCGATTGCGGTAAAATCGTCGGTGGCGGATATTTCACAGTCGGCGGAATACGCCGCTCCGTTTATCCGCCAGCACGCGAATACTCCGTCCTCCGTTTCGGAAGGTACGCCGAGCTTTATCTTGTCGCCGAACCCGTACTCCGAAACGGTTACCGTTTGCCCGTCCGCGCCCGACGATATTAACGTAATTTTCACCTTTTCCCGCGCCGCGCCGTATACGGCGGTTATTTCGGCGTTGCCGCGGACTACGTACGTTCCTCCCGCATAATATCTGACCCCGCCCGAAAGCCAGCAGATAAACTCGCCGCCGGCATGCTTCGACGGTACCGAAAGAGGTATTTCTTCGCCCTCTTCGTATTGCCCCGACCGTTCGCCGTCAACGGAAATAAATTTCACGGTGCGCTGTGCGGAATATACCGCAACCGCGAAAAAATCCGATTTTACAATCAACGTTTGCCCAGCGGCGTAAATTACCCCGTCCGAAAGCCAGTGCGAGAAGACTTTGCCGAACGCTGCCTCCGGCACGGGCAGAGTGAACGAATCGCCGTAAGCGAAAAACTCGGTTCTGGTAAGCCCGCGCGCTTCGAGCGCGACCCGATAAGCGGGCTTTGTATCCGCGGTGAACGCCGTGTCGTACTCGATTTCCTTTTGTTCGCCGCAGGCGTAATACTTGCCGTCCGAGCAGAACCAGCCGTAAACGGGCTTACCGTCGGGGGTTTCGGAGGGCAAACAGAACTCGCCGTATTTTACAACCTTGTATTCTTTTACGTGCGCCCCGTTTGCGAGCGTTACCGCGATATATGGCGTCAGCTCCACTTCGAACGAACAGTTACCGTCAATAATAACCGTATCGCCCGCGAAATAATCCTTGTCGTCGGCGCTCCATTTGCCTATATATACGTTTTCGTCGAGCCCGTCCGCACGTTCGGGCAGAACGTACTTGCCGCACTCTGTCTGCACGACGACGCTTCCGTTTCCGAAATCGAGGGTTATATTCGCAATTTTGCGCAAAACAATTATCTTCGCCCCGTTGACTGCGGCCACGCCGTATGCGATATTCAAACCCGTAGCCGCGTCCGCCGTGAGTGAAAAACCCGTAACCGTATCGACAAGCGTCGTGCCCGAAGAGGCTATTTCGGGCAGAACGAATTCCGCGTCCTTAAAATCGGGCATACTGCCGTTGAGGTTGAGCGTCGAGCCGTTCGCCTTGTATATCCCGCCCGAGAACTTGCCGCCGCCCAGCGTCGAGTACCCGCCCGCAAGATATATCGCGGTGGACGAAGCTTCGCCCGCTATGTTGTCCGCCACAGTGCAATCGGCAAGCTCGAAACGGTGGATTATGCTGCCCGCCGCAACGTAAGCGCCGCCGCCCTTACCCGAAGCCGTATTGCCCGTGAACACGGCGGCTTTCATATTCACCGTCGCTTCCGAATAAATCCCGCCGCCGTCCTTTGCCTTGTTTCCTATCACCGCGCAGGAGGAATATCCGTCGGCGGGCGAACAGTACACCGCGGTGAGCCCGCCCGTACCCGAGCAATAAACCCCGCCGCCATAAAGCCTTGCCGTATTGCCGCTGACCGTGACCCCGTACATATTGACTCTGGGGTAATAATTCCCGTCGCGGTCGTTTACAAGGCACAGCCCGCCGCCGTTCAAAGCGCGGTTATTTTCTATTACGCAGCCGTACAGCTCAACCTGCCTTGCGCCGTAGGAAAGGCAGAGCCCGCCCCCGTCGCCGTCGTTAAAGTTGTTTTTAAACGTCACGTTTGTGAACTTTATGTTCTGCGGAGCGCCCGAAAAACGCGTTTCGATAAGCGCGCCCGACTGATAGAAGCCCTTGCCGTCGAGTATGATTTTCGCGCCCGCGCCGCCCATGTTGAATGAAGATTGCACGGTAATCAACGCGCCCGTGCCGCTTCGTGAAAGGGTAATGCCGTCGCCCGCGGACGGGTCGGGCAGCACCGTGAGGTTTTTATCTATGACAATGCCGCAATCGGAAAAGGATTTCAAAAGGTATACGGTGTCGTTCTCCCGCGCAACAGCGACCGCTTCGCGCAAAGAGTTGTACTTTACGTTGCCTATCCTGCACACCTCCGCCTGAACTCCGCCGACGGGCTCGGTTTCGCGCGGAACGCCCGTGCGGTTCAGAAGCCTGTCGTAGGCGTAAACTCTGTACTTCGGTCTTACGCCTTCGGCGTAGCGGTTAGTGTCTGTAAACGCTATGCCGTAGGTTATACCGAGCACCTTCCAGCCGCCTTCCATAAAGCACTGCACCTCGTAGCAAAGATGCGCGTCCTCCTCGACTTCGGGCATAAACAGAGTGTATCCGACCGAGGCGCGCACAATCTGCGTTACGCTCACCGTCGCGTTCGAGTCGTATTTGCCCGCCCAATCCTTATCGAGGGCGTAATCGTTTTCCTTTAAAAGCTCGAACTGCCGTTCGTCTATGTAATAATACTTCTTATCCCCTGCGGCAATCCTGCCCCCCGACTTCGCCGCGGCCGTCAGCTCCTTATACTCCGGCGAAGCCCTGTCGCATGAAAATCTGTTGTCCGGACCGTATTTCGAGCCGCCGTGATAATAGCCCCATCTTTCGAAGTATGCGCCCGCGTCCTGCCCGAGCGCAAGCGAGGAATAGTATATAAACCGCTCCGTCGGGTCGAGCGACTTCCCCGTCGCTTCCGTCGCGTATGCGTTCTGTAAGTCAGCCCAGTAATCGGGGTCAGCCCCGAAAAGCAACCACCACGCGGCGTCGCCGCCGTTCAGCCAGAGATTTTTATCGATTGCATATCTGCCCGAATCGGAGGCAAGTTTTTCCGCCGCGCCCGCAATATCCGCGGCATATTCGCCCGTCAACAGCCATTGCCCGTAAGCCGCGTACATTCCGTCGGTGTATCCCGACCATTCGCTTCCGCGTCTGTCAAGCGCACGCCCGAGCGAGCGCATAGTTTGCTCCGAGGGGCTGCCCGACCCGAAAATACAGTCAAAATCGTTTTCGTCTATGTATATAAAATCGGCCCGCACGGCATCGTACACCCCTGCATATGCCTCGTCGAAACGGAAATCAACCCTTATGAACGGATTTCTTTGATCGTATGCCTCGGCTTTCTCGTCGAAGGTTATGCCGCCGAAGCCGAACATACTGCGTATAAACGAATCCAGCCCGCCGAGATTTTCTGCTATGCCCGCGCCGGCGGCGGACGAAAGATAATTTAACAAAAGCTTTGAGGAACCCGTAACGGTCACGTTGTCAGCGACCGCCTCGAACACGTCGGAGTATGCGCTTGCGTTGAGCCCGGAAAGCTTTGAAACGTAGTCTTTCAGGATAGAATAAAATTCGTTTTCGTTGCCGCCCTTGCGGTAAACGGGATAGTTATATCCGCCCTCCACGTAAACTTTCACGTCGCCGCGCGTATCCTGCGGGCAGGTGTATACAATATAAATCTGACCGCCCGGACTCCTCGGCGTTGCCGTCGACGGCAGAGGGAAAGTCACCGCGTTGACGCCGCGCGACAAGGGGCGCACGGTAAAGCCGACCCCGTCGCCGCTCTCCGAGGCGAAAGCCAGCGAGGGCAGAGGCAGCCCATTTTCCGCCTCGACGTAAACTGTCAGCGTTTCGCCGTAAGCGGCGCCTATGCCGAGCGTCTGTCTGTCGGTGCCTATTCCGTCGACAAGCAGTGTGTCGCAGGCGTACTCCCTTACGTTGCCGCCGCGCACGATTTTATTCGCCGCGGCGGCTTCGGTTGAAAATTCGCGGCGGGCATCCTTTTTGAGCTTACCCTCAAGCACCGCTTCCGCCCTGTCGAGGACCGGCTTTAACGCCGTTTCGTAGTTCACGCAGCCCGAGGCGCGCACGCGGAGCGCGGAAAGCTTTTCAAGGTCGTATTTTCTGTCGGGGAGGAAACGGGCGTAGTCGGTAAACACCGACTTAATCTCTTGTGTAATCTTTTCTTCCTCTTCCCCGAACGAGTTAACAAGATAAATTTCGGAGGCAGACGCTTTACCCCCGTCCGAAAACGGCGAAGGGGCGATTTCGGCAAATTCCAGAATCATAGTCCCGAACGCGACGGGCCTTTCGAACATAAATGCCGTGAGCGGCGCCTCCGCTTCGCCCGAGAAGCTCGCTACGAGCTCCGGCGAGCCCGTACCGTCGGCGCGGTATACCTTTAAAAGCCGAGGGAATCCGTAGTAGAGGTTTTCGCCGTCAACTACCGTAAACGCCCCGCCGTATATTATGCACGATACCGTAACAGGAGCCGGCGAAGAGACGGTTACTCTGTTTGAGAAGCCCTCCGAATTGCCTATATCCGAGCGCCAGACGGAAGCCGTATTTTTGTCGAACGCGTCCGCGATACTGCCGCCGCCGTCCGCCCGAACGGTAACGCTGCCGATGCTCAGGGAATTGAGCGCAAGAAAACTTTCGTCCGCAAGCTTGCCCTTTGCGGCTACCGCGGCAATTGCCCCCGCGGGCATATCCCGCCTGCCGTAAGCGAAAGTTTTATCCGCAAACGCGGTGCTTATTAAGACCGCAAGGACTGCGCACAGCGCAAGCAGCACGGCGAGCGCCGCCACCGCCCCTTTTCTGACTTTAAGGTACATATATTTCTCCGTTAAACAAAAATCATCAATACGCCGAGGATAAAACCTATCAGCGCGCCGAGATTTACTATTGCATTCAGCTCTTTTTTCATTACGGAAAGCACGAGCTTTTCCAGCTCCTTAACGCTCATCGCGTTTATCTTTTGTTCGACTATGGCGCACACGTCAAGCTCGTCCGCAAGCCCCGCGAACATTTCCTTTACCGCGCGCGAATAGAGCGAACGGGCAAAGCCCGCGATTATTTCGTCGTCGACTCTTTCGACGAGGGGCGAAAGCGGTTGGTTGAGGAGCTTTTCCGTCTCCACGGAAACGGCTTTGCGGATTGCTTGTCTGCCGTAGTTGTCCACGTAGCCGTCCACCCCGTCGGCAAGCTTGTCCGCAAGCGACGAGATAAGGTCGTCGGACAGGAACATAGCAAGCATACCCAAAGCCGACTTTTTTTGTTTAATCACCTTAACGCCCTCGCTTGCCACTACGCCGCCCAGCCCGAAATCCTTTACGGCGCGGAAAACCCTGTCGGTTATCGCCTCCTGCGCGGATTTATCGAAAGCCTCCGCCTTTTCCGCGGGCACCGCAAGGCTTATAAGCTCGTTCGCCGTTTTGTCGCCCGCAGCCCGCCACAGCTCTTTCGCGCGCTCCGCGACCTTTTGCGTTGCGTTTTCGGACACGACCGCCGCCGCCAGATCGTCTTTGGTGAAAAGCTGTTCGCCGACCGCTTTGCCTACCGCGGCGGCAAGCGCGGACTTACGCTTGGGGATAATGCCGGGGGTAAACGGCAGCCGCCATTTACCTATTTTTTTGGGATAGTACGGTCTGAAAAGCATTTTGACCGCAAGCCAGTTGGTAAAATACCCTATAATCGCGCCGAGTAACGGCCCCGCCGCATAACGCAATATCGTAAGAAAAATTTCCATATGTAAATAAAATCAACGTCTGCGCGTAAGCACCGCAACGGTTTCACACCACTTGCTTTGAGGAAACATATCGAAGGGCGTTACGCTTTTTAATATGTAACTGCTTTGCGGATTTTCGCACTTTACAAGCGCGCCGTCCTCTTCCGTCAAAGTACCCAGCAACAGCCCCAAATCACGCGCAAGCGTTGCGGGGTTGCAGGATACAAGGATTATTTTGTCCGCGCCAGAACGGGCTATCGCGTTTACCACTCCCCTTTCCATGCCCTTTCTTGGCGGGTCGCAAACTATAATCCTGCGCCTTCCCTCGGTTTTCGAAAATACCTTGGCAATGTTGTCCTCCACCGCGCCGCAGATATTGAACATTTTTTTATCGAGCCCGTTTGCGGTTTTAAGCTCGTCTGCGCAGCGCGAAGCTTCCTCCACAATTTCTATGCCGTAAGCCTGTCCGCACTTCTTTGCAAGCATAGCGGTAAGCATGCCGCCGCCGCTGTATAAGTCCAGCGCAACCGCGCCTTTGTCCGCTTCTTCAAGCACGGCGGAATACAGTTTGCCGCGTATATCGTCGTTGACCTGCAAAAAGGTATTAGCGCCGGCCTTGAATTTTATTCCGTTTTCTTCGGCTTCGAAAAACCCGTCGCCGTGCAATATCCGCCACTCTTTACCGAATATAACGTTGGTATCCGACGGATTAATATTAAGTAAAAAGGTAAAGTCCTTAAAATCGCGTTCGAATAAAGTAATAAGCGGCTGCGCGTTAATTACCCTTTTTACAACCAATGCAAATATGAACCTGTCCTTGATTTCGCGCACGACTATGTGGCGGAGAACGCCGCTTTTTACCGTTTTAGCAAATTCTTTTACCGCCTTGAACACCTTGTCCGCCCAGTCAGACTGAATGGCGCAGCTATCCGTTGCGACTATCCTGTGGCTGTGCCTTGCGTAAAACCCGAGCTCGCCGTTTTCGCCCACGGGCAATACTAACTTATTCCTGTAACCGAATTGCTTTTCGCACGGAATAGTATCGTTGACCGCGGCATATATGCCGCCTATTTTATTCAATGAATTAAAAACGCTTTCCTTTTTGAATTTAAGCTGGCTTGCATAGTCCATATGCTGCAAATCACAGCCGCCGCATTTGCCGAAAACGGGGCAAACGGGCTTAACCCGCGCATATGACGGGGTCAACACCTTAATAAGCTTGCCGTAGGCGATATTCCCCTTAACTTTAAGCGCCTTAAAGCGCACCTTTTCTCCCTTTATACAAAACGGCACAAACGCAGTTGTACCGTCTATTTTTATTATTCCCTCGCCGTCCGTGCCGTATCCTTCGACGAGTCCTTCGTATTCACCGTTTTTAACTAACATAAAATATTATTTCCTTATTCTGTAAACGAGCATATCCACAGCCGTCTGCGTTTTGAAAATAAGATAGTCGTACGGGAAGAAAATTATCGTTCCTCCCACGAAAATTATCCAGTAAATATAGGTATTGAGAAACTCATAAAAGGCGTTGTCCGCGCTGTCGCCGCCGAGTATCCCGCCGAAGATAAGTATATACGCAACCCACAGCGTGAAATCGAACCACACCGTTTTGACGGCAAGCGCAAGCCATCGGTTTATATTAAATTTTACCTGCAAACAGTTGATTAACGGATGCAGCCCGAAAAACATTATAAAGGGCACCAAATCCCAGAAACGAACCGCCGCGCCCATTACTATTGCAAGTATGACCGTGCCGAGATACGCGAGAAAGCCGCCCCTTATAAACTGTTTGGAAAGGGGCACCATAAGCGCGACCATGCCGAAAAGATAGCCCGAAGCAAGCAGCACGTTGCTCCAGAACCCAAGCAAAAGGCATACCACCGCTACCGCGCAGGATATTGCGGACAGAGCTATTTCAAACGAACGGGAATACTTTCGTTTACTCAACTTATCACCACGCCGTCAGCGGCAGCAAGCGTTGCAAAGGCAGTTTATGCACATGTTTATATAGCAGCACTCAATGCAGCTCGCGCAGAAATTCCCGCCCATCTGATTGTCCTGCTGAGAATTCATAGTCTGCCCTTCGTACACTGTCTGCTGTTCGCCCGTAGCCGAGCGGCTCGCGTCGTAATTGACCTTTTCGTTGAGCTTTTTATACGCGTCCTTGTACTTGTCGTTATCGGGCTCGAGCTGAATGGCTATTTCAAGCTGTTTTTTGCTTTCGTTCATCCAGTTTTTGCGGTAGAACACTACGCTCTGAAGATAATGCCATCTGCCGCCGCGCTCGTTAAAGCTGTCTAAAACGCGCTGAGCTTCGGCGATATCGCCGTCTTTTATAAGCTCCTCCACGCGCGTGAACGAGCTGTCGCCGTCCTCCGCGGCGGCGTTTTCGGAAAGCTCGCGCATTAAATCGTTATACGCGTTTTCCAGCTGCGTGAGCATTTTCGCCGCGTTGTTGCCGACTTCTCCGTCCATAAACCGCTCTTCGAGATATTTCGCCCTCAGCGTTTCGTAAGCCGAAGTTACGTCCTCTTTTGTAGCCCCCTCCGAAAGTCCGAAAAGTTCAAGATTTTTTTTGTTCATTTTTAACTCCTTTTTTCTTGCACTCGCATTTGACAAGACTTCTTGTCTTCAAAGGTATTCCCCTTAATATTATATTGTCGGTCAAATCGTGATTGAATTTGAAATTAATCTCCGAAAGCCTCAGCCGCATATCCGCGAACAATCTGTCGAACATAAAGTTTATTTCCTCGCGGTTCGCGGCGACCGCCTCCGCCTTTAAAGGAAGCTTATACGCATTGTACAGCGCGTTGTATCTGCCCTTTTTTACGTCCTTGTCGTAGTCGTCCAGAGCGTCGGCGAGATACACCCACTTGCCCAAATCGTAAAAGAGCGCTTCCGTCGCGGGGGTGGAATATTCCTTTAACGCGTAAGCCGACAGCCGTTGCATCATAACCGCCGTAGGCTCGCACGCCATATCGATTATCGCACAGCCCGCCTTTTCGAGCTCCGCCTGCGCCTTCATCTGTTCGTCTATGATTTCCACAGCCTGTTTATGCCTTTTCAGCGCGCGTTTTAAACCCTTTTTGTAAAGGTGGCGGAAAACGGCCTTTTTATCGCCGTCCGCCTTATCGTCGCACAGCTTATAGTATGCAAGCGCGGTGTTTATACAGCCCAAAAGCACAAAGGTATCGTCGATTGCGGCAATGGGGCGGCGTTTGAACCAGTGTATGGCGCAGCGCGCTTTTTTAATTTCTACGTCCTCGTGACGTATATTGTGTATAAGCGCGGACATAAACGCCATATCGTAGGTCAGCGCTGTGCGCGCCCTCTGCCCGCAACCCGCGCCTATACTTTTACATAACCCGCAGTACAAAGCCTGATACAGCTTTTCGTCCTTTTTGAAAAGATAGGGCGAATCGGGCTGAATATAACCGAACATTTATTATCCCTGATAAAACCCTATTTTTTTATAAACCTTATTGAGCGTTTTGTTCGCAGTATACGCGGCGCGTTCCGCGCCCGACTTCAACACCCCGTCAAGGTACGCCTTGTCGGCAAGCAGCCTTGCCTGCTCGCGCTGAATGGGCGCAAGCTTATCGGCGACCGCCTCTCCGACGGCGAGCTTGAAATCGCCGTAGCCCTTGCCCGCGAAGTCCGCCTCCGCCTCCGCCACGCTCTTATCCGTGAATACCGAATATATCGACAGCAGATTGCTTACGCCCGGTTTGGTTTCGGGGTCGTATTTAATTACCGCTTCACTGTCGGTTACGGCGCGCTTGAACTTACGTATAACGGTATCCTTATCGTCCGAAAGGAATATCGAGCCGTTTACGTTCTCCGCCGATTTCGACATCTTTTTAGACGGGTCGAGCAGGTCGCAGATTTTCGCGCCGGCTTTCACGTAAACGCATTCGGGCACGGTAAACGTGGGCGAATATGCGTTGTTGAAGCGCTGGGCGATATCGCGGGTGATTTCCACGTGCTGGGTCTGGTCCTTGCCGACGGGCACGTAAGCCGTCTGATAAAGGAGGATATCCGCCGCCATTAAGACGGGGTAATCCATAAGCCCCATATTTATATTATCGGCGTGTTTTTTGCTCTTATCCTTGAACTGAGTCATGCGCTCCATTTCGCCGACGTAGGTGAAAGTGTTTAAAATCCAGCAAAGCTCTGCGTGGGCGGGCACGTGCGACTGCACGTACAAAACGCACTTTTCGGGGTCGATACCGCATGCTATATACAGCGCGGCGAGCTCGAGCGTGCGACGTCTGAGCTCCGCAGGGTTTTGCCTGACGGTTATCGCGTGCATATTCGCAATCGCGTAAAAACAATTGTAATCGTTTTGCAACGCGACGAAATTTTTCACCGCGCCCAGATAATTGCCTATCGTAAGACTGTTTGTCGGCTGAACCGCCGAATACAGATTTTTATTTTCTTCCATAAGTTTTAAACAACCTCACATTAATAATAACATATACGCACTTAAAAAGCAAAGATTTTTTTGACGAATAACCCATAATCACCAAACTTATAGTTTATAAACACCGCGCTCACATAAATCGGATTTAACAAAACCGCCAGACCGCAGTGCAGTGCGGTCTGGCGCAATATATTGTCTGTATTTAAGCGTTTTTAGCCGCTTCGGGCAGAGTTGCAACCGTAGTCCCGAAATTGCTGAAAGTTACTTCAAACCTGCCCTCTGAGTATTTGCTTACTTTACCTTCTGCAAATTTCATCACGTATTCGCTTCCCTCTTCGTCTCCGTTGAGGCTGATTGTTACGGTATATTCGTCTTTTACCGCGTCATACTTCGCGCTTGAATAAGCGTTTTTGGCAGCGGTCAATTCCCTGCCGAAAGAACGTTGCACGGCGTAATCAAACATTTCTTCGTCAGAGCCGTAAGTTAATTGCGATTTGTTCCATTTTCCGTCGCGCAGCGTGTATGAATAATAACTTCCGTTTTCCGCAACGGTATAATCGGAATCTCCCTGGCAGATAGTTTTATTGTTCCAGTCGAATTTGAACTCCATACCGAAAGTACCTTCTTTGGCAGACATAGTAAGGTTTCTTGCACTTAAAGTCGCCTCTATTGCCGCTTTCCACTCCGCTTCCGTCAGCTTTCTCGTTTTTACGGTCAAAGCGCAGATTGCGCTGAAATCACCCGACTTCGCCGTAATGTTTGCCGTACCTGCCTTTATAGCGCTGACCTTACCGTCTTTAACGGTTGCTACGCTTTCGTCGGAGGAAGTCCATATCACGGTTTTATCGGTTGCATTTTCGGGCAGGACGGTTGCCGTAAGCGTTTCTTCACTGCCGAATTCGAGAGTGAGTTCGGTCTTATTTAAAATTATTCCCGTCACGCTGACGAGGTCCTGCTCCCCGCCGCACGCGGTAAACCCGAAAACACAGGCAACTGCAAGCATACAAAATATCAAAGTGGTAACAAATCTTTTGCGCATAGTTATAAATCTCCTTATAAAATAAAAGTGTGTTCCCAAACCGGAAACACACCTGCACGAGTACCTCCGATTTGTTACCACACAAATTAAACGTATTTAAAACAATAATTACGCGCAAAAAGAGGTACAGAATGCCATAGCATTTTGCCCATAATTATCGTTTTTATTCAATTTGTGTGGTAATCGAAGTATAACATTTTTAAAGAAAAATATCAACAGTTTAAAACAAATTTATCATTAAAATTCCGTTTAATGCCGTTTCGCTCCGAAAATAACGCGATTGATTTTGTTTCGGCGACGATTTTTACAAAATTTACGCCGAATAAATAACCCGTATTTTTAGTTGCCAAAATAAGGAATTTAGCGTATAATGTGATTAATATGGATAACTGGGTATTAAAAGGCGTAAAAAACCTTGTCAACGAACCGGCGGAAACACTCGAAGTTTCGCCCACGCAGGTCAAGGTTAAAATAACGCATCTTCTCATTTCCAATTTCGACGTACTGCTGTATAACGGCGATTTGACGGCGAATTACCCCAAAACACTCGGCAGATTTGCCGTGGGGTTGGTCACCGAAGTCGGCGAAAACTGTTACGGCGTGAAGAAAGGCGAACGCGTCTATCTCGAATCGGCGAAGTCGTGCGGGGCATGCTATAACTGCAAGAGCGGCAAACGCGACCTGTGCGACGATATTCAGCTTGCCGGCAGGGATTTCGACGGGTTTATGCGCGACTTTGTCGTATGCGAATATACCGACGTTTCGCCCTTGCCCGACTCGGTAGACAACTTGAAGGCGTTGTGTATAGAAATGGTCGGCATTGCGGAAAATATCTATGATAAACTTAATCTGTCCGCGGGTCAGAGGGTTGCCGTAATCGGTTGCGACTGCTTAGGCAATATCATCGCGCAGGTTCTGCAATATCATAAGGTCATTCCTATAGTTATCGACAATACGCCCGTAAATCTGGAAAAAGTTAAAAAATGCGGCGTTTACTATACGTTTGCCGCCGACGACGAGGTCGTGCGCAACGTATCGGAAGCAACCAACGGCAATATGTGCGACGCGGCGATATACTCCTCCGCCTCCCGTTTGCCCGTATCACTGCCGCCGAGGCTTGTAGGCAACGGCAAATCGCTGGTATTGAGCGGGTTTACTTCGATGCACAGCTCGGTCGACGCGCGCGACATCCTCGAAAAGAATCTGACCGTGTTCGGCGTAACCAACGCGGCGAATTATACCGATTCGGTAATAAATATGCTGTTGCACGGCGCGGTGAACGTGGATTGCTTCGATAAAGAAATCATAAGCCAGTTCGACCCTGCGGACATACTTACGCGCTTCGGCGAGGGCTTTAACTCGATGGCAAGCGGAAAACTGACCGTTTTGAAGATGATTTTCTGACGCGCGGAATTAATCCGTGATATGCGCAAACTTTCAAGACTTTTATTTTCATTGAATTTTTTATACGTTTTACTTATTGCGGCGGAAACTGCCGCAATAATTTTTTTATGCCTGTATCTGCCCGCCTTTATGTCGGTTGCGGCGGCGTTTGCGGGCGTTTGGCTTATCACGACGATTGCCGCAGTCTGCGCCGCGACGAGCAGGGGTTCCGCCGAAACAAACTGCGCGGCGATTCTCTTTATCATAGCTTTGCCCGTGGCGGGCGCGGTGATTTATTTTATTACGCGCGCGGGGAAAAGAAAATGCTGCCGTCTGAAAGTTAACGGCGGCGTATCCTTAAACGGCGAGGAGCGGGCGGCAAAACTGTACTGCGGCACGGGCGGCGCGGACTACGACAAGGCGCTCTACTTCAAAAGCGGCGCCGAATACTTTTCAACGCTGTTTTCGGAAATAGAAAAGGCGCAAAAGTACGTCTGCCTCGAATACTTTATCGTATGCCGCGGCAAAATTTTCGCACGGCTCGTATCCGCGCTGCGCGTAGCAAAAAGCCGCGGCGCCGAAATAAAAATCATAGTCGACGGAATAGGTTCGGCGTTCAAGGCGGGGCGGCGGGAATACAAAACGCTCAAAGCGCTGGGCGAGGTTAAAGTTTTCAACCGACTTTCCCCGCTGCTCGGCACGGGCATAAACAACCGCGACCACAGAAAAATCGCCGTCGTAGACGGCAGGGTTGCGTTTACGGGCGGCTTTAACATCGCGGACGAATACGCGAACATTACCGGCCCTTTCGGATACTGGAAGGATACGGGCGTCGCGCTGTACGGCTGCGCGGCAAAGGTTTTCGGCGGAATGTTTTTTGCAATGTGGGGCGACGGGTACGAAATGCCTGCGGAAACGGGCGGAAAGTACCGCTGTATCCCCTATTGCGACAGCCCGCCCACACGCACGGCTTATTGCGAAAACGCCTATCTCGCCGCTATAAGCGCGGCAAGGCGGAGGGTGCATGTATTCACGCCTTACTTCTGCACGGGCGAAAAGCTGACCGCCGCGCTTACTACGGCGGCTGCGCGCGGCGTGGACGTGAGGATAATTATTCCGCATATCCCCGATAAAAAATACGCCTTAGAGCTGTCCAGAGCCTGCGCCGCCGAGCTTTCCGCACACGGTGTGAAGTTTTACGAATATACTCCGGGGTTTATGCATGCGAAGAGTATGGTCTGCGACGATAAGCTGTATATAGGCAGTTACAATATGGATATCCGCTCGATGCGGTTGAATTACGAATGCGGGGTCGTGCTGGAAGGCAGGGTATGCGAGCAGGCGGAACGCGATTTCTGGGAATGCGTTCGGCTGTCCGCGCCGTTTACGGAGGGTAAACTTTCGCCGCCGAGGCGGGCGGTGCGTTTTATAATTAAGCTGTTTGCGCCGCTTATGTAATTGTTTCGCCCTTGACAAAAAGTAATTTAAAAAGTATAATGTAATTATAATATTATATACGTATTATTTGTTAAGGTGAAAATATGAAATTTGTGATTGCATCCGACGTACACGGTTCGGCAAAATACTGTAAGCTTTTAATCGACGCGTTCAAGCGGGAAAACGCGGATAAGCTTCTGCTGCTGGGCGATATACTCTACCACGGGCCGAGAAATCCGCTGCCCGACGGATACGCGCCCAAAGAGGTTGCCGAAATGCTTTCGGAAATAAAGGAAAAAATTATCTGCGTAAGCGGCAACTGCGACGCGGAAATAGACGCAATGATTTTGCCTTTCCCCCTTTCGGATTACGCGGCGGTGTTTGCCGACGGAATAAACTTTTATATGTCACACGGGCACCGCGACGTACCGCCCATGAGCGGCGGCGACGTGTACCTTACGGGGCACACCCACGTGCCGCTGAAAGAAGCGGGGCAATATATACACCTCAACCCCGGCTCCGTTTCGCTGCCCAAAGAAAACAGCAAACGCGGCTATATACTGTACGATAACCGCAGGTTTATTTTCAAAACGCTTGAAAGCGAACCGTACGACAGCCTCGAAGTGACGAGCGGAATCTCGCAAAGCTCGCCCCGCACCCCCACCGTCCGCCGCAAGGTAGTGCGCAGGAGAAGAATTATTTAAGTATAAGCCCATTTTAGGCTTCCCCTTCGGGGAAGCTGTCACGAACGTGAGTGAGTGACTGATGAGGTTGACATTATTAAATAATCACCTCATTCGTCCGCGCCTGCGGCGCGGACACTTTCCCCGTCAGGGGAAAGCTACAATAGCGTCAGGCTTCCCCTTCGGGGAAGCTGTCACGAGCGCGAGCAAGTGACTGATGAGGTTGACATTATTAAATAATCACCTCATTCGTCCGCGCCTGCGGCGCGGACACTTTCCCCGTCAGGGGAAAGCTACAATAGCGTCAGGCTTCCCCTTCGGGGAAGCTGTCACGAGCGCGAGCAAGTGACTGATGAGGTGTATCCCCGCAAAATAAAAAACGCGTCGTTAAAACGACGCATTTTTTATAAGATTTAGATGTTGAGGAGACGGAAAATGCTCTTGTTGACAATCATAAAGATTATATCGAGAATCCAGATGATGTTCCAACCAAGCAATAAGCGCAAAATTCCGGCAACGATTTTGCCCTCCGTAAATCTGGTTACTACGCCGCAAATCCAGGAAGTTACGGGGATAATAGCCAAAATAACGCTAACAAGATAGCTTAAACCAAAGTAATCGCTTCTTTTATGTGCCATAATTGTTCTCTCCTTTATATTTTATACTTATATTATAACATATAAAAATTATATGTCAACATACGGGATAAAATTTATATAAATTAATTACCTTATATTATATTTAAAATACAAAACTTTATGACAATGCGGCGGCGTTAAATAATTAACGCCGCCGCTTAAATTGCTTAAACCAACTCTATTATCGCTTCTTCCGCGCCGTCGCCGCGACGTGCGCCTAAAAGATAAATGCGGGTATAACCGCCGCCCTGACCCAGCTCTTCCGCGCGCTGAGCATATTTGGGCGCAACCTCGTTAAACAGTTTTTCCATTAAGGGGTGCTGTATGTCCGCAGTCCTCTTCTTGAAGTCGGATTTCTTTTCGCTGAAAGCCTTGACTTCCTGCAAGTCGCGGAGCTTAGCCATTATGGCGCGGCGCGCGGCAAGCTTTTTGGGGCTGTCCTTTATGGCTTTGGACTTTACTTCTTTACCCTTTTTATCTGTTTTAACTACTTCGACTTCGACGTTATCGTCGTAAACCCTGATAGCTTTGGTTATAATTTTTTCAACGTAGGGCTGCAATTCCTTGGCTCTTGCCGCAGTGGTGGTAAGCTTACCGTACCACAGCAGTTCGGAAGCCTGATTGCGTAAGATTGCAAGCCTTTGTTCCGTCGTTCTTCCTAATTTACCGGGCATTTAATTAATCCTCCTTGTTTGCAAGTGATAATCCGTAGGATTGAAGCTTCAAGATAACCTCGTCCAAAGACTTTCTGCCCAAATTCCTTACTTTAAGCATTTCGTCTTCCGTCTTTCTTGTCAAGTCTTCTACGGTGTGTATGTTTGCCCGCTTCAAGCAATTGTAGGAGCGAACGGATAAATCCATTTCCTCGATTGCCATTGCGAGTATCTTCTGTTGCTTGTCGTCCTCGTTTTTGACGAGGATATCCATCCCTTTAATGCTTTCGGAAAGGTCGACGAACAGTGAAATATGGTCCTGCATTATTTTAGCCGCAAGCGAAACGATTTCCTTTGCGCTGAACGCGCCGTTCGTCCAGATTTCGAGCGTGAGCTTGTCGTAGTCGGTATTCTGTCCTACGCGGGTGTTTTCAACCGAGTAGTTGACCTTTTTGACGGGCGTATAAATCGAGTCGATGGGAATATAATCGATAAGCTCCGTCCTCGTGTGGTCGGCGCCTTTGTAGCCCCTGCCGCGGCCGATTGTTATTTCCATATCGATTTTGCCGCCCTCGTCGACGGTGCATATATGCTGGTCGCCGTTGATTATCTCGATTTCTGCGTCCTCGGTTATATCGCTCGCTCTGACCTCGCAAGGCCCTTCCTTATAAAGGTGAACGACTTTTACGTAATCTTTATCGGTTATTTTCGTTTTTATTGCAAGCGTTTTGAGGTTGAGGATTATTTCCGTTACGTCCTCTTTGACGCCCGCTACGGCTGAAAATTCATGTTTGACGCTTCCGTCAAGAAATCTTATTCCCTGTGCAGCCGCTCCGGGGAGCGCGGATAACAGTATTCTTCTAAGGCAGTTGCCTATTGTAAGACCGAAGCCCTTTTCAAGCGGTTCTACGACGACCTTTGCGTACGACTGGTCTTCGCTTTCTTCCACCTCGATTTTGGGCATATCCATTTCGATCATTTTGCTACCTCCTGATTGATATTATTACTTGGAGTACAATTCGACAATCATATGTTCGGCAATCTGGCTGTCGATATCGTCTCTTGCGGGAAGCGATATAATTTTACCCTCTAATTTTTCGGGGCTGAATTCAAGCCATTTGGGCATAACGCCCGCTTTTGACGCCTTCAACGCTTCGAAGAATTTGTTGGAAGTTTTGCTTTCTTTAACGGTTATAACGTCGCCCGTCTTTACGATAAACGAAGGAATGTTGACCTTTTTACCGTTTACGAGGAAATGACCGTGGTTTACAAGCTGCCTTGCCTGTGAACGGCTTGCGCCTATACCCATACGGAAAATTACGTTGTCAAGCCTTCTTTCAAGCAACGACAGCATATTTTCACCGGTGATGCCTTTCATCCTGTCCGCTTTTTCGTAATATGCGCGGAACTGGCCTTCCTGCACGCCGTAAATACGCTTAACCTTCTGCTTTTCGCGAAGCTGCTGACCGTATTCGGAAACCTTTTTCCTGCCCGCGCCGTGTACGCCGGGAGGAGTGGGTCTCTTTTCGAACGGGCACTTGCCCGTGTAACATTTATCGCCCTTTAAAAACAGCTTTCCGCCCTCTCTTCTGCAAAGACGGCATTTTGCTTCTCTGTAAGTTGCCATATCTCTTTTCTACCTCCGATTATACTCTGCGGCGCTTGGGCGGTCTGCAACCGTTGTGGGGTACGGGTGAAACGTCGGAAATAAGCGTTATTTCAACGTCGCACGCACCTATTGCCCTTATAGCCGATTCTCTGCCCGCGCCGGGGCCTTTGACGTAAACCTCTACCGAGCGAAGCCCGTGCTCCTTTGCCGCTTTAACCGCGGTTTCGGTGGCCATCTGCGCCGCAAACGGCGTGCCCTTCCTCGAACCTTTGAAGTTGAGGCTGCCCGCGCTCGACCAGGAAATTACGTTGCCCTGCGCGTCGGTTACCGTGACAAGAGTGTTGTTAAAGGTGGACTGAATGTGTACCTGACCTTTATCAACCTTTTTAAGCTCTCTGCGCTTTCTCGAAACGCCTTGCTTTTTGTTGTTAGTCGCTGCCATATTCTACCTCCTTACTTCGCTCCCTTCTTCTTCGCAACCGTGCGGCGGGGGCCTTTCCTCGTCCTCGCATTGGTTTTGGTGGACTGTCCGCGAACGGGCAGACCCTTTCTGTGACGGATACCGCGATAGCATCCGATTTCCATTAATCTCTTGATGTTGAGCGATACTTCGCTGCGAAGCTCGCCTTCGACCCTGTAATTGTGGTCGATATATTCTCTCAGTTTGGATACGGTGGTTTCATCCAGATCCTTAACTCTCGTATCGGGGTCAATGCCCGTCGCCGCGAGTATTTTCTGGGAAGTTTTCAAACCGATACCGTAGATATAGGTGAGCCCTATTTCTATCCTCTTTTCTCTGGGTAAATCTACACCGGCAATACGTGCCATACGATTTAATTCCTCCGTTAAATTTTAAATGTGTATTTTTTGTATGTGAACCGAAACATACCCGCCGCCCGAAAATTTGGAATGAGGCGGAAAGCATGCCCGAAATTATTTTCTTACACTGTTGTTGCCTTCCCCTTTGGGGAAGGTGGCATTACCGAAGAATAGGGTAATGTCGGATGAGGAAATTGATTTAAACCGCAACCTCATCCGTCCCTTGCGCAAGCTACGGGACACCTTCCCCAAAGGGGAAGGCTTAAGTGCGGTCAAATTATTATTTAGCCCTGACGCTGTTTATGGTTCTTGTTCTTCGAACAGATTACCATTACTTTGCCGTTTCTTTTAATTACTTTGCATTTATCGCACATAGGCTTTACGGAAGGTCTAACTTTCATAATAAATCTCCTTTCAGACAAATTTAACTTTGCCGTGATTTTCATTTTTGCCGCAAATACGCGTCTTTTAGTTTTTACTGCGCCAGACAATGCGTCCCTTCGTCAAATCGTACGGACTCATTTCGAGTTTCACGTTGTCACCCTCGATAATACGGATATAGTTCATACGGAGCTTACCCGAAATATAAGCGGTTATAACGTAGCCGTTTGACAGCTTGACTTTGAAATTTGCGTTGGGCAAACATTCGATAACTTTGCCCTCTGCTTCGATTACGTCGTTTTTTGACATAAAACTCCTTGATAACGCACTCTATTGTTTATTTTCTTCCTGCGGCGGATTGTTGTAAATTCTCAGCACGGAATAAACTTCCGAGTCGAAAACCTTGCTTCCGTCGACAAGTTTTGCGGCGATGGTTTCAGCCTTTTCGGGCAAAAGCCGCAAATGCTTTAAATTCTTTTTTTTGGGGTTGACAAACTTTTTGAAGTTGCCGTCGACAACGCCTACGGCGTTATCGGGATATATATTATTAATCAGATAATATCTGCCTTTATCTCTGCCCTGCGTGCTCTGGCAGATACCGCCTATGACAGGTATTTTTACTTTCATAAAGTCAATATTTCCACTCCGTCTTCTTTTATAAGTACGGTGTTTTCGTAGTGCGCCGCGGGCATATTGTCCGCAGTGGTGACCGTCCAGCCGTCGGCGCGGTTGAAATTGACCTTGAAAGTGCCCGTATTAATCATGGGCTCGATACAGATTGTCATTCCCGCTTTAAGCCGCATGCCCGTGCCCTTTTTACCGTAATTCGGTACGGACGGATCCTCGTGCATTTCCCTGCCGATACCGTGCCCCGTCAGCGCGCGCACCACCGAATAGCCGTTCGCCTCCGCGTGCGCCTGCACTTTGTAGCCTATATCGTACAGAGGGACGCCCGCCTGCAAGCCTTCGACAGCCTTGAAAAAGCACTCCTCCGTGACTTTTACAAGCCGCTTTTTCTCTTCGGAAACGTTTCCGATTAAAAACGTGCGGCATGCGTCGCCGTGAAAGCCGTTCTTTTCCGCAGTGATGTCGACGCTTACGATATCGCCGTCCAGAAGCACCCTGTCGCCGGGGACGCCGTGAACGACCACTTCGTTTACCGACACGCAGGAGCTGGCGGGATAACCCTCGTAGCCGAGCTCCGACGGATACGCACCGCAGGAGGTTATGTATCTGTAAACGAGTTCGTCCACTTCCTTCGTGGTCATACCCGCGCGGATATTTTTACCGACGAATTCAAGCGTTTCCTTTACGATACGACAGCTTTCGCGCATCAGAGCGATTTCACGTTCGTTTTTGATTGTAATCATTAATTGAGTTTATCCAGAACTTCGCAGACCGCTTCGAATACTTCGTCGGGAGTTTTCGTCCCGCAGACTACGGTCGCAAGTTTATTCTGCGCAGCATAGTAAGCGATAAGCGGCGCGGTCATTACGTTGTAAGTATCCAGCCTTGCCTTTACCGTTTCGGGGTTATCGTCCTCGCGCTGATACAGCTCGCCGCCGCATTTTGCGCAGGTCGTCTTGCCGCCGAGCGTCGATACGTGGTAGCTCTCGCCGCAGGCGCAGACGCGTCTGCCGCAGATTCTGTCCATAATAAGCGCGGTGTCGACCTCGAAATTGAGGCACAAATCGATATCCGCGAACTTCGACAGCTCTTCAGCCTGATAAAGGCTGCGGGGGAATCCGTCGAGAAGGTAGCCGACCTTGACGTCGTCCTTTTCGAGTCTGTCCTTAACGATATCGCAGGTAAGCGAATCGGGGACGAGCTTGCCCGCGTCGATATACGACTTTGCAAGCTTGCCTATTTCCGTACCGCCCTTGATGTTGGCACGGAAAATATCGCCCGTGGAAATATGGATAACGCCGTATTTTTCGGCTATTCTCGTTGCCTGCGTTCCCTTTCCTGCGCCCGGAGCGCCGAGTAATATCAGTTTCATAAAATTCCTCACAATGCGACGCTTTTATGCGTTTTTATTTCAAGAAGCCCTTATAGTTCTTCATCATCAGCTGCGATTCGAGCTGCTTGTCGAGTTCTAGCGCAACCGAAACGACGATCAGGATACCCGTTGTCGAGAATACCGACAGAAGCGCCGTATCCGAAGCGAGGTTGAGCCCCGTAACTATCATAGAGAGTATAGAGGGGATAAACGCAACCAGCGAAAGATAAATCGCGCCGAAAAGGGTAATTCTGTTCGATATCTTTTTAAGATAATCCGCAGTGGGCTTGCCGGGGCGTATACCCTGAATAAAGCCGCCGTTCTGCTGAATGGTTTTTGATACGTCTTCGGGGTTGAACTGCATCGACTGATAGAAGAACGCAAAAGCGAAAATGAGCAGACACAGCGTAACCATATATATGAGCTGACCGTACCAGTAAGGCGAAGCGCCCGAGAACCAGTTCGTAATGCCCGTCGCCGCGCCCGAATCCGGCCAGAACAGACTTATAATCATCTGGGGGAAAGAGATAAGCGCGAACGCGAAAATCAAAGGCATAACGCCCGAGCCGGCTATTCGCATAGGAATGTTCGACGACTGACCGCCGTACATTCTTCTGCCCTTGACCTGCTTGGCGTACTGGACGGGAATTCTCCTTTCGGACAAGTCGACCGCAACGATTGCGGTGAATTCGAGCACCGTAAGTATAGAGAAGCCCAAAAGCTCCCACAGTACTTCGGGCTTACCCGAGAATACGTCTACGAATTTAGCAACAATGGTAAGGCCTGCGGTGGATATGATACCTATAAAGATAATAAGCGATATACCGTTGGAAATACCGTATTCGGTAATTCTTTCGCCCAGCCACATAACGAGCATTGCGCCCGCGGTATAGACTACCGTGAGGAAAATACCCGCAATCCAGAGCGCGGCCGTTTCGCTGATATAAAGCCCGCCGAAAAGCACGGTCTTTATAGAGTCGCTCTGAACGCCGAAGTTTACGACGATACCTACCGCCTGCGCGATTGCAAGGGCGATGGTTACGTAGCGGGTTATCTGCGCGATTTTCTTTCTGCCGTCTTCACCCTGCTTGGAAAGTCTTTCCAGCGCGGGGATACCAACGGTTAAAAGCTGAATGATAATCGACGCGTTGATATAGGGGCTGATGCCCAGCGCAAACAAAGTTGCGTTTGCAAGCGAGCCGCCCGTTATGCTCGATAATATTCCGAGAAAGCTGTTGCTTTCTATTTCCGTCTTGAAAGTAGAAACGGTTATGCCCGGTACGGGAATATAGCAACCGAGTCTGAAAATAAGCAAAAGCCCGAGAGTTATCCAGATTTTTTTCCTTATTTCCTTAACTTTAAAACAGTTTTTAATTGTTTCAAACATTATTGCCTCTCAATCGCACGGTAACCGTGCGGGGGTCTTTATTCCGCTATTTCTGCGGTACCGCCGGCCTTTTCGATAGCGGCCTTGGCGCTTTCCGAAAATTTAGCGGCTTTAACGGTAAGCGCGACTTTGAGCTCGCCCGTGCCGAGTATCTTTAATCCCGCCGAATTTTTTACTTCCTTGGCGAGGCTGTGCTCGGCAACGTAATCGAAATCGACTACCGTGCCCTTAGGAAGCTTTTCAAGCTGGCTTAAATTGACTATTGTGTATTCCTTTGCCCACTTATTGTGGAATCCGCGTTTGGGTACGCGCCTTGCAAGGGGCATCTGCCCGCCCTCGAAACCGGGACGGACGCCGCCGCCCGAACGCGCCCACTGACCTTTATGACCTTTACAGCAGGTTTTGCCGTGACCGGAACCTATACCTCTGCCGAGTCTTTTAACGCGGGAAGTTGCGCCCTCTGCGGGCGATAATGTATCGACTCTCATTTTTTACTCTCCTACCTTTTCCGTTTTGAGAAGGTATCCGACCTTTTTGACCTGACCTAAAATTGCGGGGGTTTCTTCAAAGGTCTTGGATTGTCCTATTTTTTTGAGCCCCAACGCTTCGACGGTAGCTTTTACCGTTTTGATTTCGTTGGAAGCGCTTTTAATTAACGTAACCTTTATCATGACTTACCTCCGTTATACAGTCAGCTCTTCAACGCTCTTACCGCGTGCAAGCGCAACGTCTTCGGGGGACATAAGTCCGAATAAGCCGTAAACGGCGGCCTTTACGCAGTTTATGGGGTTGGAAGTGCCGTGGGATTTTGTTCTTACGTCTTTGACGCCCGCCGCTTCCATAACCGCACGTACGGGGCCGCCCGCGATAACGCCGGTACCTTCCGACGCGGGCATCATAAGCACGGAGCCTCTGCCGAACACGCCCGTTACGGTATGAGGAATGGAAGTGCCTTTAAGGCTTACCTTGCGCATGTTCTTTTTAGCCTGCGCGGTAGCCTTTTCGATAGCTTCGGGGACTTCCTTGCTTTTGCCCATTCCGTAGCCTACCGAGCCTTTACCGTCGCCGACGACTACAAGAGCCGCAAAGCGCATATTTCTGCCGCCTTTTACGGTTTTGGAAACTCTGTTGACCTGGATAAGCTTTTTGATTAAGCCGTCGTCCTCTTGCCTTCTTCTATTATCTCTTCTTGCGGGTCTTTCTTTCTTTTCTTCCATAATAAGCTCCTTAGAAATTCAGTCCGGCTTCTCTTGCGCCGTCCGCTACCGCCTGCACGCGACCCGTGTAGAGGTAACCGCCCCTGTCGAACACGGCTTGCTTAACGCCCTTTTCAAGCGCTTTTTCCGCCGCCTTTTTGCCTACGATTTTAGCCGCTTCCGTCTTGCTCATATCCTTGATTTCGGCTTTGATTTCCTTTTCCATCGTGGAAGCCGAGCAGAGCGTTACGCCCTTCGCGTCGTCGATGATCTGAACATAGATATGGTTAAGGCTTCTGTATACGCTGATACGGGGAGCTTCCGCCGTGCCGTTCACCTTTCTTACGCCGTTGACCTTTTTCCTGACTCTGGCGTGGCGGCGCTGCCTTTCTTCGTTTTTATCGATTTTCTTAATCATGATTGATTCTCCTTACAGGCAAAACCTTACTTGGAAAGCAGTTGCGCGCAATACAAGGAGTGTGCGGATTTGTTGAGGGCGTGTACAAATAGTACATAACCGAAAACAAACCGTAAGCACGACGCCGTAATGCGTGATAAATGCTTTTCAAGAATTACTTCTTGCCTTTGCCTCCCGTCTTGCCTTCCTTCCTCTCGATAACTTCGTCGCTGTAAGCGATGCCGTAACCGTGGTAAGGTTCGGGAACTCTCAGTTTGCGGATATTCGCGGCGGTCTGCCCTACGAGGGTCTTATCGATGCCCGAAACGACTATTTCGTTTACAGACGGGCATTCGAGCTTGACGCCCGCGGGTTCGGGGAAGTCGACGGGGTGCGAAAAGCCGATGTTCATTACGACTTTGTTGCCCTGCTTTGCAACCTTCCAGCCGACGCCGTTTACTTTAAGCGTCTTTTTGAAGCCTTCGGTTACGCCCACTACCATATTGTGCAGAAGCGCGCGGTACAGGCCGTGCTTTGCGTTCGTGTCGGACGCAGTGCCCGTCGTAACTACGTTGGCTTCGGCGCCTTCGACCTTGATGTCGATTTCGCCTTTGACTTGTTGCGTAAGCGTGCCCTTCGCGCCCTTGACGGTTAAAAGTCCGTTTTCGAACGTGATGGTAACGCCTGCGGGAATCGCTACGGGTAATTTACCTATTCTCGACATATTAAATTACCTCCTTACCAGATATAGCAAAGCACTTCGCCGCCTACGTTTGCGGCCTTTGCCTGCTTATCGGTCATTATACCTTTATTCGTGGAAAGTATCGCGATACCGAGCCCGTCCAAAACTCTGGGCATATTTTCGACGTTTGCATAGTGCCTCAAACCGGGCTTCGAAATCCTTTGAAGGCCGTTTATGACCGAACGCTTTTTGCCGAGATATTTGAGCGTGAGCACGAGTTTGCCGTTGAAACCGTCCTCTTCGAGCTTGACGTCGGAAACGAATCCTTCCGCAAGCATTATATCTGCGATTGCTTTTTTCATGTTGGATGAGGGAATCTCAACCGTGTCTTTGTTAACCATTATCGCGTTTCTTATACGCGTGAGCATATCTGCTATAGGGTCTGTCATTATTCGTTACCTCCGTCTTACCAACTCGATTTTCTGACGCCGGGAATTTGTCCCTTGTAAGCAAGGTTCCTGAAACAGATACGGCAAACTCCGTACTTTCTGAGAACGGCGTGAGGTCTGCCGCAAATCGAGCATCTCGTATACGCCCTCGTGGAGTATTTGGCAGGCTTCTGCTGCTTGTTTATCATTGCTTTCTTTGCCATAATTTCTTTCTCCTTACTTCTTGAAGGGCATACCCATCGCCCTTAAAAGCTCTCTGGCTTCTTCATCCGTTTTAGCGGTAGTAACGAAGCAGATATCCATACCTCTTATCTTCTCGACCTGATCGTACTGGATTTCGGGGAAGATAAGCTGTTCCTTAACGCCCATGCAGTAATTCCCTTTGCCGTCGAAGCTGTCTGCGGGTACGCCGCGGAAGTCGCGTACGCGGGGAAGCGCGATAGAAACGAATTTATCGAAGAAATCGTTCATCATCTGGCCGCGAAGCGTAACTTTGAGACCTATGGGCATACCTTCGCGCACCTTGAAGTTTGCGACGGATTTCTTTGCCTTGCAAAGTATGGGCTGCTGGCCGGAGATAATCTTCATTTCGTTCTGCGCCATCTGAATGGATTTCGCATTGTCTTTTATGTCGCCTAAACCCGAGCTCAAAACTATTTTTACAAGCTTGGGCACCTGCATCGGGTTTTTGTAACCGAACTTTTTGGTAAGCGCGGGCGCGACTTCTTTGTCGTACATTTCAGCTATTCTCGATTTATAAACTTTATCAGCCATAACGCCCCTCCTTACTCTGCTTTATTTCCGTCTGCGGGCTCCGCAACGGTTTCGGCTTCCTCTTTCTTGGCGCGTTTTCTTACGCGCTTTTTGGGAGCTTCTTCTTTCTTCTTCGCGTTCTTGACCTTGCCGGCGAACGCTTTATCGAGCACCGCGCCGCATTTGGGGCAGACTCTGTGCTTGATTTTGCCTTCGAAATTCATTTTAACGCGGATTGCCTTATCGCACGAAGAGCAAACTACCATTACGTTGGATACGTCGATAGGGCCTTCCATTTCGACTATCTTGGAAACTTCGTTGGCCTTTCTCGCTTTCTTTGCCTTTTTGCGAATATTCACGCCCTCGACAACTACCGTCGAGTTCTTGGGAGAAGTCGATATAACTTTACCCTTTTTGCCCGCATATTTTCCGGTAATAACCACTACGTTATCGTTCAATTTTACGTTCATTGCCTATATCCTCCGATTACAGCACTTCGGGTGCGAGAGAGATAATCTTCATATAGTTCTTTTCTCTCAATTCTCTTGCAATCGGTCCGAAGATACGCGTTCCGCGGGGCTCCTGGTTGTTACCGATTATTACGGCGGCGTTGTCGTCGAATCTGATGTACGTGCCGTCGTCGCGTCTTATACCTTTGCTGGTGCGTACTATTACCGCTTTAACCACTTCGCCCTTTTTGACGGCGCCGCCGGGGTTGGCCGTCTTGACGGAGCATACGATAACGTCGCCGATGTTCGCGGTCTTTCTGAACGAACCGCCGAGCACCTTTATACACATAAGCTCTTTCGCGCCGCTGTTGTCCGCGGCTTTGAGCCTTGTCTGTTGTTGTATCATAAATTTACTCCTTTAAATTTGTACTTACAACTTATTTGTTTTGCAGAGGATTGCGCCGCGCCCACATAAGCGAGGTTGAGCGCCCCGCTCTACATTGAACGCAGATAGCAATCATATCATTTTAATTATTAACTCAATCCTAAAATTCAGAGATACGAGCAATGCAAGGCACGCGAGCATTTTCGACGGGGAGCTTACTAAACGTAAGCGACCCAAGAAAAGCGGAGCGCAACACCGCAGTGCGACGTATATATGAATTTTGCAATTACTTTGCCTTTTCGATAATTTCCGCTATGCGCCAGTTCTTATCCTTGGATAACTTCCTGGTTTCGACGATACGGACGGTATCGCCCTCGCCGCATTCGTTATTTTCGTCGTGCGCCTTGAAGCGGGTAGTTCTCGTAATCGTCTTTTTATAGAGCGGGTGCTTGCGGTTTTCCCTGACTGCGACGACGACCGTCTTGTCCATTTTGTCGGAAACGACTATGCCGACTCTCTCTTTACGAAGATTTCTTTCTTCCACTTTGTGCCTCCTTACGCCTTTAACTGTCTTGCACGGATTACCGTGTTTACGCGCGCGATATCCTTCTTTACAAGGTTTATCGACAGCGGGTTTTCAAGCTGACCGCTTGCGTGGCGAAATCTGAGGTTAAACAGTTCGGTTTTAAGCTCTTTCAGCTTTTTATCGAGTTCTTCGTCGGTTAAATTAACTATTTCCTTAGCCTTCATTCGCTTCACCGCCTTCTGCTTCTTTCTTTACAAACTTACACTTAATGGGAAGTTTGTGGCTTGCAAGGCGCATTGCTTCCCTTGCAACGTCTTCCGCAACGCCTGCCATTTCGAACATTACTCTGCCGGGTTTAACGATTGCAACCCAGTACTCAACCGAGCCTTTGCCCGAACCCATACGGGATTCGGCGGGGTGCCTTGTGATGGGCTTGTGGGGGAAGATATCTATCCATACCTTGCCGCCGCGCCTTATAAACCTGGTCATCGCGATACGCGCCGCCTCTATCTGGCGGGAGGTGATTCTTGCGGGCTCTTCCGCAACGAGGCCGTATTCGCCGTAAGCTACTTTATTGCCCTTCTGCGCCCTGCCCTTCAGGCTGCCGCGATGCTGCTTTCTTCTTTTTACTCTCTTGGGGATTAACATATTATTCTTCGCCTCCGTCCGCGATCATAAGCTTCTTCGAGCCGGTAAGCACTTCGCCTTTATAAATCCAGCACTTGATACCGAGCACGCCGAAAGTGGTGTGCGCTTCCGCGAAGCCGTAATCGATGTCCGCACGTATGGTCTGAAGGGGTATGGAACCGTCGTGATAGCTTTCGCTGCCCGCGATTTCTCTTCCGTCAAGCCTGCCGCTTACGGTGATTTTGACACCCTTTGCTCCCGTTTTGGAAACCTTTTGAAGCTGCTGTTTGACCGCTCTTCTGTAAGATACGCGCTTTTCAAGCTGCGAAGCAACCGCTTCGGCAACCAGCTGTGCGTCTTGGTCGATTTTGTCGACCTTTCTGACGTTGATAATTATCGCCTTGCCCTTGGTAAGCTTTGCAAGGTCTTTTTTAATAACCTCTATTTCGGAACCCGCTTTGCCGATAAGCACGCCGGGACGGCCGGTATAAATGCCGATTTCGACCTTGTTTGCCGCCCTGATAACGGTGATTTTGCTTATTGCCGCGTCATAATACTTCTTTTTGATGAAGGTACGGATTACGTTGTCTTCTTTGAGGTTAGCGCCGAACGCTTTTTTGTCTGCGTACCACTGGGTATCCCAGGGCTTTATTACGCCGACTCTTAAACCGTGAGGATTAACTTTTTGTCCCATATCTAACTTTCTCCTTAAACCTTCTTCGCGTCGAGTATTACGGTGACGTGGCTCGTTCTCTTCAAAATGGCGTGTCCGCGACCCTTGGAAACGGGCTGCATTCTTTTCAGGTGAGGTCCGCCGTCGGCGAACGCTTCCGCGACGATTAAATCGCCCCTGTCCATTCCGTTGTTATGCTCCGCATTCGCAGCCGCGGAAAGAAGCACTTTTTTGACTTCTTCGCTGCCGCCCTTGTTGCAGTAGGTGAGAATAGCTTCCGCCTCTTCAACCGACTTCCCGCGGATAAGGGCGAGCACCGTCCTTACCTTGTAGGGGGAAAGCCTTAAATACTTTGCCGTTGCGTAAGGACGCTTATCCTTCGTTGCGGCAATTTTTTCAACTTTTTTATTCATATTGCTTGCCATAACTTAAAACTCCTTACTTCTTGGCGGTTTTAGCCGCGTGTCCTTTGAAAGTTCTCGTAGGCGCGAACTCGCCGAGCTTGCAGCCTACCATATCTTCGGTTATATATACGGGCACGTGCTTTCTGCCGTCGTAAACCGCGATTGTGTGTCCTACCATCTGGGGGAATATCGTTGTCGCGCGCGACCAGGTCTTTACGACTTTCTTCTCGCCGGCAGCGTTCATCGCCTCTATCCTTGCCATAAGTCTTTCTTCGGCATAAGGTCCTTTTTTAACGCTTCTTGACATTATTTATTCCTCCTTAATTAATTCTCTTCAAAATGAACTTTGAAGTGGGATTTTTCTTCTTTCTCGTCTTATAACCGAGCGCAGGCTTGCCCCAAGGGGTCATAGGGCCTGCATGGCCGACGGGGCTCTTGCCTTCGCCGCCGCCGTGAGGGTGGTCGCAAGGGTTCATAACCGCGCCGCGGACGGTGGGTTTGACGCCGAGATACCTTGTCTTGCCGGCCTTGCCGAGGTGAATGATTTCATGTTCGAGGTTGCCGACCTGCCCTATCGTGGCTTTGCACTTTACGGGTACGAGCCTCATTTCGCCGGAAGGCATTTTAAGGGTGCAGTAAGCGCCCTCTTTCGCCATAATCTGCGCCGAGATGCCTGCCGCCCTCGCAATCTGCGCGCCGCGTCCGGGCTGCAATTCGATTGCGTGAACCACCGTACCTACGGGGATATCCGCAAGCGCAAGCGCGTTGCCCGCCTTGATATCCGCCTTGCTGCCCGAAAGCACCTTGTCGCCTACGTTGAGCCCTACGGGCGCGAGGATATACCTCTTTTCACCGTCGGCGTAAACCAAAAGCGCGATGTGCGCCGACCTGTTCGGGTCGTACTGAATGCTCTTTACGGTTGCGGGGATATCGTCCTTATTGCGCTTGAAATCTATAATTCTGTATTTCGTTCTGTTGCCGCCGCCGATGTGACGAACGGTGATTTTGCCCTGATTGTTTCTGCCGCCCGATTTGCGCTTATCGTGAAGTAAGCTTCTTTCGGGTTTATCGCCTGAAAGCTCCGTGTACGCGCTTACCGTCATGAAACGGCGCGCGGGGGAGGTGGGTTTATACCTTTTAACTGCCATTTTTATGCCTCCTTACGACAGCGAATCGAAGAACTCAATCGACTTCGAATCGGCTTTGAGCTGAACGATAGCCTTCTTGTAGTCGGGTCTGTAACCTTCGTTTCTGCCCATTCTTTTGAGTTTGCCCTTGCAGTTTACGGTGTTGACGCTCTTTACGTCGACCCCGAACAGTTTTTCAACGGCAAGCTTTATCTGCGTTTTGTTCGCCGACTTCATAACAATGAAAGTATACTTTTTGTCGGCTATTCCGTCGTAACCCTTTTCCGTGAGGAGGGGTTTCAAGATTATATCTTCGGCTACCATTATTCTCCGTAGACCTCCTCTATTTTCTCTACCGCCGCTTTGGTCATAACGACCTTTGCGTTTGCAACCACTTCGTAAGTGGAAATTTGCTGCACGGGAAGCGTGGAAAGCTTTTCAAGGTTAGCCGCCGCGCGGATTACCTTAACGTCGTCGTTATCCATTACGACGACCGCGGTCTTGTCCAGCTTCAACGCTTTCTGGAAAGCGACCATCTCTTTGGTCTTGCCCTCTTTTACCGAAAGGCTGTCTATAACCAGAAGCTCGCCGTCGGCAACCTTTTTGGAAAGCGCGGATATAAGCGCCGCCGCTTTCGCCTTTTTGTTCATACCCTTGGAAAAGTCACGGCTCTTGGGTGCGAACACAACGCCGCCCTTTACCCACTGCGGAGCCCTTATAGAGCCCTGACGCGCGTTACCCGTGCCTTTCTGCCTCCAGGGCTTTCTGCCGCCGCCCCTTACTTCCGTACGGGTGAGGGTGGATTTCGTGCCCTGTCTTTCGTTCGAAAGGCGGGTTACGACCGCCTGATGAATAAGGGGTTCGTTATACTCCGCGCCGAATACCTTCTCGCTTAAATCCATAGTGCCGGCTTCTTTGCCGTCCATTTTAAATACTTTTATACTAGGCATCTTTCTACTCCTTATTTAACGGTGTCGTTAATGGTAACGACGCTGCCGTTCGCTCCGGGAACAGAGCCTTTTATCAGAAGACAGTTTCTTTCAACGTCTACTTTTACTATTTCAAGATTCTGAATAGTTACGTTTTCGACGCCGTACTGTCCCGCAAGGTGCTTGTTTTTGAAAACTCTCGAAGGCGAGCTGTTCGCGCCCATCGAACCCGGTTCTCTGTGCACGGGGCCTACGCCGTGAGTTTCTTTAAGCCTGTGCTGATTCCAGCGCTTGATAACGCCGGTGTAGCCGTGGCCTTTGGTAACGCCGTGAACGTCGACTTTGTCGCCCGCCGCGAATACGTCTACTTTGATTTCTTTGCCGACTTCGTAAGAGGTAAGGTCCGCAAGTCTGAACTCCTTCAAAACCTTGCAGGGCTTAACGCCCGCTTTTTTGAACTGTCCGAGCTCGGGCTTTGTAAGCGCCTTTTCCTTTGCTTCGTCAAAACCGAGCTTTAACGCGCCGTAGCCGTCCTTTTCAACAGTTTTGATTTGCACTACGGGACAGGGGCCTGCCTCGATTACCGTTACGGGGATTACTTTCCCTTCCGGAGTAAATATCTGGGTCATCCCCGCTTTACGTCCGATGATTGCTTTATTCATTGATAAAGATCCTCCAAAAAATATTTTTCGATACCGCGTTCTGCCGTTGCGCCGCTTCCGCGTCGTCGTAGCCCGTAGAGTATCCTATTATTAATTATGTTATATATTAAAGTTTGATTTTGATGTCTACGCCTGCGGGAAGCTGAACGGTGTCCAAAAGCTTTGCGTTGGGCGTGTATATATCGATAATCCTTTTATAAGTCCTCTGCTCGAACTGTTCGCGGCTGTCCTTATACTTGTGAGGCGAACGAAGTATCGTTACTATTTCTCTTTCCGTAGGAAGGGGAATGGGCCCCGAAATTTTAGCCCCGCTCTTTTTCATTGTTTCAACGATACGCGACGCCGCAAGGTCGACGAGTTCGTGGTCGTATGCCGCAAGTTTAATCCTGATTTTCTGTCCTGCCATGTTAATAACTCCTTTTTTATCCTAACAAATTTATGTCAACTTAACCGTGTGTATCGCAACTTTTTACATAAAAAATCAGCTGCGGTTAGTCGCAGAGGTCGGGCCCCTACATTTGTCGGCGTAAATTATCTGTCCCGCCAGCTAACGGGTTTTACAGTAACTTCACGCTTCGTCCCTATAAACACGATAAACGGCATAGCGCCGCTTATAATGACACGCTAAGATATTATATAGGATTGTAAAGCCAAAGTCAATTGTTTGAAGCAACATTTTCGGCATTTTTTACAAAAATTCAAAAATATTCCTGTTTGGCGAAAATTTTTATCAAAATATTACAATTAAAATCAATTTACCTATTGAAAAACGAAAAATTTATAGTATAATGTAATCAGTAACCGCAATTTTGCGGCTTAAGGGGATAAAATTATGAACTTCACATCAAACGACATCAGAAACGTGGCGGTTATCGGGCACAGCGGCGAGGGCAAAACCACACTCTGCGAGGCGATGCTTTTCAACGGCGGAATGACGGACCGTATGGGAAAAATCGAGGACGGCACCACCGTAATGGATTTCGACGAGCTTGAAAAAGCGAAAAAGCTTTCAATTTACACCTCGGTTGCGTATCTGACCTGGAAAGGCTTCAAGCTCAACCTTCTGGACCTGCCCGGCTTTTACGACTTCGAGGGCGAACGGAACGAAGCGCTTGCGGCGTGCGGCGCGGCGGTGCTCGTCGTCGGTGCGAACGGCGTGCTGCCCATAGGCGCGGAAAGCGTCGTCGAGTATTGCCTCAAATTCGGCAAACCGCTCGTAATTTTCATAAACGGTATGGATAAGGCAAACGCGGACTACGCCGGCACGCTCGCCGCGTTAAAGGAAAAATACGCGGGCAAGCTCGCGCCCATACAGCTGCCCGTTATGTCCGACGGAAAGATGACGGGCTACCTGAACGCGATTCAGGAGCGCTGCTATAAATTTTCGACGCAGGGCCCGCAGGAAGTACCCGTGCCCGATTCGCTTAAAGACCAGATGAACGAAATGCAGGCGAGCCTTATGGAAACGGCCGCCGAAAACGACGAAATCCTGCTCGACAAATATTTCAGCGACGGAAAGCTGACGAAAGAGGAAACCGTACACGGAATCAGAAAGGGCATAGCCGTAGGCAACGTAATCCCCGTTATGGCGGGCAGCGCGCTGCAAAACCGGGGCGTAATAAACCTTTTAGACGAAATAATAAGATATATGCCCAACGCCAACGAAAGAAGAAACACGCTCGCGACCGACCTTACCGCCGACGACGTTATAAACGTAATGCGCGACGCGGCCGCGCCGTTTGCGGCGCAGGTTTTCAAGACCGTGCACGACCCGTATACCGGCAAGCTCAACTACGTCAAAATTTACAGGGGCACGCTTAAAACGGGAATGACCGTATACAACCCCAACACCGACACCGAGGAGCGCATAGGCCAGATATTTATGCTTAGGGGCAAAAAGACCGAGCTCGTGAACGAGCTTATCGCGGGCGACATAGGCGCGGTGAACAAGCTTACCGCCACCGACACGGGGAATACGCTGTGCGCTATGGGCACGAAGATATTATTCGACCCCATTCACTTCCCCAAGCCCTCCCTCTGCCTCGCCGTCAAACCCGTGAACAAGGGCGATGAAGACAAAATGTTTGCGGGCTTTACCAAAATGCTCGAAGAGGACTACACCTTCTCGGTGGAAAAGAACGCGGAAACGGGCGAGCTGCTTTTATACGGACAAGGCGAAGTTCACCTGGAAATTCTCGCAAAGAAGCTCAAAGCGCGCTACGGCATAGACGTGAAGCTTTCTGAGCCGAAAATTTCGTACCGCGAAACGATACGCGCCGTATCGAACGCCGAGGGCAAACACAAAAAGCAATCGGGCGGACACGGGCAGTACGGGCACTGCAAGGTGCGCTTCGAGCCGTGCGAGGAGCACTTCGTATTCGGCGACGAAGTTGTCGGCGGCGCCGTACCCAGACAGTATATACCCGCCGTCGAAAAAGGGCTCAGAGAATGTATGGCGCGCGGCGTGCTCGCGGAATACCCCGTTACGGGCGTAAAGGCCGTGCTGTACGACGGAAGCTACCACGACGTAGACTCTTCGGAAATGGCGTTCAAAGCCGCTGCGGCGCTCGCATTCAAAGAGGGAATAAAGAACGCGAAACCCGTGCTTTTAGAGCCGGTTATGAAGCTTAAAATCGCGGTGAACGGCGAATATTTAGGCGCGGTAATGGGCGACATTTCCAAGCGCCGCGGCAGGATATCCGAAAGCCGCACCGACGGCGACGTCACGACCGTAATCGCCGAAATACCGCTTGCGGAAACCGCCAAATACTCCACCGACCTCAGAGGCATGACGCGCGGCCGCGGAAAATTCACCTCGGAATTTTTAAGATACGAGGAAGTTCCGCCGCAGCTTGCCGAAAAGATAATAGCAGCCGCCAAAAAGTAAACGAACGAAAAAACAGCCGCCCGAACCGAAACGGTTCGGGCGGCGTGTTTTCAGAACGGCATAAGCGCGTTGCGCTCTTTAATAAGTTTAATATGGTTGATAATATCGTCCAGCGTTCTTTCCGGAGTTTTCAACTTTTCCTCGAGCAGCTGCAACTCTTTGTCAATTTCCCCTATTCTGTGCATTACGTCCAGATAATTTTGCCACAATTCGATTTTCATAAGTGCCTCCTTTCGGCTTTTGTTTATACTCGGATTTTAACACCGATTGTAGAAAAAAGCAAAAAATTTTTCATAAATTTATCCTCTTCGTCAAAAGTAGAATAAATCCGACAATTTTCGACAGAGAAGCGGGGTTAAGAACGAATGCGAATATCCACAATCGCTCCACAAATAATCCACATACAGTCCACAAAAAAACTGCGCCGACGCGCAGTTTTTTAAATAAAAGTTATTCCGCTTTAACTTTCTCGCCAAATGTTGCACCGAAAGGCGTTATTGCAAGCCCCGCAAGCTTAAAGCACTGTTTACCGAACGGAATACCTATTATCGTAATACACCAGATTACACCGACTAAGCAATACGACAAAGCAAGAATAAGTCCGCTGAAAATAATCCAGATTACGTTTGCAATAGGATGCGCCCCGAAATCTTTATTTACAACAGTCCCAAACGGCCAGAAAGAAAGTCTGCCCAGCTTAAAGCATTGTTTGCCGAAGGGTATACCTATTATGGTAATACACCAAATCAAGCCCAAAAGATACCACGCAATACCGGAGAACAGTCCGGTAAAAATAAACCACAATACGTTGCCAACAGTTTTCATAATCTACTCCTTTGTAATATTAAGATAAATTAAGTATATCCTACATTATGTAGAAAGTCAACAATTTGTAGAATTTTGCAGTAAAATTTTAATTAATGATAAATAACAATTTCGGCAAATCAATTAAAGAACTGAGGCTTGAAGAAGGCATCACTCAGCGCGAACTTGCACAGCATTTGGGTGTGTGTAATCAGACAATCAGCTTTTGGGAAAAAGGTCAACGCGAACCCGACCTTGATTCTCTGGTGGCAATTGCAAAGTATTTTCATGTTTCAATTGATTTTTTATTAGGTACGGAAGACTAACCGCCGTGAACGTATTTCGTTCACGGCGGTTTTATTTCAATAATACGTAACCACCTGTTCTTCGGGCGGCTCTGCACGCTCGAGCTTTTCGGCTATAAGCACGGGCCCCTGCGAGCGGTAGACCGAATTGTATTCGTAGGCGATTTTCGCCGTAACAATCAGCCAGTCGCGCGTCTTTATGTCGGGTACGAGCCCGTTTGTCTTTACGGCGAATCCGTCGTAAGCGATATCCGCCTCGCAACAGGTCATAATATGCCTGCCGAGCACGATATAGCCCGCGGGCACCTTTTTCGACACGGCCGCCATACCCTTGAACCTGACCGTTTTCCCCACGTAGCTTTTAGGCTTTTCGCCCATATCGCGGTAAAACCAGGCAAAATCCCCGTCCGCGATTTCGACGACGGGCGCGTCCACGTCGAAAGGAAGCGGGTCCTCTATTTCGTCGAACTCGGCTTTGCCGCCGATATACTCGTAAACTATGTCGGGACGGCGGGAAATTCCGCGCACGGTTTTATGGAATTCGGTTTTTTCGAATTCGCCCTTGAAACGGTTGAATACGACCATCTGCGTCATCTGAATTTTATCGAAAACAAGCTGGCGCATATTCGCGTTGTAGTTTAAAAACGTACCCGCGTCGAAGAAAGTCATCATCTGGTTTATCACCCAGCTTTCGGGCATTGCGTCGAAAAATTGCTGTAAAAGCCACGTACCGTTATACTCGACGACGACCCTGTCGGGCTTGTGCTTAGCCGTCAGCGCTTCGAGGTTTTCAAGGGTAAGCTCATCCGCGCTTTCGAGCGTGATTTTCGTCACTTTCTTCACCGCGAATGCCTCGGGGCGATATTCCTCGTCGCCCTCCTCGCAGACTAAAAGCAGCGTCTTGCCCCCGTCCTCCATACGCTCGTCCTCGAGCGTTTCCTGTATGAATTTAGTTTTGCCCGAATCCAGAAACCCCAGAAACAGATATACGGATACGTCTTCCGCCATTTTGCACCTCTCCATTTGCCTTCCCCTTTGGGGAAGGTGTCGCCGCCATAAGCGGTGACGAATGAGGTTGCTTTATTTATAACCCTCATCAGCCACGCGCTATCGCTCGTGACAGCTTCCCCCGAGGGAAGCCTTAATTCAAGAACAGCTCTTTCAACGCTTGTTCGTTTAGCTTAGAGCCTATAACGCACAGCCTGCCCGTATACGCAGCGCCGCCCTTACGAACGTTCGCCTCTTCGGGGATATAATCGAAGTGCAGCCATTCGCCGGCCTCGCCCGCGACTATGCCCTTTGCGCGAAGCACCGTACCGAACTTATCTGCGTCCGCAAGCGCGGCAAGCATGTTTTCCAGCTCGTGCGGGCCGAACTTTTTGCTCGTTTCCACGCCCCAGCTCGAAAATACTTCGTCGGCGTGGTGGTCGTGGTGATGACCGTGGTCGTGATTGTGGCAATGCTCGTGGTCGTGCTCTTCGTCATGGTGATGACCGTGGCAGCAGTGCCCGTGTTCGTGCTCTTCGTCATGGTGATGACCGTGGCAGCAGTGCCCGTGGTCGTGCTCTTCGTCGTGGTGATGACCGTGGCAACAATGCCCGTGCTCGTGCGCCTCCTCTTCCAGCTTTTCAAGCTCGGTTTCGAGCGTGACCGATTTTTCCATAGCGGCGAGTATTTGCTTCCCGTCAAGCTTGTCCCAGTGCGTGGTGACGACGGTCGCTTCGGGGTTGCGCTCCCTGACGAGGCGAACCGCCTCGTCAAGCTTGTCCGCCGGCGCCACGTCGGTATGGCTGAACACTATACATGCCGCGGAGCTTATTTGGTCGTTGAAAAACTCGCCGAAGTTTTTCATATACGTCTTACATCTGTTCGCGTCGACAACCGCGGTATAAGCGTTCACCGCGCAATCGTCGAGCCCCGCGTCGTTTACCGCGCGGATTACGTCGGAAAGCTTGCCCACGCCCGACGGCTCGATAAGTATTCTGTCGGGATTGTATTCGGCATACACCTTTTTAAGCGCCTTTGCGAAATCGCCCACGAGCGAACAGCAGATACAGCCAGAATTGAGCTCGTTTACCTTTATGCCCACCTCCTGCAAAAAACCGCCGTCGACGCCTATTTCGCCGAATTCGTTTTCTATTAACACGAGCTTTTCGCCCGCGTACGCTTCTTTTATAAGCTTTTTTATAAGCGTGGTTTTGCCCGCGCCGAGAAAACCGGAAAAAATATCTATCTTTGTCATAACCAACTCCTTTTATTTTTTATAAACTGTTTTTCGTTTTTCAAACCAAAAGCCCGCGTCTAATGCGCGGGCTTTTGTAAAAACCTCAGTAACTAAGCTTTCTGAAAGAGCCGTCTTCCTTATGTATGACTATACGCCCTTCCTGATTGCCTGCAACGGATTTGGCGTAGTTGATAGCCTCCTCCTGCGTGAAAAACTTTTTAAGGGCTTTCGACGAGCCCTCCGCCTTAACGTACCACATACGGTCGGTTTTGCGCTTGGAGATATGATAAACCTTATCCTCCTCGGGCTTAACCGGCTTTTTTGCGGGCGCGGGCTTTGCTGCGGGCTTTGCGTCCTTTTTTACTTCGGGCTTTGCCGCAGGCTTAACTTCTTTTTTTACTTCGTTATTCGCTTCTTTCTTTTCTGCCATGGTTCCGTCCTCAAATTATCGTTCATTTAAATTGTATAACAAATTAATAACAAAATCAAGTGATTTAATTATAATTATTTATATAAAATTATACGCATATTCCGCAAATTAGGTGCGTTGCCTGGTTTTTACCGCTTTACCGCCCGTCAGAACTATCATTTTTATCGCCGCGGGCGAGAAATCGTCCGCCTCTACGGTGAGCGATTTATCGAGCGTGCCGCGCGCGAGCACCTTCAGGAAGGTAGCCTTTTTCAACGTGTCGGGCACGCGCTTTTTGACCTCTTCGAGCGTGACCGTTTCACCGTTTTCAAAGTATCTGCCGAGCGTGTCGATGTTTATAATCGTCTTTTTCGTTCTGTCGGAAAGCCTTTCACCAAAGGTAACGAGCGCGTCCACGTTTTCGCCGACGAACATATCCTCCGCTTCCGTAACGCTTATGTTGCCCACGAGCAGTTCGGGAGGTATACTGTCCTTCGAAACGGCGATAACGCCCACTTCAGAATCGGGCACAAACTCCTTCCACGGCAAAAGCTTGACGAGCTTTCTTTCGATAAGCGGCTCGAGCTCTTCATAGGGATATTTCGCCGCGTAATCCACGTTCTGCTCCTCGCCCGCGGCAAGTCCGTTTTCTTCCATTACCTTTGCGATAAGCTCTTTCGCATATTTGCAACGCCTGTCGTTTTTAATCTTGTACAGGACGGGCGTCGCGGCCTTGCTCGCCACGTCTGAAACGTCCTTGATCTTGTATTTGCTGTCCTCGAATTCTGCGGGATTGAGCGCGAAATACGTATAAAGCGTTTTACCGCGCACAGCAAGCTTAACAAGTAGTTTTCTGCCCGAACGCAGAGTTTCGTGCTTCCAGCTTATACGCTCGGTCACCTTGTAACGCATAAGCTCGTTTTTGATTGCCGTATAGTAGCTTTTAAGCGTTTCGTCCGCCTGTATCAGCCTTGCGGTATAACTGCGGTTATATCTTACCCTGATAAAAATCTTACCCTCGGGCGGGGCGGCGGGTATAACGGGCTCAGCCTGCGCCTCCTCTTCCGCTTCGTCAACCTCCTCGGGCTCTTCTATAGCTTCCTCAACAGGCTCTTCCTCTTCCGCCGGCTCCGCAGTTTCTACGGGTTCGGGTTCGGGCTCGGGCTCGGGTTCGGGTTCGGGCTCGGGTTCGGGCTCGGGTTCGGGCTCGGGCTCGGGTTCGG
>CANPBT010000011.1 GCA_947572415.1 uncultured Clostridia bacterium | reverse complement strand
TGGGCGCGTGCAAAAAACAAGAAGAGCCGCCTGTTGAAACGGTGACGGTGTACGGTGAGTTTTACACCGTGCGCGAAGCGTATTTAAAAGGATACATATCGATGGACGAGTTAAAGTACATAAACGACAATTATTGGGAGCACGACAAATTTACCCCTTTGGAGGAAGAACGCAGGGAAAAAATAATACACGATTACAAAAAAACGCACTTTCAGGCAAGCGACAATATAGAAGTAAAAAATTACGGCAGCTATAACGGTGGAAGCATTACGGTAACAGAGATAAAGGACAATTATTATTGCACCGATTTTGACGCAATGGTGTGTTACAGTTATTATATCGATGAAGAAGTGGAATTTTATGGGTACAGAGCCTATAAGTTTTATTCTATGCGGGTGTGGTGTGAAAGCGAAGGGACAAAGGAGGTGCCTGCACCGAAAGAGCAGTACGGGGTGTTTTATTTAAATGAAAGAGCGCGCGAGCTTGGATTATGGCCGCAATATAATCCTGATGACCCCGAATATACGAATATTCCCGGATATAAGAAAAATCCTGTAATCGGGCAGGAAACTGAGAATAAAATAATCCACGACTATTTATTGCAGGATATAGACTTTATAAAGGATAAAAAAGATTTACCTATTTGGGTTGATTATTACGGTGCATACGGTGTAAAACTACTATTTAAAATTTATGACGGTCAGCATTACGATCCTTATGATCAGTTTATTCCTTACGGATACGTGTGGATACCGTTCGATAATTAAAGAGAGGAAAAACAAATGAAAAATTTAAAAAGGCAAACTAATTTTAAAAAATTAAGCGTTTTATTCGCTTTATTATTATCTTGAAATAATAGATTTAATTGATTATATTGTAGACAATGGGAGGGATATTATGAAAAAGCTGTTAATGAGCATAGGTTTATCAACGATAATTGCTTTGAGCACTTGCGTGCTGGGCGCGTGCAAAAAACAAGAAGAGCCGCCTGTTGAAACGGTGACGGTGTACGGCGAATTTTACACCGTGCGCGAAGCGTATGCAAAGTGTTATATAAGTATAGATGAAGCAAATTACGTTGTGGAAAATCGTTGGGATAACGAAAAGTTTACTCCGCTTGACGAAGTGCGGAAAATGAAAATACTGCACGACTATAAAAAAACGCACGCAGTGGCGAGCGACGATATAGAAGTAAAAAATTACGGAAGATATAGCGGCGACAGCGTTGTCGTATTGATAAGAGATAACATTTATTCCACTTCTTTTAACGATATGGTAGCTAATAGCGGTTATGGATTAGATGCGGATAACTATGTTCCTGGGATAGGTACATATTTCTTATATCACGTTCGGGTATGGCGTGAAAGTAAAGAAATAAAAGAGGTACCTGCGCCCAAAAAGTCATACGGAGCGTTTTACAAGTTGGAAAAAGCATGCGAGTTCGGCTTATGGCCGCAAGACGGCGAATTTGAATTCAAATATTCGGAAGAGCCTTTGGGTGGGCAGGGAATTAATGATAAAATAGTCCACGACTATTTATTGCAGGATATAGACTTCATAAATGATAGAAATGATTTACATATTAGTGTTGATTATTACGGAGAATATAACGGCAAAATCGCAATAAAAATTCATGACGGACAGCATTTTAACATATATGACCAGTCTATGCCTTATATGCATATATGGGTGCCGTTTGAAAAATAAATTTAAGAGGAAAAACATATGAAAAAATTTTTAATTAAATCGAAGTTTAAATATTTAAGTGTTATTTTATCTTTACTGCTTGCCGTAGCTATTTTGTTTTCTACGGGTGCGAGTTTTAATTCATATGCGGACGCCGCCGAAAAAGAGGAAAAGAAGCTTTGCGCGGCGACGATTGACGATAGCTTTGCGGAAGATAAGGTTATCGTCATTATGGACGACGGGGCGGATAACTTTAAAACTTATTCCGCAAAGGACTTCCCCGAAGCGGAAATTTCGGCAGTGGAAGATTTGACTCAGAGTATAAAGGACATGTTGCGGAGACAAAGCGCGGGGAGCGAAGAGGAAAACAGGCTGTTTAATCGCGAATCGTTTAAAACCGTTTTGCGCCTTACGCTAAAATACGCGGGTAAACAAAACGTATTGAATGCGGTACATACTTTTGAAAGGCGCGCGGATATTTTTTGCGCCGAGCCTGATTTTATTTTGGAAAATGAAAGTACGACTGTTGAAGAAAGTTGTGTCGGTACTTCAACTTATTTAAGCGAAGTTGTCAGCGATGAAACGATTAATAAGGATTGGTGGCAAAAAAGCATACGACTCAAAAATGCGAAGGAAATGACGAAGGGCTCCGCTTCTGTTAAAGTAGGCATTATTGATTCGGGAATTGATAGTGCTCACGCGAGTTTGCAAAACAATATCAGTAAAACGCTAGGATGTAGTTATTTTATTAATAAAGATAAATACATTGACGAGGTGGGGCATGGCACTCACGTTGCGGGTTTAGTGGGCGCCAAAGAAAATGAAATTCTGGGTATTGAAGGGGTGAATGAAGAAGTCGAGTTGGTGTCGTTGCAATTAGCTGGCGATATGTATTTTGCTTCTAACCTTGTTAAAGCGATAGCATATGCAATCGCTGAAAGAATACCGGTTTTGAACCTAAGCAGCAGCATAGAAAATTATGAGAAAGAATTCAATAATAAAGATTATGCAACAGATTTGAATTCTTTTGAATGGATTTTGTACAATTATAACGGTTTATTGGTAGCGTCCGCGGGGAATCAAAATAAGCAATTCAACAGTTCGGGATGTACTTTTCCTGTAAGCAGTGATAAACATAATATGCTCGTAGTTGGTGCGCTGGATAGCGAAGGAAGACGTTGGGAAGTTTTTAAAAAAGACATAGGTTCTAATTACGGTAATGGCGTTGATATCTACGCCCCGGGCGTAAATATATTTAGTACATTTTCGACAACCGTTTGCGATAATATATGTTCTAAGTTTGATTGGGAACTTACAAGTGACTCTGACAAAGAAACTAAAAAAAATCATGTAAGCAAAGGCTATCATTATATGACGGGTACTTCTATGGCTGCGCCGATTGTTACCGGTGTTGCCGCGTTATTGCTTTCAATTAATTCGGGGTTAAACGGTAAAGAGTTAAAAGAGCTGATTTTAAATTACGCCGACGAAATAAGTATGTCTTATGACGGTGCAACTCATACGGTAAAAAAATTAAACGCTTACGACAGCGTGTTGGCTTTACGCGGAACAACCTTTAAGACAGAAAATGTTACTACTGATTCGTTAAAGATTACGGGGGTAGAGGGCGAAATGCCCGAAAGATTGATTATTCCCGAAAAAATAATCGGGAAAAAGGTTGTTTCTATTGCACAAAACGCATTTTTAAGGTGTGAAAACATTAAAAGCCTGAAATTTTCAAACATTAGCACATTACGAACAATAGGGGTGTCGGCGTTTGGCGAATGTAAGAATTTGACGGAGGTTGTTTTTCCTGATTCGGTTACTAAAATCGACTGTGCCGCTTTTATCGATTGTAAAAATTTGAAAAGCATTATTTTTTCCGATGATTCCGAGCTGAATGTAATCGAAGTTGCCGCCTTCGGAGGGTGTAGCAGTCTTACGCAGATTGAATTGCCGAAAAATTTATCTACGCTCTGTATCAGTGCGTTTAACAGCTGTACAAATCTGAATAAAGTAGTTTTTAAAAATACATACAGAGCTGCGGATATAGGCAGTAGCTGTTTCGACAATACGGCAAGCAGTTTAAAACTATACGTTTCTTATAATTTATTGAGCACTTATATTTCTTCGGTGAGTGGATATGCCGATAAATTCGTTTGCTTATAAAAAATGCTTCCCTCTTGATAGGGGGGAGCTTTTTATTTTTCGAATTTTAAAATTTGCTTAATTTCTTTTAAATGTTCTTCCGTAAAATGGCCTAAAATTTTTTTACTGCAATAAAGCCTTCCCCAAGTAGGGGAAGGTGACTTATTCGTAGCGTGGCGAGAATAAGACGGATGAGGATGAAAATTATTTACCTCATCACCGCTATGCAGGCTGCGCGGAGCTTCCCCAAAGGGGAAGCCATAATTAAGAATTTTCAAATACTATTTTTAAATAACAAAATGTCGCTGGGCGGATAAAGTGTATTCATATATTTGCAAATACGCGGAAATTAATGTATAATTATTCCAAACCTTATACGGGAGAAGTATTTATGATTAATTTATCAGAAAGAGTTTCCTCAATAGCGCCCTCAATGACGCTCGCCATTTCGGCAAAGGCGAACGAGCTGAAAGCCGCGGGCGAACGCGTAATCAATTTCGGCGTAGGCGAACCCGACTTCGACACCCCCGCCCACATAGTTCAGGCGGCGAAGGACGCGCTGGACGCGGGCTATACAAAATACGTCGCGGCTTCGGGGCTCCCCAAACTCAAAAAAGCTATCGTCAAAAAACTTAAAAAAGACAACAATCTCGAATACGACCCCTCGCAGATTATAATTTCAAACGGCGCGAAGCACTCTATTTTCAACGCGATATTCGCAACAATCAACCCCGGCGACGAGGTGCTTATCCCCAAGCCCTACTGGCTTACTTATCCCGAAGTCGTCAAGTCCTGCGGCGGCGTGCCCGTTTTTGTTATGGCAAAAGCCCGTCACGGCTATAAGGTTACTGCGGCGCAGATTGAAAATATGATTACGCCCAAAACGAAAATGCTCATTTTCAACAGTCCCTGCAACCCCACGGGCGCGGTGTATACCGAGGACGAAATTCGCAAAATCGCCGAGGTTTGCGAGGAATATAACCTTACCGTGCTTTCCGACGAAATTTACGAAAAGCTTATCTACGGAGGGGAAACGCACTTTTCGATTGCGGCGTGCTCGCCCCGCATGAAGGAGCAGACTATCGTCATAAACGGCGTATCCAAATCCTACGCGATGACGGGCTGGCGTCTGGGTTATCTTGCCGCCCCCGAAAACGTGGCTAAGGCGATATCCTCTTTCCAGAGCCACTCCACCTCGAACGTGAACACAATGACGCAGTACGCGACTATCGCCGCGTTGACCGGCGACGACAAGCCTATGCGCGATATGATAAAGGCGTTCGGCAAACGTCGCGAAATAATGCTTGAAAAGTTGGAAGCCATGAAGCCTTTGGGGCTCGACTACGTAAAGCCCGACGGCGCGTTCTATGTAATGCTTCTTTGCGATAACCTTTACGGCAAGTATTACGAGGGCAAAAGGATACGCGGCAGTATGGACGTCGCCGATTTGCTGCTTACGCACAAAAAAGTCGCGGCGACCCCCGGCGTATGCTTCGGCGAGGACGACGCAATTCGTATTTCGTACGCGCTATCCGAAAAGGATTTGTGCGAAGGGCTGGATAAAATCGCCGAATTTGCCCGCGAATGCGAATAATTTATAAATTTTTAAAGAAATTTTCGAAAAGGTATTGAAATTCTTTTATTTTCTTGATAGAATAGTATTACAGAATATAGGAGGACTTTCAATGATCAAATTAATATACGGCCCCAAGGGCGCAGGGAAGACCAAAAAGCTTATAGAGGCGGCTAACGCAGACGCGCAGAGCGCAAAGGGATTGAGCGTGTTTATCACCGATACCAAACGTTATATGTACGACCTTGCGCGCGAAGTTCGTTTTATCGACGTAAAGGACTGGGCTATAGCGGGCGAAGAAGCCATGTGCGGGTTCGTCAAAGGCGTTGCGGCGTGCAACAGCGACCACGAGTTCATTTACATAGACGGCGTGGCGCGTATCGCCGGCAAAGAGCTTAAAGACCTTGCGGGCATATTCTATATGCTGGAAAAGATTTCCAACGACAACGGAATAACCATAACCATTACTTGCAGCTGTGCGAAAGAGGAATTGCCCGATTTCGTTGCAAAATTTGCATAAAAAAGCACATTGACAGACGGCGCAGTACCACTGCGCCGTTTTATAATTATTTCGGAGTGACAAGATGAAATTTATCAGCACGCGCGGCGGTGAAAAGGTTACCGGCGCAAAAGCAATCGTACAGGGGCTTTCTTCAAACGGCGGGCTTTTCGTGCCCGAAAAGTTCCCGCAGGTAACAAAGGAAGAAATGGACGAAATGCTGGGTATGAGCTACCCCGAACGCGCCACTAAAATTTTAATGAAGTTCCTTGACGAATATGACGAAAAGGAGCTTTTGTCCGCGTGCGAGGCGGCTTACGCTAAATTCGAGGGCCCCGACCCCGCGCCGCTCGTGCGGCTCGACGACGGGGTGTATATCCTCGAGCTTTTTCACGGCCCCACCTGCGCGTTCAAGGATATGGCGCTCACCGTGCTGCCGTACCTTTTGAGAAAGGGCTGCGATATCTGCGGCATAACCGAGGAAATTTTAGTGCTCGTCGCAACCTCGGGCGATACGGGCAAAGCCGCGCTCGAAGGCTTCAAGGACGCTGACGGCGTTAAGATAATGGTCTTTTATCCCGCGGACGGCGTTTCCAAAATGCAGAAGCTGCAAATGTGCACTCAGGAGGGCAAAAACGTCAACGTGGTTGCCGTCAAAGGCAATTTCGACGACTGCCAGACCGCGGTAAAAGAAATTTTCTCGAACGAACAATACAATGAAATACTTGCGGGAAACAATGTGATGCTTTCCTCGGCAAATTCGATTAACTTCGGCAGGCTCGCACCGCAGGTCGCGTATTATTTTTCGGCGTACCTCGATTTATTGTCCTCGGGACAGATTGAGGAGGGCGAGGAAATAGACTTCACGGTGCCCACGGGCAATTTCGGAAATATCCTCGCTGCGTACTACGCCAGGAGAATGGGCTTGCCCGTGCGCAGACTGCATTGCGCCTCCAACCTGAACAACGTGCTTACCGACTTCTTTAATACGGGAGTTTACGATATTCACCGCGAATTTTACAAAACCACTTCGCCTTCCATGGATATACTCGTATCTTCAAACCTCGAAAGGCTGTTATTCGAAATTTCGGGCAGAAATGCAAAGCTTACCGCAAAGCGGATGAACGAGCTTAAAACCGAGGGCAGGTATGAAATCACCGAAGAAGAGCGCAAGGCGATTGCGGAAATATTCGACGGCGGTTATGCCAACGAAGAAACGAGCGTGGAAGCGATGTACGACGTGTTTGTCGATACGGGCTATACTATGGATACGCACACCGGCTGCGCAATGAAGGTCGCCGTCGACTGGTTTGAAAAGAACAAAAAGGACGAAACGAAAATGGTTATCGTTTCTACCGCAAACCCGTACAAATTCCCGCAGGACGTATTGTACGCCGTAACGGGCAACGACGTAAAGGACAGCTTCAAGGGCATAAAACGGCTGCACGCGGCTACGGCTATGGCGGTGCCCAAGTGCCTCAAAGAGCTCAGAGACAAAACTCCTCGGTTCACGAAAACGGCGGACAGAAAAAAGCTGTTCGAGGAAGTGCTCGATTTTATTAAAGGTAAATAACCGATTATACAAATCCGCGCGCATTTGCATTGCGCGCGGATTTATTAAAAAATAATGCAAAAAATTACGAAAACGGTTGACACGCGCGGCTTTATATGTTAAACTTCCATTACACCCAAAAACGGGGGTGTAATTTTTTTGTACGGAGTTTTCCAAAATGAAAGCATCAACAAGGGCTAAAATAACTTTCGAATGCACCGAATGCAAGCGCAGAAATTACGACAGCTACAAGAATAAGCGTAACGACCCGGACAGGCTCACCATTTCAAAGTACTGCCCGTTCTGCAAAAAGCATACCGAACATAAGGAAACCAAGTAATTTAGGGGAGTTATTATGGCGCAGAAAAACGATAACAAGGTCAAAAAGCCCAACATTTTCGTAAGAATGGGCAGAAAATTAAAGGAAACCTTTTCCGAGCTGAAAAGGGTAACCTGGCCGAGCTTTCCGAAAGTGGTAAAGGCGACTTGCGTCGTACTTGTGGTCGTGCTCGTATTTACCGTGTTCGTCACGGCAATCAATTACGGCTTGCAGGAACTTTTGAACCTTATCACCAACATAAAAGGTATCGGAGAATAAAATGGTAGACGTTACTACTACGCCGTGCTGGTATATTCTTCATACTTACGCCGGCTACGAGTCTATGGTCAAGGATAACCTTGAGCGGCTTATCGAAAACAATAATCTGCAAAATATGGTGTTCGACGTCAAGATACCTATGGAGCAGACGATAGAGGAAAAAAACGGCAAGCGTAAGCTTGTCGAGCGTAAGCTGTTGCCCTGTTACGTTTTCATTAAAATGATTTACTCGAACCAGCTCTGGTACTGGATAACCAACACGCGCGGCGTTACGGGCTTCGTAGGCCCGCAGGGCAGACCGATACCCCTGAAAGAGGCGGAAATCCGCAAAATGCGCCTCGAGGACACGGTCGCCACGGGCGAATTTTCCATCGGTGACAAGGTTGCGGTCGAGTCGGGCCCTCTCGAAGGCTTCGAAGGCACTATAACCGAGCTGAACGATATCGCGCACAAAGCTAAGCTCAACATACAGATGTTCGGCAGAAATACGGACGTTGAAGTTGAGTATATCCAAATCAAAAAACTTGATTCTTAAAACGCATATATGCGGCGCAATACATCGTTGAACTCCGCTTTACTCCGGGTTGCAAACGTCAATGTATGCTCCCCTCGTAAATGCCCGTTCGCCTTGTCTTGCTTGCATCTCTGCGTTTTTATAAATATGATAATGCCGAAACGGTTTTTGTTTTCGTCTTTATACCATCATGAAAAATTTGCAGGTCAAATTTTTGTGAACTTATTTTGTGGGAGATTACGTCAAATCTTTAAGGCGTATTCGTTTTAACCACACGGAGGAATTTTTATGGCAAAGAAAATCACTGCGGTAGTTAAATTGCAGCTTCCTGCCGGTAAAGCAACCCCCGCGCCCCCCGTAGGTTCTACGCTGGGCCCCCACGGTATCAACATACCCGGCTTTACTAAGGAATTCAATGCAAAAACGGCAGGCCAGGCAGGGCTTATTATCCCCTGCGTAGTAACCATTTATCAGGACAGAAGCTTCACGTTCATCCTCAAAACGCCCCCTACGCCCGTGCTTATCAAAAAGGCGCTGGGTATAGACACGGCGAGCGCGCGCCCCAACAGGGATAAGGTGGGCAAGCTTACCAAAGCGCAGGTTGAGGAAATCGCAAAGACGAAGATGCCCGACCTTAACTGCTCCGATCTGGACGCGGCTAAGAGCATGGTCAAGGGAACCGCCCGTTCTATGGGCGTAACGGTGGAGGAGTAAATTATGAAACTTGCTAAGAAATACGCAGAAAGCATAAAGAGCTACGACCGGTCCAAGTCTTACGAAGTAAACGAGGCTATCAAAACCGTCCTTGAAACGGCGAAAGCGAAATTTGACGAAACTATCGAAATTCATATTCGTTTGGGCGTAGACCCCAGACAGGCGGACCAGCAGGTGCGCGGCGTTCTGGTACTTCCCAACGGCACGGGTAAAACCAAAAAAGTGCTCGTAATCGCGAAAGGCGACAAGGCTGACGCGGCGCAGGCAGCGGGCGCGGACTTCGTCGGCGCGGAAGAAACCATTCAGAGGATACAAAAAGACAACTGGTTCGATTTCGACGTTATGATTACCACACCCGACATGATGGGTATGGTAGGACGTATCGGTCGTATCCTCGGCCCCAAAGGTCTTATGCCCAACCCCAAGTCCGGCACGGTTACTATGGACGTTGCCAAGGCTGTTCAGGAAGTTAAAGCAGGTAAGGTTGAATACCGTCTGGATAAAACGGCTATCATTCACTGCCCTATCGGCAAGAAGTCGTTCGGGGCCGAAAAGCTTGCCGAAAACTTCAACGCGCTTATGGACGCGGTAGTCAAGGCAAAGCCCGCGGCAGCAAAGGGACAGTATATCAAGAGTGTAACTCTTGCCGCTACAATGGGCCCCGGCGTAAAAGTCACCTACAACAAAGGCTAAAAAAACTCACAAAAATTTGCTTTGCAAATTTTTCGTGATTAACGCGGTCGTAATGCGACTTAACGGCAGAAGTCAATTCCGCCTTGTCGCATTTGCGGCGTAATTTATCCAAAATTCAGCCTTCACGGGCTAAGCCTAAAAATCAAATAAAAAACGGAGCATCGTCTCCGTTTTTTTATTTGAATATATCATCGTATTCAACTTTTAATATTTGCTTTATTAAAATAATTTCGTCGGGATAAATATGCCGTTGCCCGACTTCTATTTTCGCAACCGCGCTTCTTGTAATATCGCAGCCGCTAAGCTGCAATTTGACTGCCAATAAATCCTGAGTTATTCCCGCGCTTTCCCTTAAAACTTTTATATTTTTGCCTATGCGCTTTTCGATTTCCGTATTCATAAAAATTTTTGCACCTATTTTAGCACAAACGCTTGACATTATTATACGCAATTAATATAATAAATTTGCACCTATATAGGTGCAAATAATATAACAACGGAGAAATTGAAATGGGTTATTGCAAGGATTGCCTGTATTTCAGCAGGTCTTATGAACAAAAGCGGTTGTTACAGCCTACCCTTTACGGGTGCACATTGTTAAACAAATATGTGACGGAAAACGGCTCGTGTAATAAGTTTGAACCAAACACTTACAAAAGCGGTGGAGGCAGCGGTTGTTTTCTTACGTCCGCGTGCGTGGATTTTATGGGCAAAGCGGATGACTGCGAAGAGTTGACAGTGCTTAGAAGTTTTCGCGATACCTATCTTAAATCGACGCAAGAGGGGCGTGCGCTTGTAGAGGAGTATTATTCGGTTGCGCCGTTAATAGTAGAAAAAATAAATTCATCCAATAAAAAAGAAAAATATTACGAATATATATACGAAGTGGTTGAGAAGTGCGTTAAGCTGATAGGGATAGGCGAAAAAGAACATGCGTTAAACGAGTACAAGTTTATGACTTTGAATTTGAAAAAAGAATTTAAAATATAAAAACAGATTAAAAATCGTTTGACTTTCGTTGAAGAAACGGCTATAATGACAAAGTAAATAATTTCTGTGCCGAAGACGGCGGGTGCTTCAAGCTCAATACCCCGCTCAGGTGACGGGTAATTACGATAAGCGATTATTTTAATTCCTTGCGTCACTCTAAGCGCAAGGAATTGTTTTTTTGATTAATATATTCCGGAAAAATAAATGTCGGAAAACGCAAGCGGGGATTGATTTCACGCGTTAAGCGTTTTCGCTACCGCATTTTAAAATCACGGCATTTGTTTTTCGAAGAAAAAGAAATGCGTGAACGGGATAAAGGAGGTAATAAATTTGTCGGCTAATTTTGAAGCTAAAAAAGTTGTTGTTGAAGAAATTATCAACAAGATTAAAGACGCTAAATCTGTCGTTCTGGTGGACTACAATAAGTTAACCGTTGCGGAAGTTTCCGAACTTCGTAACAAATGCAGACAGGCTAACTGCGAATACAAAGTTTACAAAAACACGCTTGTAAGAAAAGCTTTCAACGACTTGGGATTTAAAGATTTCGACGCTGACCTCAACGGCCCTACGGCAGTTGCTTTCGGCGCGGACGAAACCTGCGCAGCAAAGCTTATGACGGAAGCCGCTAAAACTTACGACGGTAAAATCGTTGTAAAGAGCGCGTTCGTCGATAACTCTTACGTTGACAAGGCAGGCGCAAAAGCACTCGCTTCCATGCCTTCGAGGGAAGAGCTGGTTGCAAAGATGCTCGGCTCGATGCAGGCGCCCGTTGCAAACTTCGCAGGCGTGCTCAACAATCTGTTGTCCGGTATCGTAAGGGTACTCAACGGTATTGCACAGCAGAAAGGCTAAGCTTAAAAACAAAAATTAAGGGTTGCGTTGCCCGATAAAAACGCAAAAAAATATTAATTATAAAAATTTCAGGAGAATTTTAAAAATGGCAGACGTTAAAAAGTTTATTGAAGAAGTTAAATCCATGACCGTATTAGAGCTCAACGAGCTTGTAAAGGCGCTTGAAGAAGAATTCGGCGTATCCGCAGCGGCTCCCGTAGCAGTAGCGGCGGCTCCCGCGGCAGGCGCAGCTCCCGCAGCGGCGGCAGAAGAAAAGACCGAGTTCAACGTAGTACTCAAAGATTGCGGCGCAAAGAAAATCGACGTTATCAAAGTTGTTCGCGCATTCACCGGCCTTGGCCTTGTAGAAGCAAAGCAGGCTGTTGAAAAGGGCGGCGTGCTTAAAGAGAACGTTGCTAAAGAAGAAGCAGAGAAAATCGTTGCAGACCTCAAAGCGGCAGGCGCAACGGCTGTTATGGAATAATTCAAAAACAAATTTAACCCCGCGGTTCGGAGCTTTGAACCGCGGGGTTTTTTATTTGCGTACCGCAAGCATTTTTCCGTAAGGCAAAATAAAAGGGAAATGACTTTAAAAATGATTGACAATAAATTGAATAAAAAGTAAAATGAAAGGGTAATCGTTTAATGGGTTACCCTTTACTTTATATCACGGTAGGGACAAGCAATGTCAAAAAAATCCAAAGTAGCAATTTTATCGTTAGCGCTTGCGGGGTTGGTAGGCGTATCCGCCGCAACGTCCGCGTGCACGATTAAAACAAAACATCCGCGCGTTAAAATATCGATAAGCTTCCTCGAAGAAACTTACGACGTGGAGTATACCCTTTACAGAAATATGTATCCGCAGACCGTTCAGCACTTCATCGAGCTTGCCGACGGCGGATTTTACGATAATACCATAATCCACGACTACAAGAACAACGACTGGGTTGGCGGCGCGTATTCGTATAACGCCGCTGTTTCGTCGGGCTCGGAACAAATTCAGACCGATTACAGCGCATCTTATACTTCCGGCTCCTTGGCGGAGTATCTTGAAAATAACTGCAAGGAAGCGGCGTACTATGAAATGTTCGAAGCGGGTGGGTTTACCCCGTCGGTGTTCAAACGCACCGTCTACAACGAAAAGGGCGAACCCGAAGTCGACTCTGCCGACGCGCTTGCAACGCTTATAGGCGAGTTCTCGGAAAACGACCATAAAATAGAGTCGGGCGCGCTTTCGGCTTCTTACGGCGCGCTTAAAATGATGTATTACGAAAAGGGCGATTCAAACCAGAAGGTCACCATAAAGAACAGCTTCGGCGAACTTCTCGAACACGATTATCGCTATAACTGCGCGACGAGCCTTTTCACTATGCAGATGGGCAGCTCAACGTCGTACAGCGCAACCAAATACTGCGTGTTCGGCGAGCTCCGCAACGACTCCGCGAAAAAGGTTTTACAGTCGCTTACCGACGCGATTGCCGACTACGTCGACACTATCAGCAAATTCACGACTACGGTCGACACCAAGGTCGACAGCCTCGACAGGTTTGCGGAGGACGACGGCAGAGATATCGAAAAGCAGTTTACAATGACTTCGGTACCCCTTATCGTTAAGACGGTGGAAGTAACGAAATACTAAAATAGTTTGCAAAAAGGGCGCTTCGTCAAGCGCCCTTTTTTAGTGCGGGGAAATTATTCCACGGGGTAGATGTTGCTTATTTTTCCGTCGGTCAAGTCGACTGCGAAATATTTTATTTCGAAAAGATTTTCCGTTTTCGGATAGACGAGCCCCGCCGCGGTCAGGTTGCCGTGCACCGAATAAAACTTTTCGGGCGGCACTGCCACGCTTACAAATTCCCCGAGGTAGCTTTTCAAATCGTTTGCGCGCGGTTTCAGCTCGTCGTCGAGGTACCGCGCGAAATTTCCGCGCGTGAGCACGCTTTCGAAAAACGCGAAGTGTATTACGTCGTTTTCGGGCGGGCGGGTTTCAACCGTTTTGCTCGATAAAAGCGTAAGCGCGTCGCCGTCGTAACCGTACGCGCATTGCGCTATAGCCGCGGTGCACGTAGCAAAGGGCACGTCGGCGCGCAGCTCGTCGTTGAATTCCGCCCGCCGTATCTCGTTTGAAAATATCACCTTCCCCGTATCGGAAATAATAATTAGATAATCGCCGCCGTACAGCGCAAGCACGTCGTGCCCGCCTAATTTCCGCTCTTCCGCGCGCACGGCTTTAAACTCCTGCGGAACGGGCGTTAAGCTGTACTCCGCGCCCTCTGCCGACAGGTATGTTTCCCCCTGCGAGAACACCGTTACGAGGTTGCCGCAGAACCTCGTCTGGTAAATTACTTCTATTCGCGACGATTTAAAAGCGAAATCCTTAATATAAACAATCGCGTCGCCCTCGGTCAGATACACGTCCGCAAAGGCGGGAGGATTGTTCAAAAAATTTTCGTTAATGAAAAACCCTGCGGGTTGAAGTTCGTCCGCGGGTATAACCTCCGCAAATATGCCGTCCGCGGGGTCGAGCTCGACAAACTTTTCAAAGCCGTTTATAACGCCGAGATAAATGCCGTTGAGTTTCAGCGCCGCCGTCACGCGGGAAAGAAAATATAACCTCATATTTAATTATTTATGTATATATCGGCGGTTTTATGTCAATATAAACCTTGTAACAAAAATCACGGAGGTTCGTATGAATAAAATCAACGGCTATACGGAAGAAGAGGCGAAAAATCTTGTTGAATTCGTGCGCGACGGCAAAAAAACCGGTATGACGCTTTCGGGCTTGTTCGAGTCCTACGCAAAAAAGACGGGCAGGGCAAAGGGCAGCGTAAGAAATTATTATTACGCGCTGCTGCGTTCGTGCGGGGATAAACGCGTTAAAAATTTATTGAACGGCACGGGGCTCAAAGCCGAAAAAATAATTCAGTTTTCGGAAGCGGAAACGGACGAAATGCTCAAAGAAATCTTAAAGCAGAAGAGTAAGGGGGTATCGGTGCGTAAAGCCGTTTTAAACCTTGCGGGCGGCGACGACAAGCTTATGCTCCGCTATCAGAACAAATACAGAAACGTGCTCACGAAACAGCCCGAGCGCATAGAAAAGCTTATGAAGGAGTGCGGGCTCGAGGGCGGCACCGACGAGGCGCGCAAGAAGCTCGAGGACGAAATCAACGGGCTCTACGACAGGCTCGCCGGCAGCTTAAAAGAGGAGAACAAGCGTCTTACCGCGGTAATAAAAAAGCTTACCGACGAAAATTCGCTTTTAAAGCTGCAGATAAAAAATTTCAGATAATAATAAAGCGGGGTTCGCGATATGCGAACCCCGCTTTGTGTATTTTTTATTTATTCCAGAGTGTGGACTCGACATTTTCAATCGTTAAGTTGAGCGTGCCGAGCGAAAAGCTCAAAGGGATAGAAAGTTTCAGCATCGTTGCGCGCGGTACGTTGTAGTCGGTGTTTTCAACCGCGGCAAACCACGCCGTCTGTACGGTGCCCGTAAGGTCGCCGCCCGCGTAAACTATATTCGCCGCAACCGCCTTTATGCCCTCGTCGTTTTCCGCTGCGGGGGAGTACAGCTCCGCGGATTTCATAACTTCGGTTATAGCCGCGCGTTCGTCGTCGGCGAAAGGTCTGTCCGCGCCCGAAACGACGTAGTCGTAAACCCCTTTGTCGGCAGCCGAAAACAAATTTATGCGCTGTGAAAAATCAGCCGAAAGGCGCATGCTGCGCATCGCAATATACAGCGAGGAATTATCGAAAAGCGTGTTTTTGAGCTTGTTGAGGCCGCCGTAAACTTTCGCCTCGTCGGGCTTGCCGTCCTTTATGCTTGTTACCTCTGTACAGTCGCGGTTATAAAAGTTTTCGTACGACTCTTCGACGACGCGGTAAGCGTTTTCAAGAGTATCGGGCTGTAAATTCGCAGGGCTTGCGCTTTTGGTCGTGCGGCTTGAGTACACGGGTTGCAGATTTTTTTCCGCCGCGCGGAAGCAACATTCGGTAACCACGCTGTCGTCGAACCATTTGCTCTTAGCCCCGTCGCCCGTTTTCATTGTATATCTTACCGAAACTTTCAGCTCGGTTCTGTAAAAATACACAATTTCCGTATCGGGCTTGTCCGACCTGTATTTCGCGGGGATTTTGTCGCTCGCCCAGTCGAATTTCTTCGCGTAGAACTCGGTCGTGAAGCTTCCGCCGTCTTTATACTCGGGCGCGTACGTCGCGTTGCCCGCGTTTGTGTTGTCGTACGATACGGAATAGGTTATTTTTTCTGGGGAAAAGGGGACGTTTCCCTCTATGAACGAGGGCTGAATACCCTTATAGCTGGTACCCGTGTACCAGTTCGAATTCGTAAGCGTTTCGTTTTTGTTCGAGGAATTGCAGCCCGCGCAGCCGGAGCAGCCCGCTATGGTTGCGCTCATTCCCGCCGCTAAAAAAAGCGCGGCAATCTTACCAAATGTTTTCATATAGTTAAGTATAACACAAATTATTTTAATTGTAAAAACTTTTATGCCATAATTTCTTTAAAAATTCCCGCACGATATGATATAATACTTTCAAGGAAAAAATTATTATGATAAAAAGCATAGTTTGCCCCGCGCTGTCGGTTGCGCTCGAACAACTTAAAAGCATAATAACCGCCAACGAGCGGGACAAGAAAAACACGCTTATTTTCTGCGAGGACAGGCTCACTCTCGCCGCGGAGCGCACGGTTTGCGCGGCTGTCGGCGGAACTTTCAGCGTGTCGGTTTTCACGTTCGCGCGTTTTCTGTCGTCGGAGCGCGGCAAAAAAAGCGGAGTGCTGTCAAGCCAGGGCTCGGCAATGGTCGTGCGCAGAATCATCGAAGAGAATAAGGACGAATTGAAGCTTTTCGGCAGATTTTCCGCGGCGGCGTCCGCGGCGGCGGTATACGATACGCTCGCGCTTTTATACGCCTCTAAAATTTCCGCGGACGACGTTGCGCGCGCGGCGGCGGGCGGCATACTCGAAAGCAAGCTTCACGATATCGCGCTCGTGTATTCCAAATACAACGAATATCTGGCGGAAAGCGGCAAGACGGACAGAAACGCTTATCTTGCCGAACTGCCCGGGGTTATCGCTTCGAGCGAAAGGATTGCGGGCAGCGACGTGATTTTTCTCGGTTTCCGTTCGTTTACGACCTCCGCGCTCGACTGCGTGCGCGCGGTTTTCGGCAGCGCGAAAAATACGACGGGGCTGTTTATCGGCGGAGACGAGGATATATACGTCAACGAGGGCGCGGCGGCTTTCGAGGGCGCGGCGGAGAGGTTCGGCGGCGCGGAATACCGGTTTGCGCAGAGCACGCTCATACCCGAAGCCGAGCTTTTAAGGCGCAGCCTTTTCAACCCCGAAAGCTTTTACCGTTTAACCCCCGCGCCCTGCGGCAACGTATCTGTTATCGAAGCCTCGGACGAGGAGGAAGAGCTGGAATATATCGCGGCGAAAATCAAAAGGCACGTTCTGGACGACGGGGAAAGGTACGCGAAGATTTCGGTTATGGTGCCGGACGTCGCCGCCGCCGAGCGGGATATCGCCCGCGTATTTTCGCAATACCGTATACCCTATTACGCAGACAGGCGCAGGAAGCTTTCCGAGCACCCCGTGTGCGCGTTTATAAACGACTATTTAAGTTGCGTGCTTTCGGGCTGCTCGTTCAAGGATACGGACGGGGTGGTTTCTTCGCCGTTCTTTCCCGCGACGAGGGAGGATAAGGACGAGTACCGCAACTACGCGCTGCGCCTCGCGAATTTCAGGGGCGGGATAAAGAGGGAGCCAAAAAAGGAAATCCTCGACGATAAAAAATTTTCGTACGAAAGCGTACAGCGGGTAAGGGGCGTTTTTCTGCGCGGGCTCGCGTTTATCCCGGCGCGGGGCGGCTCCTCAGCAGTTTGCGACGGGATAAAAAAGCTTATAAAAGATTTTAAGGTGGAGGACAAGCTTAAAGAGCTTTCCGAAAAATTCAAGGACAGCTATCCCACTGCGGGGCAGTTCAGCGGCAGGGTTTACGAGGGGCTCATATCCGTGCTTGCCGAAGCGGAGGAGGTCGCCGCGGGCGGGGATATTAATCTGAAGGAATTTGCCTCGATACTCAAAAGCGGCTTCGGCGCGCTTGAAATTTCGCTTATACCTCCCAAAGCGGACGCGGTGTTCGTGGGCGATTTGTACGCCACGGCGAACACGGGCAGCAACGTGGTGTTCGTCGCGCGCTTAACCGACGGCGTGCCATCGGCAAGCGCGGATACGGCGCTTTTAACCGACAGGGAAATCTCCGCGCTCGAAAAAGCCGAACTCGACATTTCCCCCAAAATCAGGCAGGTCAATATGCGCAACAGAGAGCAGGTTGCGCTCAATATATGCGCGTTTAAAAAACGGCTGTATCTTTCGTACCCCGTAAGGTGCGGCGGCGAGGAGTGCGGCGCGAGCGAAATCATAGGTTACGCTTCGGCGGCGTTTGCCGTAAAGGACGGCGGCGCGCTTAAACCCGTTTCCGCGGCCCGGCTTAAAAACGAAGCGGCGGAGCTGCCGTACGGTTGCAGCGAAAGGCTGCCCGCGCTTAAAAAGCTTACGGCGGATTTATCCCCCCGTCACGCCGCGGCGATATATTCCGTCTTAAAGGACGGCGGCTTTGAAAAGCAGGCGGCGGCAGCGGTTTCGCCACCCGCCGAACGGAAAATCGAGGACGGAAAAAACCTTTTCGTCACGTTCAACAGCATATCTCCGACCGCGCTCGAAACGTACTTTACGTGCCCTTACCGCAATTTTATGCAGCAGGGGCTGAAATTGCAGGAAAGGGAGGAGGGGGCTATGCGCCCCCTCGACGCGGGTAACTTTATACACGGCGTTTTGCAGACCGTCGCGCCCGAAATCGGCGCGATAAAGGACGGGGCGCTGCTCCGCGCCCGCGCCCGCGAAATTGCGGAGGACATGTTAAAAGCCCCCGCGTATTCCGCGCTTACCGATTCGAAGAGCGGGCAATATACCGCCGCCGCGCTCGTATCCGAAGCGGTCGACGTGTCCGCAGGCATGTACGAGCAGATAGCAAATTCGAATTTCAAGGTCGAAAACTGCGAGCAAAAATGTGAAATCAATCTCGACGGAGCGATAAAAATAAACGGCAGAATAGACAGGGTCGACGGCTGCGGCGATATGGTCAGAATAATCGACTATAAGACGGGCTCGGTAGACGCCTCCGCGACGCACTACTATATGGGGCTCAAATTACAGCTGCCGCTGTATCTTTCCGCGGCTTCCGCGGGCAGGCGCGCGGTCGGCGCATACTACTTCCCCGCAACGGTCGAGTACAAGAGCAAGGCGGACGGCGTGTTCAGGTTGCAGGGCTTTATGGACGGCAGCGAAGAGGTCGTAACAAATTCGGATACGACCGTGGAAGAAAAGAAAAAGAGCGCGTATTTCGACGCGTACCGTTCCGGCAAAAAAATAGACTCCGCCATGGACGGCGAAACCTTTACCGATTTTTTGAGATACTCGCGGCTCATAGCCCGCGGAGGCACGCGCGAAATGCTCGGCGGCAATATCGAGCCGTCGCCCGCGGCGGACGCGTGTAAGTTCTGCAAAATGGGCGGCAGCTGCGGCTTCGCCGTCGGGGTGGACGGCGAGGAGCGCGCGCACCGCACCGTGAAATGTTCTGAGATAGCGGATATCGTCCGCAGAAACGGAGGCTTGAAGTGAAACTTACCAAAGAGCAGGTTGCCGCGATAGAGAGCGGCGGCAGAACGATAGTGTCGGCTTCCGCGGGCAGCGGGAAGACGTTCGTTATGATACGAAAGCTCGTAAGGGCGATTGAAAGCGGGGTAGACCTCGACGCCGTGCTTGCGGTAACGTTTACGAAAAAAGCCGCCGCGCAGATGAAGGAAAAACTGCGTTCGGCGATAATAGAAACAATGGCGGTATCCGACGATATAATGCGCGCCTCGCTCAAAGTTCAGTTATCCAAAATTCAGTCGGCGGATATTTCAACAATACATTCATTTTGCGCCAAGCTGCTGCGCACGTATTTTTACGCGGTCGGGATAGACGGTACTTTCGGCATAATTTCCTCCGACGACGCGGCGGCAAGGGAATACAAGGCGCGCGCAATAGAAGGGCTTTTCGAAAGATACTACGACGAGGACGACGAAAATTTCCGCGTGCTTTTGAAGTATTACAGAAAAAAACGCGGCGACGGATATCTGAAAAATCTTATACTGACGTCGTACGAAAAGCTGCGCATAGTCGCAGACTACGGCAAGCTTTTAGACGGCGCCGCGGGGTTGTATACCGAAAAGGGCTTCGTGCGGGTGGTGACCGAGCTCGAAGAAATCGCGCGCGATAAATATCTGCGGCTAGCCGCGGAGGTGGAAAGGTTCGCTTCGGATTTCAAAAGCCCCCGTCCCGAATACGCGGCAATGCTCGAAGATATGCGCGCAACCTTGCTGAGCGCCGGTGATTTGAGCATATTCGCCCCCCAACAGCCGCTGACGGGCATGCGCAAGCCCGTTGACAAAACGGATATCGAAAAGCTTAACGGCGAGATATTCAAAAAATTCAAGGACGGGCTTACCGCGCTTTATAAAGACGTTCGCGGCGACATATCCGACGCGGAAACGGAGGAGGAGCGGTTTTTGAAAAGCGGCCCGGCGGCGGTTGCCTTTGCGGCGGTTTTAAAGCAGTTCGACGCGGAATATACCGCTATCAAGCGCGACGAGAACGTGCTCGACTATAACGACCTCGAACACCTCACCCTCGCGCTTTTAAACGACGAAAAGGTGAAAGCCGAAATAAACGCGAAGTATGCCTGCGTGTTCGTTGACGAATATCAGGACGTCAACCCCGTTCAGGAGGAAATAATCAGCCGCGTCGGCGGTGCGAACGTATTCCTCGTCGGCGACGTCAAGCAGGCGATTTACGGCTTCCGCGGTAGCAAATCGCTGTTCTTTGCCGAAAAGTTCGACAGGTTCGACGGGGGCGACGGCAACGCGCTCCGCCTTTCGAGCAATTTCCGCTCGTCCGACGGCGTGCTCGATTTCGTCAATTCGCTTTTCTGCGGTATTATGACCGAGCAGAGTTGCGGCTTCGACTATTCGCGCGGCAGTATTATGCGCGGCGGCGGGGGATATCCCGAGGGCTTCGGCGGTGCGGAAATTCATATTTTCGGCAAGGACGAGGAGGTCAGAACTCAGCCCGAAGTGTATTCCGTAGCGGGCGGAGGCAGAGAGGTCAGACATTCACGCGAGGGGCTCGCCGTGCTCGAAATCGTTCGCCGCGAGCTCAAAAGCAGACACTACGACCTCAAATCGGGGGAGTGGAAGGATACCTCGCCCGGCGATATATGCATACTTACACGCAAACGGAACAAGAGCGCGGACGGTATAGTAAAGGCGCTTACCGACGCGGGCTATCCCGTTTCGGGCGCGCAGGAGGCGGATATTCTTGCCCGCCCCGAAATAAAGCAGATGCTCGATATTTTGTCGTACATAGACAATACCCGGCAGGATATCCCCCTTTCAACCGCGTTGTTGTCGCCTTTGGGCGGGCTGACCTGCAACGACCTTTCCAAAATCAGGATATTTTCCAAGGGCGCGTACAGACTGCCTTTCAGGAAGTGCTGCGAAAAATATCTGGTAAACGACGATATCATAGCGCGCAGACTCCGGCTTTTCAACGCGCGCGTGGACAGGCTCCGCGAAATTTCCGAGGTGCTTACCGCCGCGGAGGTAATCGATAAAATTCTCGAAGGTACGGGGCTGGAAGCGGCGTACGCCGCCGGCGGGGGCGAAAAGCTCAAAAATCTACGAAGGTTCGCCGCGGAGGGCGACGGACTGAGCGTGTCCGCATTTTTGAACAAGCTGAAGGGCGGCAGTCAAATCACGGCACCTTCGCAGGCTTCGTCCGACAGTATAAAAATTATGACCATGCACGCGAGCAAGGGACTCGAATTCCCCGTCGTGATAATCGAGGACGTATGCGCGAGCTACAAGGGCAGGGAGCAGAGCGAAATGCCGTTCGACGACTGTTACGGCTTCGCGCCGAAATATTTCGACGAGCGGGACAGGCTGACTTATCAGACCGTGCTGCGCAGACTGGTGTCCGACAAGAACGGCAGAGAGGAGCTCAAAAACGAACTCAATCTTTTCTACGTCGCGTGTACGCGCGCAATGTGCCGATTGCATATTATGGCTCAGGAAGCGCCCGCATTCTGCACGCTGGACGCAATCGACGCTTCGTCTTACTCCGAACTTTTCGATATCTCGGCGTTTCCGCACGATACGGTGGAGCCGACCGAGCAGACCTCGGCGCTAATTCGCGGCGGGGTTATGCTGGGCGAGCCGGACGAGGAGCTTCGCGAGGCGCTCGCCGAAAAGTTCATGCGCGAGTACGCTCGGGCGGACAGCGTCAATCTGCCCGTCAAGAGCTCCGCTTCGGCGATACTCAGGCTCAACGAGGACGACAGCCTTTTCCGCACGCACGCCCTTTTCGGCGGCGAGGGGGAAACGGGAACCGAACGCGGAACGGCTTACCACAGATTTTTAGAGCTTTGCGATTTCGGCATAAAGGACGAAAAGGGGATATACGAGGAGCTCGCCGCGCTTACCGAAAGAGGAAAGCTGACCGGGGAGCAGCGCGGGCTTTTAAACGCTGCCGAGCTTGCCGAAATACTGTCAATGCCCGTATTCGACGGACTTGACAGTCTGCGGCTGTACAGAGAGCGCGAGTTTTTATGTCGGTTGCCCGCAAACGAAATTATGGAGACCGCCGCGACCGACGGCGTGCTCGTTCAGGGCGCAATCGATTTGCTTGCGGAAACGCCCGAGGGGTACGCGGTTATTGACTATAAGTATTCGGTAAAGTCCGACGAAGAGCTCGTTTCAAGCTACGCGCGGCAGCTTGCGCTGTATAAAAAGGCGGTGTCGCTTATAATGCGGGTAGACGAAAGTAAGGTTAAAACCACAATCGTAAATATTTTTTCAAAACGACAAATTGATTTATAATACGACGATATAGCCGTCCTTTTGCACAAAAAGGACGGCTATAATTTTGATATGTTTACCGATTATATCAATAAAATTTATTCATCTCTCGCATCCGTAAAATTAGATACCCTTATGTGGATTATATTCGGGTCGTTCGCGGCGCTGTTTTTAATCACGCTGGTACTGTGCTTTGTTTCGCTGAAAATAAAGCAGGCCTCCAAAAGACCTTTCCTCTGCCTTGCAAACGCTTATTCGGCGGTCGTGCTCGCGGCGTTTTTAACGGCTGACGAACTGCCCCAGTCGGTGCTTGCGGCGGCAATATTCTGGGTGGCGGGGTACCTCGCTTACGGCGTGCTGTGCTTTTTTTCCGCGCCGACCGCCGCAAAGTCCGCGGCTACGGTTACGCTTTCGACTATGCCCGTGCAGCCGCCCGCAATTTCCGCTCGCCCCGACATGCCCGCGGCAAAAAGCAGCGTCCGGCTCGAACATGCGATATCCGTGACCGACAAGCTGCTTTTGAAAAATCTCGGCAAGGGCGACAGGCAGGAGCTCGAAAAACTCAAAGGCACGCTTTCGGTGTTGCAGACGAAAGGCACCTTATCCCCGCTCGAATCGGATATTCTGAACGATAATTTCAACGCTTTGTTGAAGTTAATGGCTAAATACAATATTTAAGCTTTGCCCGCGCCTCGCGGCTTAAAGGCATTTCAGGCTTGCCTGCACGTATTCGCCGCGTTGCTCCGCCTTTTGCAAAACTTCCGCGGTCAGCGGCGTTCCGCGCTTGATAATCGTGCGGTTGCCTTTTTTTACGTCGCTTTTCAAAATTCGCGCCGTATTCTTGATAAGCACGGCGTCGCCGGTAATCGTATCGGCGAAGTCAAACCTGATTTTATCCGCGTAAATGCCGGTTATGCGGTCGCCCTCGTAGGTCATTTCCGAAAGAACGCCGAGGAAGTTTCCGCCGCAGTCGAAAACAGGCTTGCCGAGGCGAACGGGTTCTCCGTACGCATTCCCGCAGTCCTCGCCGCGGAAGTTTATATTCCCCTTTACGCTCTTAACGCTTTTGAAGTCCGCGTAAAAAATATTTTCGTCTTTGTCGGCGCAGGTAAGCGTCGTAATGCGGTCGCCGTCCGCGTTGACCCCTATCACGTAGCCTTTAAGGTTTGCACCGTTGGTAATCTTCTTACCGTATAATACTGATACTTTCATAAATTCACCTCACGTTTATTTTACTTTACCGCGCACGGGTTGATTACTGAAGATTTTATACGTTTTTGTCGAATGCGCGATTGTGACGTTTTTGTTAAAAAAGCTTCACAAAATCATAACGCAAAACTTGTTTTGAAAGCTCGGTTTTGCGGTATTTAATATATGAACGAAGACGAAAGCCTTTCGGAATAAAATTTTAAGGAGATAATTTTTATGAAACGCTATTTACCTGAAAGATTTAATGAAACAAACAGCTTGTTCGACGCGTTCGACAGTTTGTTTAAACCCGTTTTCTTTGACGAAACCAAGGATATGAGGACGGATATAAAGGAAACGGAAAACGGATACAGTCTGGATATAGAGATGCCGGGCTTCAAAAAGGAAAACCTTTCTGTATCGCTTGAAGACGGATATCTTACCGTCAGCGGCACCAAGCGCGTCGACAAGGACGATAAGACCAAATATCTGAGGAAAGAGATAAGCGAGTCCTTCCAGAGAAGCTACTACGTCGGCAAGGACGTGACCGAGGAGAGCATAAAGGCAAAATATGCCGACGGTATACTCTCTTTGGACGTGCCCAAATCGACGCCCAAGAAAATTCAGGCGCGCACTATCAATATAGAGTAACAAACTGTTATAATTCAGAATTCAAGCTTGCCAAAGCCCGAAAGCTATGTTAATTTGAAGCGCGGTGCGGAAAAATTCCGCACCGCGTCTTAATTTTTTCAAACTTCTTAACTTCGTTTGACAGTATTAAAGTTTTGGTGTAAACTTTTATCAGTATGAAAGAAAGATACGACGTAATAATCGTCGGCACGGGCGTTGCGGGTCTAAACTGCGCCCTGCATCTGCCGAAAAACAGAAACGCGCTTGTAATCTGCAAACAGACGCCGGATAAATGCGACAGCTATCTCGCGCAGGGCGGGATATGCCGCCTCCAGAGCGAAGCGGACTTCGCGCCTTATTTTGAGGATACTATGCGCGCGGGGCACTATGAAAATAACCCCGCCGCCGTCGAATGTATGATTCGCGGTTCGGTCGGCGTAATTGACGGGCTCGTCGGGCTCGGCGTGGAGTTCGCGCGCAATGCGGACGGCACGCTCGCCGCAACTCGCGAGGGCGGACATTCGGGCAACAGAATATGCTTTCACGCGGATTGCACCGGCAAGGAAATAACCGCCAAGCTTATGCGTAGCGTGTCGGAGCTTGAAAACGTGGAAATCGCGCCGGATACGGCTATGCTCGATTTAGTGGTTTCGGGCGGCGAATGTCTGGGCATAGTCGCGCGCTGCCCCGACGGCGAGATAAGGACTGTGTTTTCAGACTACACCGTGCTCGCCTGCGGCGGGATAGGCGGCATATTTAAAAAATCCACAAACTTCCGTCTTCTGACGGGCGACGGGGTCGCCGTCTGCCTCAAACACGGCGTCGCCGTCGATAACGTGAATTATATTCAGATTCATCCGACCACGCTGTATTCCGAAAAGTCGGGCAGGAGCTTCCTCATCTCGGAGTCGGTGCGCGGCGAGGGCGCGGTGCTGCTCGATAAAAATTTCGAAAGATTCACCGACGAGCTTCAGCCCCGCGACGTGGTAACGGCGGAAATTCTCAGACAGATGAAAAAGGACGGTACTTCTTTCGTCTGGCTGGATATGCGGGTTATCCCCGAAGAGGAGCTTAAAACGCATTTCCCCACGATAATAAAAAGGTGTGCGGAAGAGGGTGTTGACGTATTTAACGAGTGCGTGCCCGTCGTGCCGGCGCAACACTATTTTATGGGCGGGATAAGGAGCGATTTGAACGGCAGGACGACGATGCCGAGGCTTTACGCCGTGGGCGAAACCTGCTGTAACGGCGTTCACGGCGCGAACAGGCTTGCCTCGAACTCCCTGCTCGAAAGTATTCTTTTCGCAGAGCGCGCGGCAGTCGATATCGCCGGAAATTATTCGCCCGCGGACAGAAGCGTTTACGAAGAAGCGGTGAACGGGCTGGATATGCGTGAATACGCGGACGGCGAAAAGCTTGCCGAAAAATACAAAAATATGCTGTTGAATGCCATAAAGGAGGCGGAAAATGATAAACCCCGTAACTGACGCGGTGAACGCGGACGAGCTTATTAAAATGGCGCTTAAAGAGGATATCACGAGCGAGGACGTTTCTACGAACGCGGTAATGAGCGGATACGTAAAGGGCAGCGTCAGCCTTATCGCAAAGGCTGACGGAATAATCTGCGGCTTGCACGTATTCGAAAGAACGTTCAAAATCCTCGACGGCGCAACGCAGATTGAATTTTTCGTAAAAGACGGCGACGAGGTTAAAAACGGAATGAAGCTCGCCGAGGTTACGGGAGATATACGCGTGCTTTTATCGGGCGAGCGGACCGCGCTCAATTTTTTACAGCGTATGAGCGGAATAGCGACTTATACCGCAAAGCTCGTAAAGCTTCTCGAATGCAGTAAAACCAGACTTTTAGACACGCGCAAAACGACGCCGAATATGCGGCTTTTCGAAAAATACGCGGTTAAAGTGGGCGGCGGAGTAAACCACCGCTACAATCTTTCCGACGGTATACTTTTAAAGGATAATCATATAGGCGCGGCGGGCGGCGTGAAGCGCGCGGTAAAGCTTGCAAAAGAATATTCGCCGTTCGTAAGAAAGGTCGAGGTGGAAGTGGAAAACCTCGAAATGTGCAAAGAGGCGGTCGAAGCCGGCGCGGATATCATAATGCTCGACAATATGTCGCCCGCGCAGATGAAGGAAGCGGTCGCGCTTATCGGCGGCAGGGCGGTTACTGAGTGCAGCGGCAACGTCACCGCGGAAAATATAAAAAATATCGTCGATACGGGCGTGGACTACGTTTCCAGCGGCGCGCTTACACATTCCGCGCCTATACTCGATTTGTCGCTGAAAAATCTTCACCCCATAGCTTAAAGCTCGATAAAGGCGCCCGTACGGGCGCCTTGTTTGGTTTATTTTGTAATTTTTTAATTTTTCCGAGAAATTTTTAAATAACTTGACAGCTGTCGATGCAAAGTGATAGAATATAATTTGAAATAGTGTCTTTTTGACAAAGTACGAACATTTTTCAAGGAGAAAAGCCTATGAAATACATATTATCTAAAACACGCGGCTTTACGGCTACGCTTCTGGCGGCGCTGTGTTGCGCTTTGCTCGTTCTGGGATTGTCATTATTTACCCACGGTGCGGCGCTTGCGGATGAAGCCGACGAGGCGCCTGATTTAAGCGCGGCGGTAGTTTTGGTTACCGGAGGCGACTTCGGCGACGACGAGACCCGCGGCAAAGATAAATTTTATTATACCGGCAGCCCCATAACGCCCGTTATTACGGTTACGCTCGACGGAAAAGTGATAAGCAACATAGGCGAGGTTTACAAAGTCGAAATAACCGACGGGACGGAAGTGGGTACTGCTACCGTTACGGTCACGGGCGTATCTCCGTATTATAAGGGCTCGGCGACGGCGACTTTCGAGATTATGCCCGTCGAGCTGACAAAAGCGGTAATTACGCTGAGCGGAGGTACTGCGGGTACGGCAACAGAATTCTTTTATACCGGTTCTCCCATAGTCCCCGACGTTGCCGTAAAAATTAACGATAAGGCGCTCGACGTATCGAAGTACGACGTCGTTTTAGCTGATAACACCGAAAAAGGTACCGCAACGGCAACGATTACGGGTAAAAGCGGTTATACGGGTTCGGTAGTGGCTAAGTTCACGATAGTAGAAAAGGCGACTAACGCTTGGGTTGTGCCGCCTTCGCTTAACGGCTGGAGCTGGAAAACGTTCGACCCGCAGGTAAACAAGATTACGGCGGAAGCGAGATACGGCACGGAAAACATCATTTTCAGAATATTCGACTCAAATAAAATCCCGCTCGGTTACGGCGACGGGTTCGAGGGCGTAAGCGACGATAAGACGGCTTTCATGCTCGATAACGACGGCGAGATGCCCGACGCGGTAAAAAATCGCCTTGCGGCGCTGGATATAGGCAAGTATTACATTTTCGCGAATATAGAGGAAGGCGATACTTATACGGGATTAGGCCCAGATACGCTTGGTGGCGACTTTTTCGATCACGGATACCTTTTCGAAGTATCGAAAGGTGATAACAGCTGGCTGAGAATGCCTTCGATTGTCGCATGGACGTGGGGCGATTTCAAAAAGACCGTAAATATCATAGCGGCCGTTCCCAAATACGCCGACGTTACGACGAAAATACGTTACGGCATTTATCTTTCGCCCGATTACAGCGGTATGGAATACGTCAAAGATTTAAAGGAGTTTTATACCGTGAACGGCGTTAACGGCGAAGTCGACAACGCCACGGCGTTAAAGCTTTCTGAGCTGCCCGCGGGTACGTATTATCTCCGCGCGACGACGAACGATTCGCATCAGGAATACGGCGTGCTCGATACTTTCGTTCAGTTCACCGTCCAGAAAATGCAGAACCACTGGGCTTCCACGCCGAACGTAGCGGAGTGGACGTGGAGCGAATATAACCCCGAAGTAAATACTATCACCGCAGACCCGACTTATCCAAAAGCGGGGACGAAGATAACTTTCGGCATATACGTCGACGAATACTGCTCCCGCAGGGTCGAGGGCATAAACGACTTTAACGAAGTCGACGAAACGGTCGGCGCACGCCTTGCGGCTATGCCTGCCGGCAATTACTGGCTGAAAGCGGCGACGACCGACAACAGCAAAAATTATACCGACCTTGAAACGATTGTGCCGTTCACGGTACATAAAATAAGGAATTACTGGACTTCGACGCCAAACGTAGTACAGTGGAATTATAACTCGTTCGATATTAACGTAAATACGTTTACCGCCGTGCCCGCTTTCCGCACCGTAGACTCGGTCGTTACCTTCGGGATATTTACCGACAGAGACGGCGAGCACAAGGTCGCGGGGCTCGATAACTTTACGGAAGTCACCGAGGATATGGCGGAAATACTCAATAAGCTTCCCGCAGGGAAGTACTGGCTCAGGGCGATAACCGACGATAAAAGCGAAAATTATTACGATTTGACTTCCGCGGTGCCTTTCAACATAATGCCCGCAAACAACGTATGGGCTTCGTCGCCTTACGTAATCAGCTGGAAATACGGCGAATATACCAAAGATTTCAACAAGATTTACGCGTTGCCGACATACGGCACGGCGGAGTTCTCGATATTTACCGAGCAATCCTGCGCCGCCGAAAGCGCTATAGTATTTGACGAAACTTATCAGGGCGACAACAAAAAGTTCGTGCTCGAAGAAAACGGGCTTGTACCCGAACACGTGGCGAAGAAGCTTGCGTCGCTCGGCAAAGGAAGCTATTACCTGCTTGCCGTATGCGCCGGCGCGAACAACTATACCGAGCTTAACCTCGAAAACAGAGTGCCCGTGCCTTTCGAAATTCAGTCGGTGCAGAACAGCTGGACGGACTTACCGTCGGTTATCGGCTGGAGCGAGGGCAATTTCGACGAAAAAGTTAATACGTTCGTAGGTTCTGCCCGTCACGGCGACGCCAAATTCTTAATTTACGATTCAAACGACAAATTGCTGTTTATCGTCTGGACGAAGGGCGGCGAAGTGTTCTCTGTGACGCGCGACAACGGCGAAAAAGTAAATATGAGCGAATTGAATACCCTTTCGGTAGGCTCGTATAAACTGACGGCGGAGGTCGAGGGCACGGATAACTACTCTGCGCTTTCTGCCGACACCGCTTTCGCGGTGTTCGAGGATTCGGTCGGGCTCAACGGCATTATCGCGGCGGTCGTTACGTTTGCGGTTCTGGACGTGGTTGCCGCTGCGGTTTGTATAACTCTTATAATAATAAGAAGAAAGAAAGTCGAAGCGCAATTCCGCAATATGGTTCGTAAAGAACTCGGCAGGAGGTAAAAATATGGCAAATATGATATTATTGTCGACGGCGTACAGCTGGTTTATCGGCTTGCTTGTAATAATGGTGGTAATGGCGGCGTTGTTCGTATTTATCGCGGTATTTGCATTAAAACCCTACAAGCTCGAAGAAATCAACGGCGACGATTCGCCTTTGAGGCTTCTCGACAACAGAGAGGCGGAGCTTGCGACGCAGCTTTTAAGCGTGCAGAAAGGCTCGGTCGACCATGACGAAATCGAGTTGCGGCTCAGAGAGGTCGCTTCCGCGAAGCTCGTCGTCAAGGAGCTCGTCGAGCGCGAACGCGGCGTTTCCGAGCGCAAGGTTTTCGGCATAGACAACTCGCTTACCGCCGAGCAGGCGGCAAGCCTCGACTCCGACGAGTACGTTTCGATAGAAAAAACGTTCGACAGCGCGGACGAAAGCGGACTTAAAAAAAGTTTTTCGGCAAATCTTATCCAGTCGGGCGACGAAATCAAGGTTTTGTACTTCGAGCTTAAAAACTGTATATTATGTTATGAAAAGACCAAAGCCCGCATGGGTTGGTACAACGAAAAGTTTTACATAGGCAGAAACAACGTGGCTACGCTTACTTTACGCGGAAAAACACTGTGCCTTTACCTCGCGCTTTCCGCGGACGAGTATTCGGACAGATTCCCCGTCAAGCAGTCGACGTCGCAGATGTATAAGGACGTAACGCCCTGCCTTTTCCGTATCAAAAACAGCAAGGGTTTAAAACTCGCCAAGGAGCTTATTGCGCTTTTAATGGCGGATTACGGCGTAATGTACGTAAAGACAAATCACTCGATTTACGCTCTGCCTTACGAGGACGACGACGCACTCGTCGCGCGCGGACTTGCAAAGCAGGCGGACGAAAAATCCGCAACCGAAAATTAAATCATTTAACAAAAAAACGGCGCAGGCGCGCCGTTTTTTTTATCATTTGCAAAAATTTCCAAATTAAACACTTTACTTATATTTTAATTTATTGTATAATCGTGGATAATAGAATAGTTTTATCTTGGGTTATTGTCTTTATATACCAAAGGAGATGTTTATGACAAGTTTTACCAAAAAACTTATTTCGGCATTTTTGACGAGCGTAGCCGCAATTTGCGTGGTTTTTGCGCTCTTCTTTACCGTACCCGTAAATTCGGGCACGGCTTTTGCCGCAGGTGAAACGGATAATACGCCCGTCGCGTTGACGGAGAAGTCCGATTTTATCTTATCCGACAAAAAAATCACCGGTTTAAGCGAAACTGCGCTCGGAAAAATAGAAGGCAAGCAGTTTACGATAACCGTGCCCGACGATTCCGAAATAACCGGCATAGCCGCGAAGGTAGACGGTAGTATTCTGGGCGAGCACGTGACAAGGCTTACCGCCGTCACCATAGGCGCGAATATTACCGAAATCGGGCAAAACGCTTTCTTTGGGTGTAAGCTTCTCAAAGAGCTGGATTTGTCCGGCGCTACTTCTTTGACGACCGTCGGCATGGACGCATTCAATACAAACGCCACGAGCGCTAACGGCGTTAAGACGCTGACGGTGCCCGAGGCAATAACCTCTATCGGCAACCGCGCTTTCGCGAACCATACGGGGCTTACCGAGATTAACTTCTACGCAGCGGAATGCGGCAACGTTGCGAAACAAAAGGATAACCCTTTTTATAAAGCGGGATATAACTCCGGCGTAACCGTAAATCTGGGTGAGACGGATAAAAAAGTAACAAAAATCCCCGCAAACTTATTTTACAGCGACGCTGCGTATGTTCACGGCGTAAATACGGTTAATTTCGTTAACGTGGATACGACCGCGTCGGAGGGTGAAGTAAAGTTCGGCGACAATGCATTCCACACGAGCAAGGAGCTTGCTACCGTAACTTTCGGAAACGTCAATATCCCCGAAATCGGCAAAAATGCGTTTTCGAGTACTAAAATTTCAAGCATAACTTTACCTGCCGGCGTTACTAAAATAGGCGAAGCCGCTTTCAGCAGCTGCGAAGCGCTTGCAAACGTCAATTTTATGGACGGCATAACGCATATAGGCAACTCCGCTTTCAAAGGCTGCAAGCAGTTGACAAATGCCGCGTTTACTTCAGGAAGTTCTCTTACATACATAGGCGACGAGGCTTTCGCCAGCTCGGGGCTTACGGAAATCGTTATTCCCAAAAAAGTTACAAATTTGGGACGCAGCGCATATAATAAATGTGCTTCGGCAAAATCGATTCACTATTATGCCGAGAAGCTGGAGAATGTATCCTGGGTAAGCAGTCCTTTTCTGGGCGTAGGTTCTATGACGAGCGGCGTCACCTTGACTCTCGGCGGCGAGTCTATGCCGGTAAAACATCTGCAATCGTTTTTATTCCAGTCAATTACTTCCGACCCCATCAATATAGTGTCGGTCAATTTTTCAAACGTTCAGATAGCTACGACCGAAGTCGGAGGCCCGTTGTTCGGCAACCAGGTATTCGAACGCCTGACTTCGCTTAAAACCATTACTTTCGACTCTTCTTGCAATATCGGTAAAATCGGTGCGAGCGCTTTCCTCGGTTGTACTGCCCTGGGGGCGTTTGAATTGCCCGCAAGCGTAAAAACAATTGAAGACAGCGCATTCAGCGGCTGCACTTTGTTGCACGATATAAATACCAAAAATGTTACTTATTTCGGCGCAAGCGCCTTTAAGGACTGCGTTTCGCTGTACAGCATAAATCTCAGCGGCGTTACAGATAATGCAAATATTCAAAACAACGCTTTCAGCGGCTGCACGAGGCTTATCGAAGCGGTAAGTAAGCTGACCTTTACCGACGCGGAAAAAACCGCAAAAGGTTTAAGCGGAGTCAATATCGTCGCTACTTCCGGTATAACAGTCGAAGACTACTTCGTTTTCTCGGGCGCGGAAGATTCAAAAAGTCTTATCAGCTATGTGGGTAACGACAAAGTCGTAAATCTGCCCGCAGGCACATACTCCATACATGAGAGGGCGTTCAGCGGAAATACCAAAATCACGCAGGTAAACTTCGGCACGGCGGATGTTTCGGGCGTAGGCGCATATGCTTTCAGCGGCTGCACCGCGCTGACGGGAATCAATATTCCCGTTACGGTGGGCACAATAGGCGCCCACGCGTTTGACGGCTGTACTTCGCTTGAGGAAGTGACTTTCGGAGATAAGATAAATTTATCATATATCAACGAATATACTTTTTATAATTGCGCAAGCCTTAAAGAAATAAGTATACCCGCCAGCGTCGTTGAAATAAAGGAGTATGCTTTCAGCGGTTGCCATGCGCTTGAAAACGTAACCTTCAATCAGTCCGAGCGCAATCCTGGTACGGGTGATATCAAAGAATACAAGCTTAAAACTATCGGCGCGTCCGCTTTCGAAAACTGCGCTTCGGTAAAATATATAGAAATACTCGAATCGGTTAAAACAATAGGCATTTATGCGTTCGACGGCTGTACGGCGCTTGCTACGGTGTATCTGCCCGCTGAACTTACAAACTGTAACGCAAACGCTTTCCGTCATACGGCAGGCAATATAATACTTATCGCCGCCGACGCAACGTCATATAAAAAATATTCGGACACCTGGGCGAACGACCTTAAAACAAGGCTCACGTTTATCGTCGAAATCGAATTGTATTACGGAAACAATATGGAACAAAAGGCTGTTGCCGAAAAGCTTTTCGGTATGGATTACAGCTACGAAAGGAACGAAGACGGTTCGTGGGCTGTTACCGGCAGAATGCCTAATCAGCCGAATTACAAAACGACAATATGGTATAAAGATACCGCTTGTAACACGCTTTTCGAGGGGGAAGAGCTGACCGCTCGTTTGAAAGAATACGATTTCAAAGAGCCCGACAAAAACACTGTCATTAAAATGTACGCCGTTACCGTAGGCGATCCGGACGTTAAGGTTAATCAAGAAAAAGTTTATACCGGAAGTATTTATGCGTTTGACGACGTGCTCACCGTAACGGATAAAGAAAAGTTTAATTTCGAAATTACGCAATACACACTCGTTAACGGTATTCCTTCCGATATTCCGACGGACGGCGACGGCGACGAGAAAGTAAAAGTTATAAAAGACGCAGGCACATATACGATTTCGATTACTTTGAAAGATGAATACGGAGTCTGGAGCTCGCCTTTCAGCGTTTCCGTACCGGTTTCGTCCTCGCCGCTTACGCCTACTGTAGCCCTGAAATGGACGCTTAAGGGCGGCGGGGAGCTATCGGATAATGACGTAAAGACATTGTACATTTACGATGTCAATACTTTGGACGGCACGCCCTATCTCGATAAAAAGCCGGGCGAAGAAAATTATCAAACAAAAAGCGTTGTTAAATCGTACGTCACTTATTCGGGCAAAGCGAATGAAATAATCCTTACCGCGGATCCGGATTCAAGGTTTACGGTCAACGGAAATTACTCGACGACGAGGAGCGGCCAGCCCGTTCCCGTGGTTAAGGACGCAGGTATCTACATTACCACGGTTACCATAAAAATGAGCAACAACTACAGGTTTATGGTATCGAGTAACGAGCAGACTCTGCTCCACGGGCTCGAATACAGACAGACCTCGTTCGATACGTACGAAATCAGCAAAAAGTGGTACGTGGCGATAGCCGCCGGCAACACCTTGATTGATGACGGAAACGCGAATTATGCGATAAACGGCTGGCGTTATAACGAAACGACGGGTATCCCCAACGCCCCGAAGCTTTCTGCGGCGGGCAGCGACCCTGCTAAGCTTATAACATTCTCGCTCAAAATGTGCGTCGACGCAAACGGCGGAGCTTACGACGAGCGGATTAATCTTGATAAGCTCGCCTATGACAAGTTTGCAACGGTAATCAACGCCGCTATGCCTGCGGGCTATTACGAGCTGACGATATTCGTCGCCGATTACACGAATACTACTACCGGACAACTTATCGCGGGCAACGGTGAAGCGGGTGCGATTTATAGGTTTAATGTATCCGAAGCCGACCCTTTGAAGAGGCTTGAAGAAATAGATAAAGCCGCGGGCGTTGTGCACGAAGGCGGAAGCATTTACGGCACGCTTCCCAACAACGGCGCCGCGTGGGAGCTGCCTTATAACGGGCAACCCCGTTTCGTGAACGCGAAAGAAAACGTGCGCGTGCTCAGGCTTACGCCCGAGGAAGCGCACCCTAACAGACTGACGGCAAATAATACCGCGAATATTTGGAAGGACAAAAAATACGATTCTTTCTATACCGTGTTTACTATCACCTATAACGTGGTTAACAAAACAAACGGCGCGGGTATTAACGATACGACTTTCCGCCCCGAAGGGGATTTCAAGGCGGACAACAATCAGTTTGTCGCTCCCGTCGACCCCGGCAGATACTCCGTTTACTTCAATATTTCTGCGCCCAGTTATTTTATCGGCTCGGAAACAAGAAACGCTTCCTACGAACTGATTATAAAGAACAGTATAAGCGTACCCGTCATAAAGGCGGTTACATACACGGGCGAATCGGTAAGGTTCGACGTGCCCAACAGCCCGTTCTATAAAGTGATTTACTTAAACGGCAACGACCCCGACAGAGGGCTGGCGCTGAGCTATAACAACGGCGTCTCCGACGATTACATAAACGCCGGCGCACATATACTGATGCTTATGATTAACGAAGCATATGCCGATTACTGCGACTGGGATTCGTCCAACGCATGCGGGACCTTGTCCAAAAAGTTCGTCAAGGTCACGGTTAACGTAGCTCCTGCCGAAAATATGAGCACGCAGCCGCTCTTCGTAAACAGCTGGACGTGGGGTAAATACAACAGCGTTACGAACAAACCCTCCTGGTCGACGAAGTTCGGCAGCGATTATACTTTCGTTCTGCGCTCCATGGACGACGCGACCAAGACGTACACCTACAACAGCGGAATAAAGGGCGCGGATTTCGCCGACGCGGACGCCGGCAAGTACGAGCTTATAGCAACCGCCGCGGGCGGAGTCGGCTGGAACGCGTTCGAGCAGAAAATCGAAGTGACGATTCAGAAAGCCGAAATCGGCTGGAAGAGCGAAAAGATACCCTATATCCAGAGCTGGTATTACGGTGATTTCGCTATAATGTACAAAACCCCCGAATACGCGCTTCAGGACGAATTCGCTTTCCTTGAGGAAGGAATGGTTTTGAAGGTGGGCAAAGTGGACGGCACGGGAACGGTTTACGACAGCGTGTTTGCCCTTGCGGACGCAAACGGCGGCGAAGTGCCCGCGGGTAACTACGTATTAAGGTTCGAAATCGAAGGCACCGACAACTACGACAAGTGGTCGTACCCCGTATTCTTCGACGTATTGAAAGCGCAGAACTACTGGGATATCACTCCTAACGTACCCAGCTGGGTTTACGGCGATTACAGCAGCGACGAGCGTGAAATAGCAACTACGGCGATACCTCACTTCGGCGCGAAAGAAAACGTAACGCTTACATATTATCTTGTGGACGAAAACGGCAACCTCAACAGTCAGGCATATCACTCGCTCGACGAAATGGTCGACCCGCTTACGGGCGAAATAAACGTGGGCAAGTACGTGCTTATTGCAAATATGGCCGGCACCGTGAATTACGGCGATATGCACGAAACGAGGATTCCTTTCGAAATTTCTTCCGCGCAGAACAGCTGGATAGAAATCCCTACCATAATCGGTTGGAGCGAGGGGCGTTACGCCGGCGGAAGCAATTATCCTTCTTCGAAGCCCCAGTTCGGCGCGGTAGTTTACACGATTATCGACGCGGACGGTAACGAGTACGATATAAGCAAGCTCGGCACTCTGGGCGTAGGTTCATATACAATCAAAGCTTTTGTTGCGGGGAATGAGAATTTCGAGGAAATGACGGCGTATGCGACGTTTGCGGTATTCGAGGACTCCGTAGGTATGACGGGGCTGATAGTCGCAACGGCGATATTCGCAGTTATAGCGGTCGGGCTCGCGGTAGGCGGAATAATCTTACTGCTCCGCCGCAACAAAAAAATCGAACAGGAATTCCGCAAAATGGTCAAGTCGGAATTGAAGAGGAGGTAAGTTATGGTTAAATCATTGTTAATGTCCGCCGCTTACGGCTGGTTTGCCGGGCTTCTGGTTATAATGATAGTTGTTACCGCTTTGTTCGGTTTCATAATGTTCATTGCTTTACGACCCATTAAAAAGGACGAACTTGACGAATCCTCTCCCGCCAAAAAACTGCAAAGGCGCGAAGCGGAGCTTACCGTTCAGCTTTTAAACAAGCAGAACGACAAAAAGTCGCAGGAAGAGCTTATCGGTAAACTTCACGAGGTCAAAACCGCGGAAAACATACTCAACGAGCTTATGGAAGAAGAGAAACGCGACGAACCGGTAAAGCCCGCAAAAAAACCCAAAACGGCGCCGTCTGCGGCGGTTAAAAAGGAGCAGCCCAAAAAAGAGGTTAAACCCTCCGCCGAAAACAAGGAAAAGAAAAACTGATAAAGAAGCCGCCCGATATTAAAAATCGGTCGGCTTTTTTGTACTTCCTTTTTTTGGATTTAAGTAAATTTTTTCCTCGTCAATGTATAAATATATATAAAAAAACGCTGTCGCAAGCTGATTGTAGGCCCAAAAACACAATATATTGTATATATATACGTGATAAGACACAATTTTTAAAAATTTCAACAAAAGGCTTGAAAATGCGTTGCATATTTGATATAATAGTATAACCAAAATAGGCGCACTTTATAATTTCGCGCCGTTTGGCTTACATAAGTTTTAAATATATGCATGTATCAAAATTCGATACGGCAGGAGATTTTGTAATGAGAAACAGAAAATATTGGAATACGTGGAGGACATTGCTTGTAACGCTTTGCATGCTTTTTCTCGGATGCGTATTTCTGGGGTATAGTCTTTTGGGAAGGAAGGTTGAAGCTTTCAGCTCCGTCCCGAACTCTACTACCATAGAAAAACCCATATATGACTTCGATAAATTCTGTTATGACAGTACTCAGCTCGAACGTCTTGCTCAGGTACTTTTGAGCGACAATACCAAAAAGTATTCCGACCTTTTGAACTACGCAAGAAACACAGCCGGTCCAAATGGCGTGCCGGTTGCAAACAAACAGATTACCCTTCAGTACGGCAGATATCGCTTCACGCCCGAAAGTATTTATCGCAGTCTGGTATGGACGCCCGTATATATTTCGAGGTCTAACTCCGGCGACGCAATACTTACGCTTTATCTTGCGGCAACCTCGAACGGCATGGCTATGTCGCCGAACGAATCGGCTCAGTTTTCCAACGCGGGCACGTACAGCACCGATTACAGCTGTACCGCGCCCAGCAATATGTACGATATGAGCCATATGCGCGCTATACCTCTGGGTAACGGCGGCGATTACGCGTTTTATGCTTCCGACCACTCGAACAGCTATACGCGTTATACCGCAAAATCCATAACCGAGGCGAGCTGTAATAAATTTACCGATTTCATAGAAGGTAACGATTTCACGGGTACTCTCTATGACGATATCGTCGAGCCCAGAAATATCGCCTGGCAGGAGCACGAAAGCTACGTGACTTACGTCGACGATACGAGCTATTGCTGGCCCGGCGAAGCTTACGGCACCGTGCCGGCGGGGCATAACTATTATTACCCCAACTACTTCGATTACAACGCGCAAAGCAAAGTCAACTATAATATCTGGCAGAACGACAAGGTGTGGCTGCCGAGCCTTACCGAGGTCGGTAACGGCGACCTCGACCCCGAAAACGTTGAGGCAAGCACGGTAAACGGCATCTGGGAGCTTACCAAAGCCCAGAGAAGCAACGTTAAAAAGTCGTGGCTGCGTACCGCCGCGACAAACGTACCCAAGGACGGCAGACAGTACAGCACGTACACAATGTTCTGTACGGCGGCCGACGGAACGATTACAACGGGCGACGTCAACGAAACCCTTGCTATCCGCCCCGCTATACACTTAAACCTTTCGAAAATAGCGGATAAAACAATTGCGCCCATCAATTTGCCGAAGGCGGTAAACGCCGTTTACAACGGTAAAGTGCTCCAACTGGACGACGTCTCCGAAGAGCAGCTTACGTGGTACAACGAAAACGAAATGACCGTAAACTACTTCCTCGACGAGAAATGTACGAGGAGGGTCGCCGCTATCGACGCGGGCACTTATTATCTACAGGTTCAGCTTAGGAATACGGACAATTATTTCCTCGGCGAAGACAAACTGACGAGGCGAAAGGTAACCAAATTCATAGTAAATAAGATAAAGCTGAAAGTCGAATGGACGTACAACCTCGACCAGACGCCGCAAAAAGTCGAGATTGTCGATAAAGACAACGTAATTTTACAGCGAGATAAAGACGGCGACCGCGTACCCAAGCTGGGCATGAAGTACAGCAACGTAACCGGCGCGGGCATTCAGAACAGTCCCGAATTCCCCGATAAGAAGGGTACGTATACGGCTTCGGCGTACATAATCGACGAGGATATCAAAAATTACAACTACGAATTATCCGGCGACGGATTGACGACGCACCAGTTCTTAGTCAAGGAGCGCAACGTGCCCGAGCCGTATTTCCTCGCCGACGACGCCGATTACGGTACGGACAGCGACGGAACGATAAACAAATCGATTTTAAATTTGTCGTACAGAGGTAAACAGTACGTACAGATTGCTAATATTTCGCAATACGTGTCGGTCAAGGTTTCCGCTTTAAACTCCGCACTTCTGGACAGCGTGGAGGATTTGGGCGTCAACGCCGACGGCGTTCAGACGTTTATCGTCGAAGAAGTAAACAACTATTATTTCAACATAACGCTTAAAGACGATTTGAATACGCAGTGGGAAAGCAGCACGGAGGATTTTAAAAATACCAACCCGATAAGGCTGGTTTTAAACCTTACCGAAGCGCTTATCACCGTATCGTTCGACGGGTTGTTAAACAGCTGGGAGTCTGCGCGAAGCCTCGAAGTAGGGCTGACAATTCACGGTGTTTACGAAGATATAAGCAACGGCGGGCTCGAAATGCGCGTGTACTATAACGACCCGCGCGGTATAATGTCCGACGACCTTGTACGCAATTCCAACGGCAAGTACGTAATTCCCGCAGGGCTTAACCCCGGAACCACGTATTATCTTGTCGCCGTTATCGCGGGCGGAAGCAAAAAAGACAACTATATAATGGACGGGCCCAAAACCCAGCGCTTCGAAATCGTGGCGACAAAGGGCGAGTTCGACGACGAGGACGCGAAATGGACGTACCTTGTCGACGGCAATGTGCCCGGCAACCTTGCTCCGGAATACGAATGGAACGAGCACAGCACGCAGAACCGCGCGCTGCAGCTGCCCTATCTCGAAGGCGGCAGCTACCAGTTCATGCTGACGATGGACGAGTACAGCCTCAAATCGCACTACGTCAGGGCAATTTATTCCGGCGACCTTATCGTAAGCGACGCGGGGTTGCACTGCGTTACCGTAACCATTACGGGATACGATAAAAACGTGTTGTTCGAAGACAAAACTTATCAATTCTGGTTCAATATCGATAAAAAGAAGTACGATTTATCCGGCCTTGAATGGGATTACGAGCAGGCGTTCGGGTACAACGGCGAAGTGCACTCCGTTACGCTCGATTCCGAGCAGCTCAATCAATTGCCCGGGCTTACGGCAAGATATATAACCGACGGAGAGGGAAAAAACGCCGGCACGTATACGACGGTCGTCCAGTTTATCGTATCCGACGAATATGCTAAAAATTATATTATCCCTAATGAAAGCGACCCCGAAAGCTTTATAAACGACGGAAGCTTCTCTTTCTCGATAGAATGGGAAATCAAACCCAAGACGATAATCATCAAATGGACGGAAAAAACGTCCTCTTCTGATATTTTCTTTATACCCACTCTTCAGATAGGGCATGGGTTGGTAGATTACAGATATCAGCATAAAGAGGGCGAAAACTGGGTTGATTGCGATAATGTAGGCGCGGAAACCGTACCCGAAACATATCGCGTAACAGCCGTACTGAAAGCAGAAAATTCGGGCAACTACAAGCTTGAAGCGGAGGTCGCGGGCGGCGAGTATTGCGAGTTTACCGTAGAGTCGGGCAAACAGCCCGTAACAATCGGCTTCCGCATAAACGGACAGTCCGCAAATGAGAACCAGCAGTTCGTATATACCGGGTCTGAATTTAAAGTCGTACCCGAGCTCAACGGAAAATTGCTTGAAACGGGTGAATTCGATATCGAGTTTTTCCGTGACGGAGCAACCGCGCCCCTTTCCGCGGCGCCCGTAAACGTTGGTAAATACAGGGCGGTGGCTAAAAATATCAAGCTTGACGGCGCCTACACCGTAGGCGATACCGAGATTGTGTTTGAGATTATAAAGGCGGATTACGATACGTCCAAACTCAAATGGAAGTATACTCACGGCAAGTCGGTCGATTACGTCAGCTGGGACGCGAAAGATAAAAAGTGGATTGACCACGAAGGTAAAGAGTTCGTCTTTGCCGCCGAATACGACGGTACGGACCATACGTTGGAGCTTATAGGCTACGAAGAAATCGGGCTTGAACTCGACGGCCCTATCGCCGGCAACCGCTATACCGACGCGACCGAAAACAAGTATACGGTGCAGGTTTACTTTGTGTCCGACCCCAACTTCAACGAAGTAAACTTCCCCAAAACGCTCGACTGGAAAATCACAAAGGCGAAAATCGACTTCAACGAAGTAAGATGGGGCTACTACGACGAGGCGGGCGAGCATGAATTCGATTTCGAAAACGACGTATTCCGCGTAAGGCGCGAAGACGGCGAGTTTATCAAATACGAAGTCAGGCTTATCAATCTTCCTAAGGCAATCAGCGACCTTATTGTTTACAATACGCAGTGCCTTACGCTCGTCAACGCCAAGTTCGAAAGGGGCAACAAGTATTCCGCCGTCGGCGTTTATGAAACCAAATTTGACCCGTTGAATATAAGCTATCCGGGCGATAAGAACCACGAGCCGTTCTCGGGTGACGATATGCCCACTACCATACCTACTTTCAGGCGTTGGGAAATAAAGGAAAGAGAGCTAAGCAAACCCACTTATAACGGCGGATGGGCAAAATTCGACAATAAGGTACACAACCTTATCAAATTAAGCGGAATATCCGAGGAAGATTTGAATTATCTTGAAGTAGATATTACGTATATAGATAACAACAATAACATTATCAACCATTTCAAATCGTACGAAGAAAACGCCGAACTCTATACGGCGTTGAACGCAGGTACGTATATCGTAAGATTTTTCGAAGTAATCGAGGAAATGTCGCTCGATGACGATTATAATATTATTTACGAAACGAAAACTCCTTTCTGGGGTCAGGTTGAAATAGTCGTCGAGCAGGAAGCGCTTGTAGTTACCTGGGATAATAACGGCTCGATACCCGTTGCAAGGGTCAAGGGCGTATATGTTTCGAATATGCTCGGCACCAAATACACCAACGAAAGCGGCGGCGAAGTCACTGACGCGTATATCCGCACCACGGACGGAATGCAGTTCTTCGCGGAGCCCGTAATCAACCCGAGTTATGCGGGCAACCTCAAGTTCGTAATGGCGGACGGCGAGGTTGAAAAAATTTCGTTCTTCTCTTCGCTGTATCATAAGGGCGACAACTCCAGAGCGCTTAACTATCCCGCTATGAGGATATCTTCGCAGGAATACACGGGCAAACCCATAGTGTTCGAAATTGCCGACTGGCGTTCGACTTACGAAAGATATCTCTATATTTCCGACGGTAGTCTTACGCAGACCGAAGTGGGTCAATACAGTGTAAGCGTAAGCTTTTTAAAGGACGCGGACGCTTACTGGGCCGGTACCGAAAGCAGCCGTCTCGACTATACGCTTACCTTCTCGATTACCGAGCCTCAGACGATAGCCATCGATTATCCCATGTTCGATAAGCTCAGCGCCACGTGGGAGGGCGTGCCCGTTACGTTTACAATCACCAACTGGATATTGCTTCAAAACTATATCGAGTTCGATCTGGACGAACGGCTAACCGTAAAGGACGGCGTTATAACCGCGACGACCACGGGTATTTTCGATATTACGTTCAGGTTCAAAGAGGGCTCGAAAGGTTACTGGAAAGAGCTCGAAGACCTCGGAGAGCTTGACGAAAAGCAGCGGCCTTGCAAAATCCAGCTCGAGGTTACCGACCCGTCGTTGCCCGATAATCAGATTCTGAAACCCAAGCTCGAATCCACTACCGCCAACTGGACGGGCAGCGCGATTACGTTCAGGCTTGCGAATTCGGATTATTACGACAAGTATCTCGAGCTTACGAGCGGCAGCCTTACAAATACCAACCCCGGTACGTATAAGGTTACTTTCAGGATAAAGGTCGACGGATATACGTTCAACGACGGAACTACTACGATTGAACTTTCGTATACCATAATTTCGAAAAATCCCGACGACGAAGTTTTGCTTAAAAAGCCGGTGCTTACGTTCTATGAAGCGCAGTACACAGGCAAGGCGATTACTTTTGAAATCATTGACTGGAATACCCTTTACGGCACCTATCTCGACATAAGCGAAGGCAGCCTTGTAAAGACGGAAATCGGCGAGTATAAAATCGTTTTAAGTTTCAAGGAAGGCACCAAAGCCAAATGGGAGGACGAAACGCGTTCGGACTACGAAATTACGTTCAAAATAACTGCCGAGCCCGTGAAAGAGCGCGAAATTATCGATATCCCCGTAATGGAAATGATTGAACAGGAATTCACCGGTTCGATGTTGACCTTCAAAATCAAGGACTGGGAGGAGCTTTCCAAATATCTTCGTATCGACCCCAGATACGGCGACGCGTACTTAATCAAAACCGACGCCGGGGTCTACGAGTTCTACGTCCAGATTAAGGACAAGACGGCTTGCGTCTGGTCGGACGGCACGGTCGAGGATAAAATGCTCAGGTTTTCCATTAAGCGCGCCGTCATAACGGTTGACGAAATAGGCTCGAGCGGCGACGGTAAACTCGATATTACTAACGGCTCTCAGAACAAAATGGATTTAGACGACTATTTCGAATACGTTTATAAAGACAAGGACGGGAATATCGTCAGTAAGGACGACCTCAAAAAGGGCGAAGAATACACTTATACCGTTGTCCTGAAAGAAGATAAGCGCGACGAATTCTTTAACAACGTCGAAGATGCGGAAAACGTGTTAAAACAGCTTGAAGCAAAGTCGTTTACGTTTATTTATCAGCCCTCCGAGGGAATTAACCCCTTGCTTATTATTACAATCTCTGTTGTAGGCGTACTTGTATTCCTTGTAGTGGCAACGATAATCGTTCTTGCGGTAAAGCGCCGTCAATATGTTGACGAATATGTGGACGATTACGGTTACTATAACGATTACGACGATTACGAAGAGGACGACGAATAGTTAAGGAGAAGCAAATGCTATGATGGAATTAATTACGGAAAATATGCCCTATTCGGCTATAATATTAGCTGCGGGCGTGTTGGCGCTGTTGATGTTTATCGTGCTGATAATCGCGGCGACGACGAAAAGGAAGAAAACCCGCAAGCGTATGCACGCCGCCCCGCGTCGTCCGAAACCCAAAAAGGCAAAAGCGAAGAAGGGCAGAAATACAAAGGTTGTCGTCAACAACAGGCAGGACAACAGCGATTTAATTCGTGCAAAAGCCGACGCGGAAATCGCAAAAGCCCGCGCCGAGGCCCAGGCGGAAACCGAAAGGATACGCTCGCAGTCGCAGGCTGAGGTCGAGCGCGCTCGCGCCGAAGCGGAAATCGCAAAAGCCCGTGCGGACGCCGGTGCGAAAAACGGACCGCAGTTTATTCCGGTACCCGGCAACAACAATGCGAACGCAATTATGAAAGCGCAGATGGAGGCGGAACTTGCGAGGGCTCACGCCAAAAACGCGCAGGACAGGGCGCGCGCCGAGGCCGAAATACGCCGCCTTAAAGAAGAAGCGGCGCGAATGGAAAAGGAAAACCGCAAAAAAGCGGCAAAAGGCAACGCGGTTGGCGAGCCTGAACCCGACGAAAAGCTTTCGAAGAAAGAGGAAGCCGCAAGAAGACGCGAAGAAGCGGAACGGCAGCGTATACTCGAAGCCAGGCACCGTGCCGAAATGGCGGCTGCGCAGGCTAAAAACGACAAGCAGCGCGCAAAAGCTGAAGCGGAAATCGCAAGGCTCAACGCCGAGCTTTCGGCGCGTAGTCAGTATCAGCAACAGCCTGTCGCCGCATATGATAACAGCGCGCTGATAAAGGCGCAGATGGAAGCGGAGCTTGCAAAGGCGCAAGCCAAAAACGATATAGAACGCGCAAAGGCGGACGCGGAGCTCGAAAGGATAAAAGCCGAGCTTGCCCATCGCACGCAGGCTCCCCGGCAGGGCGGCGACGTGAGCGCGGCGCTCGTAAAAGCGCAGATGGAGGCGGAGCTTGCAAGGGCTCAGGCAAAGAACGACGTCGAACGCGCAAAGGCGGACGCGGAGCTCGAAAGGATAAAAGCGGAGCTTGCGAGAGCGCAGCAACAGCAGCGCCCCGTAGCCGGGCACCCCGACAACAGCGCGTTATTGAAAGCGCAGATGGAGGCCGAGCTCGCGAAAGCTCAGGCGCGCAACGCGGTCGACCGTGCGAGGGCGGAAGCCGAGCTTGCAAAAATCAAGGCGGAGCTTGCCGCGCGGTCCCAGCAGCAGCAACAGCCTATGCAGCAGTTCGATAACAGCGCGCTTGTAAAGGCGCAGATGGAAGCGGAGCTTGCAAGGGCGCAGGCCAAGAACGAAATAGAAAGACAGAAAGCGGATTTCGAAATTCAGCGCCTTAAAGACGAGATGGAGCGCCGCGCAAAAGCGGGCGCACCCGTACAAGGCGGCGGAGTCGACGCGGTAAAGGCTCAGGTCGAAGCGGAGCTTGCCCGCGCGAGGGCGGAAATGGAAGCCGAGCGCGCAAGGGCTAAGGCTCAGCAGGAAATCGACCGCGCGAAAGCCGAAGCGGAAATCGCTCAGCTTAAAGCGCAGGCTATGGCAGCCCAGCCCGCAAAAGCCGACAACGGCGAAGTGGTCAAAGCTCAGGTCGAGGCACAGCTTGCCCGCGCAAGGGCGGAGATGGAAGCCGAGCGCGCAAGGGCTCAGGCTCAGCAGGAAATAGAAAAGGCGAAAGCGGAAGCGGAAATCGCCCGTTTAAGGGCTCAGCAGGCAATGGCGGCACGGCCCGAAGGACAGAAGCAGGTCAATCCCGACGAGATAAGGGCGCGTATCGAGCGCGAAGTCGCGAAGGCGCGCGCGGAAATGCAGGCGGAGCGCGACAGAGCGCAACTCGCCGCGCAGAACGAAAAAGCTCAGGCAGACGCGGAAATCGCCCGTCTGCGCGCACAGATAGCCGCAAGCCCCGCGCCCGTTCAGGCACAGCCGAATTTCGATAACAGCGAACTTATAAAATCAAAGGTAGAGGCCGAGCTTGCGAAAGCGAGGGCGGAAATGGAAGCCGAGCGCAGCAAAGCTGCGGCTCAGGCGGAAATCAACAGAATTTCTTCCGAGGCGGAAATCGCCAAACTCAAAGCGGAAATCGCGGCTACCCGCGACTATGCGCAGCAGAACGCACAGCAGAGCGTACAGCCTATGCAACAGTTTGATAACAGCGCGCTCGTAAAAGCGCAGATGGAAGCGGAGCTTGCCAAAGCTCAGGCTAAAAACGAAGTGGAACGCGCGAAAGCGGACGCCGAGCTTGCGAAAATCAAAGCGGAGCTCGAAGCGGCGCGCGCGCAGCAAAATCAACCCGCTCAGCCGGTTAATAGCGACGACGTTATAAGGGCGAGGGTTGACGCGGAGCTTGCAATGGCGAGGGCGCAGATGGAATCGGAATTCGCAAAATCGCAGGCACAGGCGGAAATAGACAAAGTTAAAGCCGAAGCGGAAATCGCAAGGCTCAAAGCCGAAGCGCTGGCGGCAAAACCTGCGGAAACGCAAAAAGACAGCGCGGAGCTTGTTAAAGCAAAGGTAGAAGCCGAGCTTGCCACGGCGCGCGCCCAGATGGAGGCGGAACGCGTCAAGGCGCAGGCACAAGCAGAAATAGATAAAGTTAAAGCGGAAGCGGAGTTAGCAAAAATGAGAGCAGATTTATTTTCTTCACAACCTCAGTCGCAGTCAAAGGACAATAACGACCTCATAAGGGCGCAAGTCGAAGTCGAGCTTGCCCGCGTCAGGGCGGAAATGGAAGCCGAGCGCGCAAGGGCTCAGGCCCAGCAGGAAATCGAAAAAGCGCGTGCGGACGCCGAAATTCAGCGCCTTAAAGCGCAGATAGCGGCTACGCCTACGAGTTTGCAGGTTCAGTCAGACAATAACGAGCTTGTAAGGGCAAAGGTCGAAATCGAGCTTGCAAAAGCCCGCGCGGAGCTCGAAGCGGAGCGTATGAGGATGCAGGCTCAGCAGGAAATCGACAGGGCGCGCGCGGAAGCGGAAATCGCGCGTATGAAAGCCGAATTCGCGGCGCACCAGAACGCGAATCCTTACGGGCAGAACCCGTATATGAACCCGTATATGAATCCTTACGGTATGCCCCCCTACGGCATGTCGCCTTACGGTATGCCCATGCAGCAGCCTCAGCAGCAGAGTAATAACGACAGCGAGCTTGCAATGATGAAAATGCAGATAGAGCTTGAAAAAATGCGCGGCGACCAGCGTGCGGCGCAGGAAGCAAGCCGTGCTCAGGCTGAAATAGCCGCGGCAAACCAGCGCGCCGCGCAGGAAGCAAACCGCGCTCAGGCTGAAATAAACGCCATAAAGATGCAGGCCGCGCAGGAATCCGCCACAATGAAAATGGCAAACGAATTCGTACGTATGCGCGCGGACCAAAGCGGTCAGCAGCAGCCTCAGCAGCAATTCAATCAGCCTTACGGCGGTTATCCCGGTCAGCCCTACGGCTATCCCGGCCAGCCTTACGGCATGCCTCCTTATTCGCAGCAGCCCGTGCAGCAACCCGTTCAGCAGCAGGCGCAGCAATTGCCTCCGCCCGTACAGCCCATTATCATCAATACGGCAAGCGGCCGTCAGGAGCAGGCTAAGCCCGCACCCGCGCCCGCAGCGCAGCGTGAACCGCGCGTAATAATAAAAGAAGTCAAAGAAGTAAAAGAGGGCAACGATTTTTACGATATAGACGGATTTTACGACAATTACGACGCAAACAAGTAATTAAAATGCATATTAAGCCGCGGTGCAAATTATTGCGCCGCGGCTTTTTTGCCGCATACGTATGACGAATTTAAGGAAAAAACAGGCAAAAAAGAAAGTGTGAAATAATTGTTGACACTATATGCGCA
>CANPBT010000010.1 GCA_947572415.1 uncultured Clostridia bacterium | reverse complement strand
CTTCTTTTATATCGCAGTAAATTTTGGCGTTGAGCTGTTGCCCGTTAAGCTCGGTAAGATTTATGTAAACTTTCCCGTAACCGCCGTCGTAAACGTAATAAGCATTGAGTTTTGCTGAAATCCGATTATAATTTACGGTCATGCTCACACGCACGGCAGGCGTTTCGCCCACGGATACAAAAGCGGTCGCCTGCGCAGTCAAACCTTCGACGAGCTTATCTGCAAGCTGTAAATTAACTTGGATTACGTCGGCGTTCAACAGTGCCGACACGCTGTCGATATATCCGATAATATCGACGTAATTGCCCTTATCTTCGGGCAAAGTAAGCGCATAATCGCTGCCGCAGACGGACAGACCGAGCCCGAGCGCGGGAAGGCTACCGTTAAGAGTGAGCGCGCCGCCGTCGTTTAAAAGTTCAAGCGAAAGCTCGCCTATTTCGAAGCCAGCCGAAATATCCAGCCCCGAAAGCAGTTTGTCGACGTTTACCGTGACGGAAATTTTATGCGCGTCGCCCGAAACACCGCCGATAATCTGCGCGAAATCGAGGTTCAGCACTTTGTTTATAACTGCGGCAAGGCTTTGGGAGTTATTTTCTTCAACCACGCCGGTATCTGCAAATCTGCCGATAAGCTTTGTTACCGTTTCGACCAGCTCGTCGACGGAGCAACAAACCTTTGCGTTTATTTCTTTGCCGTTGAGTTCGGTAAGATTTATGTAAATTTTGCCGTAGTTTTCGCCGTACTCGTAATAAGCGGTCAGCTTTAACGAAACGCCTTTGTATTCCGCGGAAACATCTACCCGCGCCGCAAGGCTTTCGGCGATTTTAACGTAAGCCGCCGCCTCTAAGCTCAACCCTTCGACAAGCTTGTCGGCAAGCGAAACATCAACCTTTACAGTATTGCTGTCGAGAAGTTTGTAAATCCCGTCTATGTATTCGGATAAGTCGGCGGGGGTTGCCGCCGTATCCCGTTTAATCGGTTCGGATTCGTCCGGTGTAAGCGACGCGGTAAGCTCGAGCTTTTCACCGCCGATTGAAAGCGAATTGAGCGTGAAATTTTCGAAATCGAAAATACCGCCCGTTTCGTCCATAGTGCGCGAAAAATTCATAACGGCGTCAACGCCTATGCCCAGCCCCATAAGGTCGTCGGATTTGATTTTTATCACGGCGCCCGTTTCACTCAGCTCGAAGCCGAATTCGTCGAGTATGGCGTTGAAGTCAAAGTCGCCGCCGTTATCCTCGCCAGCAGCGAAAAGCGAATAGATACTTAACTTTTCACCGCCGCCCGCAAGCTCTTTAATTTTTTCGGTAAGTTTGCCGACGGAAGCCGAAACCTTGTTAAGGTCTGCCGTCATTGCAAAGCCGTTGCCGTAATATGCGTTTATGCCGCCGCTCGCAAATTCGAGATAAAAATCCTGTTTGCCCGCGTCCTTTCTGCCGAGCGCGAGCCTTACGTCGAGCGTGCCCAAAACGTCGCCCATGTCGCCGAGCTTTGCGTACGCTTTGCCGTCGTACTCAGCCTGCCCGACTTTCAAACCGAGCGAGAACTGCTGCCCGCGGCTTGCGTCCATTACGTTTCTGAACCCGCTGCCAAGGACCGCGAGCATATCGGGCTCCGCAGGTTTGACTTCGCCCCCTTCCGTGGAAACGTCAAGCCTCGATTTGTAGAAATTATCGAAGTAGGCGAAATGATTTTCGTCAATCGCTTCGGCGCCGTAGGTAAAAGTTGTAGTAGTTTTCGAAGCGCTGTTTTGCGGACTTCCGCCGAGCGCCGACGGGGCGATCGTAGCGTCCTCCACGCAATAGCTTTCAAGCACCTGCCATTTTGCGTCGTAGGTAAACGTAATATCTATCGAGTGAAACACGGGGAAACCTTTAAGGCTGCCCCTCGTCTTCATACCGTACTGATACCAGCACGCCGCCTGCGGGGTTAAGCTTACGCTCTGCGAATACGTGCCGTCGCCGTTATCCTTGACGTCGCCGACGCTTGCAACCGTTTCCTCGTTGATTACGTAGACGGTGAGCTCCGTCGAAAATTCGCCGTAAGCGGTGAGATAACTGTCGTGGGTGTAGCGCGTTAAATTTTCACCCCAGCCGATTTCCGTGGGGAGAGTGTCCGCGCCGGGCTTGTTGCCCGTGCGAAGGTACGCGTCTGTGCCGCCGACGAAACAGGTTTGCGTAGCGGATTTGACCAGAAGCGAATGAGTAAGGTCGGAGCAGACCATTACGCTTTTGCCTACGCCCGTAAGCTCCGCCCCCTTATAGTCCTTCCAGCTTTTGGTAACCTGCTCGTACCCCATAGCCACGGTGGAGTTGTACGCGTAGTTTTTAAAGTACGGCTGATTATCCAGAACGTACGCAAGATACGCGATGTTGTCGAGAGGGTCCGAAACCTCCGTCGGCAGCGTGCCGTCGGTAGGCGCCTCTTTGCGCATGGATTTTGCCGTTGCGGGCGCTTCGACGGGCGGAGCCTTCTTTGCAAAGAGCCCCGGACCGAACAACACGCCGACAGTTATTAATATACATAAAAGCACGCAAGACAACGCTATCAGCGCAATCTTTCTTTTGCTTATTTTTTTCTTCTTTTTGATATTTTCCATAATGATAATTTTAACCTATGGATAGATTATAAACTAAATATACTGTCATTGTCAATTAAAATTAACGATTTGTAATAAAAAATCATTACAACTACACTGAAAATTATATATAAAACGACAATTGTAGCCCGTTTTTTTGCTTTGACTATATATATAATTTAAAAAAAAGGAGGCTGGAATGGCTAAAAAAATATATATGACAAATCTGAAAGGCGGCACCGGCGTTACCACGTGCTGCGCGGGACTTGGGTTTGCGCTTGCTTCCGCGGGAGAAAGGACGCTTATCGTGGACGGCGACAGATACGGCGGCGGCGCATTGCAGGCGGGCGGCTGCGCAAATTTGCAGACCTACACGCTTGCCGACTACGAAAAGGGCGCGTGCCGTGCGAAACAGACGCTCGTATCCCACCCCAAATTCACAAACCTTTGCTTTTGCCCGTCGCTCGGGCTGGAGGACGGCGAAGCAGCCGAACGCGCCGTGGACGAGCTGGACGGACTTTTCGACTACATACTTTTAGACAAGGCGGCGCGCGCTAAAAGCGACTGCGCGATTATAGTGACTGAGCCTTTCGTATCCTCTTTAAAGTGCAGCGACGTGTGCAAGGCAAAGCTGAACGACGGCGGGATTAAAGACGTAGGACTGATAGTGAACAGACTGAACGGCGGGCAGGTTATAGGCGGCGAGGTTATGACCGCGCAGGAGATTGCCACGCTTTTGCGACTGCCGCTTAAAGCCGTCATACCCGAGGATTTATCCATACCGCTAGGCAAATGGAAAAAGCAGACCACCAGGGCGTTCAGGCTCGCCGCGGAAAGCGTGGCGGGCAAACGCGAGGCTATCTGCAACGTGCTTTTACCCTACTTCGGGCCCGCGGGGTTTATTAAAAGAAAAATGAGGGAAAGAATATGAACGACAATCTGAACAGAATTTTATCGCTTGACCGCGACGATATGACGGATACCGACCGCGAGCTCTTCCTCAAAGACATGAACAGAATTACCGAAGAATATTTCGAATGCGACGGCGAGCCGTCGCTTGAAGTGACCCGCGCCGACGGCGGGTTCATCGTGTGCGTGCTTTTGACCGCGCGACGTATAAAGAGCATAAAGAAGCCGCAGTGATTAACTGCGGCTTCTTTTAACCCGTAATTTGCGCTACGACCCCTTTCAGCTCCTCGTCCCCCTTTGTATGCTGCCACGCAGCGGACGCAGCCCTGCAACCGTCGGACAGAAGCACGCCTCTGTCGTGAATGCTCGTCTTGCCGTCGGGCCAGAAAATTTTAGCCGTGGTAAGCTTCAATGCTTCGCCCGTGAACGCATTCTCGAAAGTAGACTGCATTATCCCCTTGCCGTACGTCCTTGCGTCCTTTAACTCCTGCCCGGTCTTTTTGAGCCAGCTTTTGTATTCGTCTGAATACTGCGAGAGAAAAATATTTTCATAGTCAAGAGCGCCGTAGCAAATCATCGCGCCTATCAGGGCTTCCGACGCGCTCGCCGTGCCGCCGTTGGCAAGCACGTAAACCTGCGTATCCTTTGATATCCTGCGTTCGGCGTCTGTAACCTTGGCGCAGTAATACGAATCCTCGTCGCCGTGCTTGTCGCGCGAGAGCATCGCGATTTTTTTAGCCCCGTCCGAAAACGCGCCCGCAATTTCCTGCATAACGCTTACGAAGCCGCCGCCGTTGGAGCGGAGGTCGAGTATCAGTGAAGTGCAGCTCAGAGAATTGAATTTCTCAACGAGCACTGAAAACTCTTTCGCGGCGCTGCCGTAGAACTGAGTAAGGCGGATATACGCCGCGCCGTCGGGGAGATAACTTATTTTTTCCGTCGGCTTTTCGTAAAGAGCAAGCCCGCCGCCCACGGCGTCTCCGAACGCCCACGCCGTAGCGTTGGTGCACATATAAGTATAGCTTGCCGTATACTCGGCTTTTGCTACCGTGTATTGCTCGCCGTCGGTTGAAGTCAGCGTAATTTTTTCGCCGTCGCCCACACCGCCGAAAAGCTTGGTCACGTCGGAAGCGGATGAAAACTCTGTTTCTTTACCGCCCGCGCTGCCGCTTTTAAACCACTCGCCGGCGCGTAACCCGCTTATATATGCGGGGGAATTGCATACGACCGAGCTTACGTACACGCCCTTATCCTCGACGAAAGCGTAGCTTATGCCTATACCGCTTTTCGAGCCGGCGTTGCTTTTTTTGACCTGCTCGTATTGCTCGGCGGTGTAATACTGCGAGTACCTGTCGAGATATTTTTCCGTAATTGCGTCAATCGAAGCGCCAGTAAAACCGTTATCCACTCCGCCGAAATAATAATGTTTTTCAATCATGTCCAGCACCCATTCGTAAGACGCCGCACTACCGCGGCGGGTGCAGCCGCGCACGATAAATCCCGCAAAAAACGAAATAAGCGCAATAGTAACCGCGCCGAATATCGCGACGCAAATTTTTAAAACCTTTCTGTCTTTCAAACCCAAACTCCCTTATTTTAATTTATAAAGCGTACGCAGAACCTCGAAAGTGACCGCCATATCGAAACGCGATATATCGAGCCCCGTAAGCTTCTGAATTTTTTTAAGGCGGTATATTAGCGTGTTTCTGTGCATATACATTCTGCGCGACGTTTCCGATACGTTCATACCGCAGTTGAAGTAACACTCGACGGTCGCCATAGTGTCCTCGTCCTCGAAAAGCTTCGCGAAATTTTTCAAATCGTACCCCGAAATCAGCTTTTCGCGCTGGGGTTTCGTGAGCTCGGCAAGTATGTCGGCGACGCTGACGTTACGCACCTTAAAACGCGTTCGTTGCGGCATATTACCGCACGAATTTGATTTTTTACCATTATTTGCGTCCATATTTATCGACCTCCGCCTATGATTTGCCCGTATAAATTATAACGCAATTTTTCTGTTTTTGCAATGCTTTTAAACGCCGTGCGTATAAATATTCTGTGCGGAAGTAAAATATTAAAAACGGAACGCTTTTATTACCTTAAAAGGCAAATATTACCATATTAATTAATTTTATTATATAAAACCTTGACACGGCGCATAAATTGTATTAAAATGGTAAATGTGCAATACCTCCCGCATATGTGCGGGTCTAATACGAAAAAACAATAAATACGATACGGTTTCAGGAGGAATTCTATGAAGATTTCCGAAGTTAAAAAAACGAATAAGTATGTAACGCTGGTTACATACCTCATAGCTGTAGTTTGTCTGATACTCGGGCTGTTTCTGCCGCTCTGGGGCGATAAGGGGATACTTGCCCTGCAATTGCCCAAGGCGTTGAACGCCCTCGCCGGAAAGGAATTACTTTCTTTCGGCAAAGATTTTACGCTTGCGCACAGAATAAGCCTTTTCGGTATACAGAGCGCGACCTTCGATATTTTTGCCCTGCTTGCGATAATTTACGCAGCGGTAACCGCGCTTGCGTTGCTTGCGCTTATACCCGTAGGGCTTTCGGTTAAAAACGAGGGGCGCGTTGCGAAAGCTTTTGCTTATGCAATGGAAATTGCGGCGGGTATAACGCTTTCGGTCTATCTTATGATTGCATTGCAAATGCACCCCGAAACGGCGATAAGTTACAGTATGGTTATCCCGCTTGCTGGCTGCGTGCTCGCGCTTATAGTTTTAAGCATAGCGGACAAAGGCGCGACAGGCGTGGCTAAACTATTCCTCTTCCTCTTCTCTGCAATTGCGCTTTTACTGCTTTTCGACGTTTCGGTTTTAATACCCAAACTCGCCGACCCTTTGAAAAATTTCGGGGATAAGACCAAATTATATCCCTACATTTTCTCGCAGGAATACGAGAGTATAAAATACGGTTCGCCCGCTTACGGATACGTTAAAATACTGTTCGAGGGATTTGCCGCACCGAACGCAAACCCCGACGCGCCCGCCGTTATTACGCTTATGACGTATTTCGACGTACTGAAAACTTATCCGACGGCAAAAGAAAAAGCAACCGTGGTGCTTTGCACAATTCTGGCTTTGGTCGTAATTTTCAATTACTTAGCAGACCTTATAAGCCTTTCGACGAACGGCAAAAAAGTCGGGCATGTATTCAATATGGCGAGATACTCGCTCGAAGTTGCGGTGCTCGTATGCCTCTATATAACAATCCCCGTTATGAAAGCCAACCTCGGGCTCTTCCTCGTAATTATATCCGCCTTAGCGGTAATTCAGCTTTTGACGAGCGTTGTAAGGTATTTAATCAACAGAAAGAAAGTTGTATATGCGAAGCCCGTCAATAACGGTAAACCCAAAAAGGCGAAGCCCGTTAACGACCTTGAAGAGATACGCATTGTAAGAAAAACCGAAGTTAAGCAGCGCCCCGCCTCTGCGGAACAGCTCGCTTTTATAGACCCTCCTCCCGCGGCTCGTCCCGAACCCGTCATAATGGATATCGAGGAGGAAGCGCGTCCGGACGGCGGCGAGCAGCTTACGATTAACGAAGCTCCGCGCACGGAAGAGCGCGTGCGCCCCGCACCTCCTCCCCCCGTTATGGCAGCGGAAGAACAGCCCGAAAAGCCGATGGATACGCCTTTAAAAGCAAACCCCGTAAGCGAGGCTAAGCCCGCCGCGGAAGAGGTTAAGCCTCAGCCCGCCCCCGAACCCAAACCGACGCCCGCACCCGAGTTAAGAGCGCAACCCGAACCCGCGTTCAGACCTCAACCCGAGCCCGTACGCGTTCAGCCGTCGTTTACCGAGCAGCCCGCGCCCGTGCAAAGCAACGTGGAAACGAGGATTTATACGATAAACACAATATACGGCGGGCCCTCAGACGACTTCCTCAAAAAGCTTACCAACGACGAGAAAATCGAGTTTGCGAGGACGTTCATAGAAAAGAGCAACGGCGTAATAGGCAATATCCCCGACTACGTTATAGGCGGAAACAACAAAAAATTCTTCTCGTCGGTATTCATTTATCTGGGAAGAATTCGCGGAATGATTTCCGACGGGCTTTTGAATAAGATGTACAAAGAACTGAATATGATGTAACGAAAAGCCCCGACCGACGGTCGGGGCTTTTATATACGCTCTTATTTCTTCCTCAATATTTCCACTTTCAGCTCGCCGCTTTCACCGCGCTGAATTTCGCCGCAGAAGCATTTGACTATATAAAGCCCTCTGCCGCTTTCCGCGAAAACGTCGGGTATACGGCAAGGCAAATCAAGCCCCTTCAGGCTGTCGGCAAAAACGCGTATTTCAATCGCGTCGCGCGTAAGCGTACCGCGAAACTCCGCCGTGTCGCCGCCGTGGCGGATTACGTTTGTGATGAGCTCGCACGAGACGAGGCGGCTTGCGAATATATCGTCGTCACACGCGCCCGAGGCGCGCAGAAACTCCGCAAACGCCTTTAACTCGTCGCTCATATTTTTTAAATCGTTTACCTTAAAATTAACCGTCAAAGCAAAGATTCCCTCAACTTTTCAACTATCTTTCTCTCGGCGCGCGACACGAACATCTGGCTTACGCCCAATATTTTGCCTACCTCCGACTGCGACTTGCCGTGCAAAAACCTCAAAGACACAACCTTTTGCTCGGTTGGGTCGAGCTTGGCGATTTCCGTGCGCAGCGACTCGAAATCCTCGAACTTTTCAAAGCTGTCGTTGCGGTCGGGTATGACGTCGTAGAGATGCCCGTCGCCGTCGTCGTTGCCGACTTTCGCGTCGAGGCTTACGGGCGCGCGGTATTCGAGCGCCTCCAAAATTTGCTCTTCCGATACGTCGAGCTTTTCCGCAAGCTGCTTTACCGTGGGTTTTACGCCGTGCTCTTTATAGTAGTCGTTCGTTTCCTTTCTGACCTTGCTCGCAATAGCGTAGAGCTTACGCGGCGGACGGACGGAACGCGAATAATCGCGGAAATAGTTTTTAATAACCCCCGTTACGGTGGGCGTTATGTACGTGGTGAACTGTACTCCGATATCGGGGTCGAACTTTTCCACGCCGGAAATAAGCCCCTCGGAAGCCACCTGCAACAAATCGTCGTACTCAACTCCTCTTCCCGCAAACTTCTTTGCGAGGATTTCGGCGACGTACATGTAGTTTTCTATAAGCCGGTTGCGCACGGAAACGTCGTGCGTTTCGCGGTATTCGCGGAATAATTTATCGGCTTCTTTTGCGTCAATCATAATTTAAGCGTTACCTTGTCGATTATTCCGCCGTTTTTACCTATATCGCACCTTCCTACGAGCGCGCCTATGAGCGCGAGAGAAAGCTCCGAATCACCCTCCTCGGGGTTGCCGCCTACACCTGCGATTGTGGCGCCGACGCCGCCTTGCACGTCAAAAACCGCCTTTACGCGTTCGAAGCCGCCGTTTTTGAGAATGAGCGCGCTTTCCGTCACGCAGACCTTGAAATCCTCCGCAGAGTCCACGTCCACGTCGGCGACCGAGCAGATCGCCCCCGCAACGAGGCGCAGCGCCGTCATATATTCGCTGTCGCGCAGATTGAATTCAACAGAAAAACTTTTCATCGTCCTATCTCCATAATCGTATCCAGCGAGCAGATTTCAAAAAGCTTGCGTATCCTGGGCTGGACGTTTTTTAAAGAACTTTTGAACCCGTCCTTTTTGAGCTCCTTGAAAATCTTAACGAAAGTGCCAAGCATAGTACTGTCTATAAACGTAAGACGGGTGCAATCGAACACGATATCCTTTTTATCGCGCGCATAAGCCGCGATAACTTCGGCATAAAAATCCTCGCTCGAAGCCGAATCTATTTCGCCAGAAAGCGAAAATTTGAGGACGCTGTCCGTCGTTACAAGTTTTAACTGTTGCATAAATTTTACTCCTTACGTATTATTTATAAACGTTTTATCCGTGCGTGAAACGAATTAATTTTTATCGCGGGCAATCGGGGTCGAGGTTGCTTTTAAATTCTTTTCCGTTAAGATAACTCAGCCCGCCGTCAAGGTTAAAAGTTAAATATTTGGCGATAAGCCGCTGCCGCCCCGCGGAATATTTTTTATTCAGCGCGTCGTCGCCGTACTTGCCGTCGCCGACAACGGGGCAGCCGATAAACGCCATATGCGCGCGTATCTGATGCGTTTTGCCCGTGTGCAGCCTGATTTTCATAAGCGCGGTATCACCCCGCTCGTTTAAAATCTCGTATTCGGTGATTATCTTCGCACCGCCGCTTTTCGGCGACGGATAAATCTTAACCCGACTTTCGGCTTCGTTTTTCACGAGATAAGCCGTAAGCGTTGCGCTTTTGTTTTTAAAGCAATTTTTACATACGGCAAGATATATTTTACTCACTTTTCGCTCTTTGAACGCATTTAAAAGCTGCTCTTCGGCAGTTTTATTTTTTGCGAAAACCAACAGCCCGCCGGTATTTCTGTCGAGCCTGTGCACGGGATAAAATTCGCCCGAGGCGCGAAGCTCCGCACAAAGCCCCTCCGTCGTGACGCCCTGAAACTTGTCCGCTATCAGCACGTTTTCGTCCTCGTAAACAGCGGTGTGCGATGGAATTTGCTCCTGTTTGGGCGAGGTGTAATATACGACCTCGTCGCCCGCGTTCAGCGTTAAGTTTTTGCCGACACGCGCTCCGTTGACCTTTATATCCTTTCCGCGCAGAAGCGCCGCAAGGCAGAATGCGCCCTGCGGATATACAGAATCGGTGAATTGCTTTAAATTACACTTTTCTTTAACGTAAAAAACTTTCATAAACAGAACAGAAGCCTGACGGTAAACGCGATTATAAAGGCGATAACCGTCTGCACGACAAAGCATTTGAGCGTGAATTTTACACCCGCTTCCTTACACGAAGCCGTGAAAGCGGATACGCACGCGGGGCAGGTGAGCATAAACGCGCATATGCCCATAGACGCAGCCAGATCGAGCCCCGTACCCGCGGGCATAAGCATGGCGACCGTCGCCGCCACGTTTTCCTTTGCGATAAACCCGCAAAGCACGGCGTATGCTATGCGCCAGTCGGAAACGCCCATAGGGTAAAATACGGGCAGGATAACTCCGCTGATTGCCGCGAGCATACTGTTTTCGACGCCGACGTATTCAAGCCCGAAAGAAAAATGCGACAAAAACCAGCTGACCACGCAAAAAAGCGTAACCGTGACCGCCACCTTTATTATAAACCCTTTCAGATAAAAATACAACTTTTTACCGACGGTTGCAAACGCCGGAAGTATTACGGGCGTAACCTCCGACAGCATCCCCTCCTTACCGCCGCGCATTGCGAAAGAAAAGCCGAGCGACAGCGCAAGCCCCGCGAAATAAAAACAGGTTATCACGGGAAAAGGATTTTCGAAAAGCGGGGATAAGAACGTGAGAAACACGGGAAGCTTGGCGCCGCACGGAATGTACGGAAGCACTGCTATCGTACGCTTTTGCGCGCCCGGGGTGGAGTATCCCCGCGTGGTGAGTATCGCCGCCGCGGTACAGCCGAAGCCCGACACAAGCGAAAATGCCGCACGACCGGAAAGGTTCACCTTTTCGAAAAGTCCGTCAGTTGCGAACGCAAGCGCGGAGGTGACGCCGCTCTCGTCGAGCAGGGTCAAAAAGAGATAAAGTATCGCAAGCTGAGGTATGAACGAAAACACCCCGCCAGCGCCGCTTAAAATTCCTTCGGTAACGAGTGAAATCACCGCATCGCTACGCATTTTCGACGCGAGAAAGCCGCCGAATTTATCCACGACGAGGCTTTCCGTCAAATCCTTTAAAATCGCGCCCGGCATCAACGGGTGAAACGCCGTGAAAAACATCGCGGCAATCGCGGCAATAAAGAAAGCGAGCGCGAAAAAGCGGTTGTAAAACAGCTTATCCGCGCGGGTCAGCCCCTCCCTGCCCGCCGAATACGCATCGTTTAACGGCAGGGCGGATTTACCGATATTAAAGTTCACGCCCGAAAGCAGTTGCTTTCTGAATTTTTTTGCCGAACCGTAAAACACGGGCGCACCAAGAATACGGGAAAGCTTTTCCCCGTCGAGTCTGCCTCCCCTGCGCTTCAGCTGGTTCAGTTTGGTTACGTATAAAACCACGGGCTTACCCGTAGATATCAGCTTTTTCGTAAGGTTTAAGCTGTTTTCGAGCGTGAGCCCGTCCACTACGTTTATAATTATATCGGCGGTTTTTATTTCCTCCGCGGCGGAAACCTCTTCCATGGAATACGCGTTCATTGCGTATAGCCCGGGCGAATCGACAAAAGTTATACCGTCTACCGTCTTCCGCGAGGGCGCGGTGGTTACGCCGTGGAAGTTGCCCGTTCTGAGATTACTGCCCGTAAGCGCGTTAAACAGCGTTGTTTTGCCCGCGTTTGGGTTTCCCGCTAAAACTATACGTTTGAAGCTTTTTGCCTCCACGGCGGATTTTACGGCGTTTAAGTTCATCTTTCCACCTCGATACCCGCAGCAAGCGACTTCCTTATACCAACGCGCACCGCGCCGCAGCCTATAAGCACTCCGGATTTGAAAAGCGAAAAGGCAAGCACCGTTACGCGCTTGCCCGCAGTTATACCCAAAGAGTTGAGCCGCGCCGCCGCGCCGCCCGAAGAATTGATTTTGACTATTTCGGCAGATTCACCCGCCTTTAACTCAAAAACGCTCATAGTATAACCTATGAGCGTTTTTTTCGTTTAATGACTTGACAATTATTTTTTAACAAGCGTCAAAACAACTTTTTCGCCGTTGATGTTCTGTTCTTTGGTATAGCCTTCGGCGTCGCCGCAACAAACCTTTTCCGCAAGCACGTCCTTTGCGAATTTCGCCGCTGTAAACACCTTTTCCGCCTTGCCTTCCGCCCTGTAGTACACCTCTATCCTGTCGGTTACCTCAAAGCCCGCGTCCTTTCGCATATTCTGGATTTTGGAAACTATTTCGCGCTCTATCCCCTCGAAAACGAGTTCCTCCGTAAGAAGCGTATCCAAAGCGACGGTGATACCCCTGTCCTCCGCGGCGACAAAGCCGTTTGCGCTTTCGGTAAATATCTGCAAATCTTCCTGCTTTAACGTAACGTCGATATCCTTGATTTCATACGAACCGCCGTTTTTAACCGCGTTTACAACTTCTTTTGCGTTGCAACTTGCAAGGAAAGCGGAAATCGCGCCAAGCTTTTTGCCGTATTTGGGGCCGAGCGTTTTAAGCTGCGGCTTCAATTTATAGCCGATATATTTATCCGCGTCGTCCGCAAAACCGAAAGATTTGATGTTCAGCTCGTCCAGAACGATTGCGCGTTCTTCTTCGGAAAGCTCTATTTTTCTATCCGACACGACTACCATTTTCGCAAGCGGCTGACGGTTTTTGAGGTTGCCCGCATTCCTTGCCGCGCGGCCCAGAACCACGATATCGAGCACCTCTTCCATACCTTCTTCGAGCTTTTTATCTATATACTTTTCCTCAACCGCGGGGAATTTGCAAAGGTGAACGCTCTTTTCCGCGTCTTTGAAAAATCCGGGCACGAGGTTTAGGTACATCATTTCAGCAATAAACGGCGTATACGGCGCGGTGAGCTTTGCAAGAGTTGTAAGCACGGTATACAGCGTTGTGTACGCCGCCGCTTTATCCTCGGTCATCTCCGAACCCCAGTATCTTTCTCTGCCGCGGCGCACGTACCAGTTTGACAATACGTCCGCAAAATCCTGCAACGCGCGCGAGCTTTCGGTTATTTCGTAACGGGCGAGATGTTCGTCCACAAGCTTTACGAGACTGTTCAGCTTTGACAAAATCCATTTATCCATTACGGAAAGCTTACACTTTTTCAAATCGTATTCCGCGGGATTGTACTTATCGATTTCGGCGTAAAGCACGAAGAACGCGTACGTATTCCAGAGCGTGCCTATATACTTGCGCTGCGCTTCGGATACCGTTTCCTCAGCAAAACGCGACGGCAGCCACGGCGCAGACGAAGTATAGAAATACCACCTGACCGCGTCCGCGCCCTGCTTATCGAGGACGCTCCACGGGTCTACGACGTTACCCTTATGCTTTGACATCTTTATGCCGTTTTTATCGTTCACGTGCCCTAAAACTATACAGTTTTTAAAGGGCGCTTTACCGAACAGTACGGTGTTTACGACGAGCAGGGTATAGAACCAGCCGCGCGTCTGGTCGACCGCCTCCGATATGAAATCGGCGGGGAAAGTTTTATCGAAAACCTCCTTGTTTTCGAACGGGTAGTGATACTGCGCAAAGGGCATAGAGCCGGAATCGAACCAGCAGTCGATAACCTCGGGCGTACGCTTCATACTGCCGCCGCATCTGCCGCATTTGCACGTAAGCCCGTCGAGGTAAGGGCGATGAAGCTCGATATCCTGTTCTGCGGGTATACCGCACTTTTCTTTAAGCTCGGCTTTTGAACCGATAACTTCTATTTCGCCGCAGTCGGGGCATACCCATACGGGCAGCGGCGTACCCCAGTATCTGTCGCGGGAAAGCCCCCAGTCGATTACGTTTTCGAGGAAGTTACCCATTCTGCCGTCTTTTATGGTTTCGGGCATCCAGTTGACCGAACGGTTTGCGGCGATAATTTTATCCTTAACTTTTGTGACTTCTATAAACCAGCTCGATTTTGCGTAGTACAGAAGCGGAGTGTCGCAACGCCAGCAATGCGGATAATCGTGCTCGAAAGGAATAACCTTAAATAACAGCCCCTTTTCTTCGAGCATATCGAGAATATGCTTATCGGCCTTTTTGGCGAAAAGCCCGTCAAGCTTTTTAAAACGATTATCGAAGCAACCCCGCTCGTCCACAAGCTGAACCACGGGCAGAGAGTAGCGTTTGCCGACCTTATAGTCGTCCTCGCCGAATGCGGGCGCTATGTGAACGACGCCCGTGCCGTCGCCCATGGTGACGTACGTATCGCACACTACGAAGTGCGCTTTCAATACTTCCTTTGCGGGCGAAACGCGAACGATTTCGGCGGAAGTTTCCTCAAATAAGGGTTCGTATTCAAGCCCCTCCCATTCTTTGCCGAGTTTTTTGGCAACCACTTCGTACTGCTCGAAGAATTTGGAAGCAAGCGCTTCGGCAAGTATATAATTCACTCCGTCTGTCGCGACTTCCACGTAAGGCTCGTCGGGGTTCATACAAAGGGCTACGTTCGAGGGAAGAGTCCACGGCGTTGTCGTCCAGGCGAGGATATAGCGGTTTTTGCTTCCCTTCACCTTAAAGCGCGCCACTGCGGAGTTTTCCTTTACAAGCTTATAACCCTGCGCTACCTCGTGCGAGGAAAGCGCGGTGCCGCACCTCGGGCAGTAGGGCACTATTTTATGCCCCTTGTACAAAAGCCCTTTTTCGTGCATCTGCTTTAAAGCCCACCACTCCGACTCAATATACTTGTCGTCGTAAGTGACGTAAGGGTCGTCCATATCCACCCAGTAACCGACGCGGTCGGACATTTTTTCCCACTCGCTCTTATATTTCCATACGGACTGCTTGCACTGTTTTATGAAGGGCTCTATTCCGTAGCCCTCGATTTGCTGTTTACCGTCCAGCCCCAGAGTTTTTTCGACCTCGAGCTCAACGGGCAAACCGTGAGTATCCCAGCCCGCCTTACGTAAAACGTGCGCGCCCTTCATTGTGCGGTAACGGGGGATAATGTCTTTCATAACGCGGGTTAAAATATGGCCTATATGCGGCTTTCCGTTCGCCGTGGGGGGGCCGTCGTAGAAAGAAAACTCTTCCCCGCCCTCGCGGCTTTGCATGCTTTCTTCGAATACTTTGTTGTCTTTCCAGAATTTGATTACTTCCTTTTCGCGCTCGACGAAATTAAGTGAAGTGTCTACCTTTTTGTACATACAAAACTCCTTGTAAATAATAAAGCGGCGTCCGCGTTTCGGACACCACTGAAATAAGTGCTTATAAACCACCAAAACAAACCGACATTTGCCGTAACTTGTAACGGGTTACGAATCCGCGCAAAGCTAATAAGGTTTTTAACCCTTTCGCAATACGGGCTGAAAGGTGATATCCTGTAAGGCGAGTTTACTTTCTTGCACCAACCGAAAGCTCTCTGAAAAACCCTGACCAAACGGCGTTGTCCTTTGTCATAGCCTTTAATATTAACTTATACTAATTATATAAAATACTTTTTGAAATGTAAAGTAAAAAATAAACAAATGCCGTAAAATATTAAAACCCGTCATCACAAACACACTCTACGGCAAGGCGCAAGCCGCATTTAAAACCCGTAATAAAGCTCTCTTCACCAAATTCGTTTTCCGCGCTCATAAATGCGTCGACAAATTTGTCAAACAATGTAAAATCCTTTTTATCCAGCTTTTCTTCCAAAATTCGGTAATAGTTAAACGCTTCTTCGTTTAATGATTTATACTTTTCCGTTTTTTGCACCAAATTATACAAACCCGTATCGTTATCCATAAAATATAAAAATTTTAAAATAGAATTTTTCATTTGCTTCTCCTTTTTTTATTAAAATTGTAGTTCATATTTTATGAATTGTCAAGCATTTATTTGTAAAAGTTTATATAATATGAATTATGAAAACATTCGGTGTACGAGTTAAACAAGAACTAAAAGTACAAGGTAAACTTCAAAAAGACCTTTGCGAAGCGCTTAAAGTAAAAAAATCGACATTATCTGAATGGCTTAACGGTAATAACGAACCGCCTATGCAGACAATAGTGGACATAGCTCGATTTTTAAACGTTTCAACAGACTATCTTTTAGGTTTAGAAGATTAAAAGGCTTCCTCTCAGGGGAAGCCTTTTTCAGTATTGCTAAATATATGCGCGATTTACTTCAATGGTATGCTCGCGCTGGCGTTTATATCCATTGCCGCAAAATTACCCGCCCGATATTGTATAAGCCCCTCCGCGGCAATCATAGCCGCATTGTCAGTGCAATATACCTTTTCGGGCAAAATCAGTTTTATATTCGCCTCTTTGCAAGCTTTCGTCAAAGAATCCCTCAGATAACCGTTTGCCGCAACTCCGCCGCCCGCCGTTACCGTTTTTACGCCCAGCATTTTCGCGCTTTCCACGGTTTTTAAAACAAGCGGGTCGATAGCCGCGCGCTGGAAAGACGCCGCAACGTCGGCACGGTTAACCTGCTCGCCTTTTTGCTCCGCGTTGTGACAGTAGTTTATAACGGCTGTTTTAAGTCCGCTGTAAGAAAACTGCATTTTGCTTACGTTTTTAACGAGCGCGCGAGGAAACGCGATTTCCGCTTTGCCGCTTTCGGCAAGCTTTTGTACGTTCGGTCCGCCGGGATAAGGCAAGCCCAGAATCCTTGCCACTTTATCGAAAGCTTCGCCCGCTGCGTCGTCCGAAGTTCCGCCTAAAATTTCAAATTCGGTATACGTTTTAGTGTGCAAAATCGCCGTGTGTCCTCCGCTCGCAAGCAAGGTTACGTAAGGAGGCTTCAGTTTACTGTCGCATAAATATGCGGCGGCAAGGTGGCCGCGTATATGGTTTACCGCGATAAGCGGCACGTTAAGGGTATACGCAAGCGCTTTCGCGAAAGATAGCCCGACTAAAAGCGCGCCCAAAAGCCCCGCGCCGTAGGTAACCGCAACAGCGTCGATGTCATTAAACGCGATATCCGCCTTTTTAAGCGCGGCTTTCACAGCCTCGTCTATCGCGTCGGTATGCGCGCGGGAAGCTATTTCCGGCACCACGCCGCCGTATTTAGCCTGTTCGGCGGCGGACGAGAAAATCACGCTCGATAAAAGCGTCCTGCCGCGTATTACCGCCGCGGCGGTTTCGTCGCAGCTCGATTCTATCCCGAGTATTACGGGGTTTTGTTTTATAGTGAAATTACCGTACATAATCGAAAACGGCGGTAAGCCGCCGTATTTTTAAAATTTCAATTTACCCTCGTAAACGTCGTTGAAGCCGCCCTCGTCCTTTGTTTGCGGCAGCGACAGACGCGGTTTGCGTTCGGGCTGAGACTGCGGTTTGAGCTGCGGCTTCGCGGAGGCGAGCTGCCGCGCTTCCAGAATTTCGCTTTCGGTTGGCGTAAGCATTTCGCGGATTCGGTCCGCAAGATTTGTGACGTGCTGCATACGGCGTTTGGAATATATGCCCTCTGCGCCCATTACGTTTAAAACGAAAACAGCTCTGTCAAGCTGCCTTACGGCGACCCTTGCGGCGTTTATGCGCGCCGCCTGCGGGCAGTTGCCCACTTCCGTTATCAAATGTCCTGCGTCAATGGAATACTCCAGAAACTTTTTCGCAAGCACTTCTTTTTCGCGGTAGTATTTGCCCGACCTGTACAAAACAAGCACGGTTTTCACAAATTCAAGCCCCGCTGTTTTTATATCGAGAGCCATAATAAACCTCCTCTTTCCGAAGAATGTTTTAAACCTTAAACCTTATAACTCATACGCTGCGTTAAATAGTTTTCTTTAAATAGTCGATGATAAATCCCTGAATGTCGCCGTCCATAACCGCTTGCACGTTAGTGTTTTCAAAGCCTGTTCTGTGGTCCTTTACAAGAGTATACGGACAGAATACGTAGCTTCTGATCTGACTGCCCCACTCGATTTTCTTTATCTCGCCTTTAAGCTCCGCGTCGGCGGCTTCACGGTCGGCAATCTGCCGCTCGATAAGCTTTGCGCGAAGATACTGGAAAGCCATTTCCTTGTTCTGCAACTGGCTTCTTTCATTCTGGCAAGTGACTACGATGCCCGTAGGGAAGTGGGTAATCCTTATCGCCGTTTCGGTTTTGTTAACCTTCTGGCCGCCGGCTCCGGAAGAGCGGTACACGTCTATCCTTATGTCGTCGTCCTTTATTTCTATCTCGTTGTCGTCCTCGACCTCGGGCATTACTTCGAGCGAAGCGAACGACGTGTGGCGGCGTTTGTTGGAATCGAACGGGGAAATGCGCACGAGCCTGTGCACGCCCTTTTCCGCCTTTAAAAAGCCGTATGCGTTTTCGCCCTCGACGCGGAAGCTGACGCTTTTAAGCCCCGCTTCGTCGCCGTCCTCGAAGTCCATTTCGGTAACCTTGAAGCCCGACCTTTCGCAATACCTCGTATACATTCTGTACAGCATCGAAGTCCAGTCGCAAGCCTCGGTGCCGCCCGCGCCCGAGTGCAGGTTCAAAATAGCGTTGTTGCCGTCGTATTTGCCGCGAAGAAGCGCGCGAAGCCTCGTTTGTTCGATATCTTCCTCCGCGACTGTAATCATATTTTCGAGCTCGGGGATAAGGCTCTCGTCATCCGCCTCCTCGATTAAATCGATAAAAGCGTAAGCGTCGGCAAGTGCGGTTTCACCGCGCTTAAAAGCATCGAGCTTGTTTTCCACACCAGAAATTTCCCTGCCGATTTTTTTGGATTTTTCCAAATCCTGCCAAACCGCGGGGTCTTCCTGCTCTTTTTTAAGCGCTTCGAGCTTCGCGCCGAGATGGTCTATATCCAGCGCGTATTTGGTTTCCGAAAGAGTGTCGGAAAGAGTTTTAAGACGTAACCTGTAATCGTCTGCTTTAAACATTTAAAACCTTATTTTTTAAGTCGTAGAAAAGTTACACGGTAGTTGTGAACTTACTTATTGTCATTCCAGTAGCAGCAGTCTTTATATTTTTTGCCGCTTCCGCAGGGACAGGGGTCGTTTCTGCCGACCTTGGTATTTTTAGCCGCAACCTTGGGCTGAGCCTTGCCTCCGATATTCGCGGCCAAATCCTTGGGGGGCTGGGGCGCGTCGCCTATCATAGGCGCCGCGGGTTTTTGCTCTGCGGGCGAAGCCTGGGGCGCGCTTTCGGGCTGAGGCTCCGCCGCCTGACTTACGCGCTGCGCCGCGGGTATACGCTGTATGGGCACGGGTCTGCCCTGCTGTATGCGCACTATTCTGCCCTTTAACAGCCTCGAAATGGTTGTCGACTGAATACGCTCGACCATTTCGTCAAACATCTGGAAGCCTTCCTGCTTATACGCGATTACGGGGTCCTGCTGGGCGTAGCCGCGCAGACCTATACCCTTGCGGAGCTGGTCCATTGCGTCGATATGGTCTATCCAGTTACGGTCGACGGCGCGCAACAGCTCGTTGCGTTCGATCTGGTAGTAGTCGACTTGTCCGTTTGTGTCTATTTTGATGTTTTCGATTTTCTGCTCGTAGGATTTTATGACTTCGTTTGAAATCTTTTTCATAGCGTAGTCGTAATCCCATTTCTCGAGCATTTCACGTGTAATTTCAAACTCGCACTCGTCGGGATAAACGCGCTGCTTCAAAGCCTCGTTCAAAGCGACTTCATCCCATTTTTCGGGCATTGCGTCGGTATTTACGGTTTCGCCGACAACCTTTGCAACGTAGTCGGGAATAAATTGAAGCATCTGGTCGTGCACGTTTTCGCCTTTCAGAACGGACATACGGTTGCCGTAAACAGCTTTACGCTGCTCGTTCATTACCTCGTCGTACTGAAGGGTGTGCTTTCTTATGCCGAAGTTTCTGCCTTCGATTGCTTTCTGCGCGTTTTCTATGCTCCTTGAAAGCATCTTCGATTGCAGGCACTGGTCTTCTTCTATTTTGAAAATATTGTACAGCTTTTTCATACTTTCGCCGCCGAACCTTTTTGCAAGGTCGTCTTCGAGAGATATGAAGAATATCGAATCGCCCGGGTCGCCCTGACGTCCGCTTCGGCCGCGCAGCTGGTTGTCGATACGGCGGGATTCGTGGCGCTCGGTACCGAGTATGCAGAGCCCGCCCGCGGCAACAACCTTTTCCTTTTCCGCGTCGGTTTCGGCTTTGTACATTTTATAAAGCTCGGCGTATCTGTTCCTTGCGGCAATTTCCTCGTCGTTGAACTGCCTGTCAGCGTAGGATATAGCCGTTTCTATCATTTCGTGGTCGTAGCCCTCTTCGCGCATACGCTTTTTCGAAAGGTACTCGGGGTTGCCGCCGAGAAGAATATCGGTTCCGCGCCCCGCCATGTTGGTGGCGATTGTTACGGCGTTAAGTCTGCCCGCCTGCGCTACGATTTCCGCTTCGCGTTCGTGGTTCTTCGCGTTGAGTATGTTATGCTTTATTCCGTTACGGCGTAAAAGGCGGGAAATTTCCTCGGATTTTTCTACCGTTATCGTACCGATAAGTATGGGCTGGCCCTTTTCGTGGCGCTCGACAACTTCGTTTACGATAGCCTTTTTCTTACCCTCAACGGTGGAGTAAATCATATCCGCGTAATCCACGCGCTGTACGGGGCGGTTGGTGGGGATTTCGATAACGTCGAGCGAGTATATCGTCCTGAACTCGTCCTCTTCGGTCTTTGCCGTACCCGTCATACCCGAAAGCTTTTTATAAAGCCTGAAATAGTTCTGGAAGGTTACCGTAGCGTGGGTCTTGTTTTCGTCCTTTACCTTGACCTTTTCCTTTGCCTCTATTGCCTGGTGGAGCCCGTCGGAATATCTTCTGCCGTTCAGAACACGGCCGGTAAATTCGTCGACTATGAGTATTTCGCCGTCGTCGGATACGATATAGTCCTCGTCGCGCTTGAAAAGCTCGTGCGCTTTAAGCGCCTGCTGTATGTGGTGGTTCAAATCGGCGTTTTCGATATCGCCGAGGTTAGCTATGCCGAAGAAGCTTTCCGCCTTTTCCGCGCCCTTTTCGGTTATGGTTACCGACTTATCCTTTCTGTCGATTATATAGTCCCAGTTTTCCATCTCTTCGAGTATGGAAGTAAGCCTGTCCTGCGCTTTCTGCTCTTCTTCGTTGAGCTCCTTTTTCTTGCGGGTAGGTGCTTTCTTTTCGGCGTCCTTTTTGTCGTCGTCAAAGCCGCCCGAAAGCCTTCTTACGAACGCGTCGACCTGTTCGTACAGCTTCGAGCTTTCACCGCCCTTACCCGAAATAATGAGCGGCGTACGGGCTTCGTCGATTAAAATCGAGTCGACCTCGTCGATTATACAGAAATTAAGCTCGCGCTGAACCATCGAAGGAATCGAGGTTTTGAGGTTGTCGCGGAGGTAGTCGAAGCCGAGCTCGTTATTAGTTGCGTAGATTATGTCGCACTTATACGCCCTCTGCTTGTCGCTGTCGTCCATACCGGGCACGACCACGCCGCATGTAAGCCCCATAAATTTATGGACTTTACCCATCCACTCCGCGTCACGCTTTGCAAGGTAATCGTTTACGGTGACGATATGCACGCCCTTGCCAGTAAGCGCGTTCAAATACGCGGGAAGGGTGGAAACGAGCGTTTTACCTTCACCCGTTTTCATTTCGGCGATACGTCCCTGATGCAGACATATGCCGCCGACTATCTGAACGTGGAAGTGCTTCATACCCAGAACACGCCAGCTCGCCTCTCTCAAAGCCGCGAACGCGTCGAACAGAATATCGTCGAGCGTTTCGCCCTTTGCGAGCCTGTCCTTTAAAATGCCGGTCTGGCTTTTTAATTCCTCGTCGCTCATTGCAGCGTACTTAGGTTCAAGCTCTTCAACCTTTAAAGCAAGTTTGTTAAGCTTTTTAAGGCTCTTCCTCGAATCCGAGCCGAGGATATATCTGATAAGTCCCATAAAATAACTCCGTGCACGCGCGTATTTTTCAAAATCCGCGCGGTGATATTGTTTTTAATTATCGCAAATTTATATTTTTACTTATCTATTTTACTATATTTGAGCGCATAAGTAAAATTGTTTTTTAAGAATTTTATATTTTTTTGTAAAATAAAATTAAAGGCGCGATAAAAATATCACACCTTTAATTTAAACATAACTTGTTACTCGTAAACGGGCTCTTTGATAATATCTCCGTCCGTGCAATGTATTATGTAAAAGCCTCTGTCGCTGAATCGCCCCGCACCGTTATTCCAGTCGCTGCCCTTATCAATAGCTTCCCACTGCGTTTTAGTGCCGCCGAAATAAATATCCGTCAATTCATCACACTGACAAAGCGCATTACTGCCGATTTTCGTCACACTGTCGGGTATAGTTATTTTTTCAAGCTTGACAAACAGAAAAGCTCCCTCTTTAAACGCATATTCGCCGATTTCGGTCACTGGCTTGCCGTTATACTCGGCAGGTATTTCTATAACCTTGCTTCGCGTGCTTCCTTCAACCGAATACGCAACTATTTCGCCGTTTTCTTCAATTGCAGAATAATTTATCGTGTATGACGGCTTACAGGCGACAAAGCCAAACACGCAAAAACATATTGCGATTATAGTTAATATTGCAATCGGTAGTAAACATTTCTTCATAAGCTTGCATCTTTGTAAATAAAACGATTAAGCTTTGCTTTTTGTCCCGCTATTTATCGAGATTACGCTTCAAGCGTTGTGAACGCGAATTTTTCCACGTCGAAAAGCCCCTTGTCTACAAGCTTCAATCTGGGGATAACCGCAAGCGAGAGGAATGCGAGCGACATAAACGCTTCGTACTCGCGCTTGACGCCCATTGCGTGCGCCTTTTCAATCAGCGCGCGCGAGTCGCGCTGCAAGCTTTCCGCGTCGCGCGAGGACATAAGCCCGCCGATATCCAGCGTGAGCGAGTCGACCTCGCCCGTTTTCGAATTTACGAGCACCATTCCGCCGCCTATCTCTTTAAGCTTGTTAGCCGCCTTTGCCATAGCCCCGTTATCGTCGCCCATAAGTATTATGTTGTGCGAATCGTGCGCGATGGTTATGCCCATAGCGCCGCCCGTCAAGCCGTAGCCCTTGAAAAGCGCCTTGCCTATATTGCCCGTCATATGGTGTCTTTCGACAACCGCAAGCTTTAATAAGTCGGTACCCTTTACAACGACATCGCCGTTTTCGCGGGTTACGTCTACGATTTCGCAGCCTGTAACTACGCCGCCCGGCTCGATAGTAATTGCCTTAGCCTTCGGGCTGTTGATTTTGAGCACAAAATCCTCCGCTTTCATATCATTTACGTGCACGGTGTTCAACACGTTTTCGGGCAGATAGCGCTTTGAAGTATCGAAAAGCGGTCTGCCATTTTCGGCAACGAGTTTACCGCTCTTAATAACGTACTGCGCGTTGAAATCTTTGAGGTTGTCAACCGCGACGAGGTCGGCAAGCCAGAAAGGCGCTATGCCGCCCCTGAATTTAAGCCCGTAGCACTCTGCACAGTTGAGCGTGGCGCAGGTTACAGCGGTAATCGGGTCGAGCCCGTCCGCCACAAGGCGGCGCAACGCGTCGTCCAAATGACCCTTTTCTTTGAGGTCGGCGGCGTGTCTGTCGTCGGTGCACAGAATGAAGCGGCGCATATTTGCCTCGGTTATGTATTTTGCGTTGCCCAGATTTTGCGTGGACGAGCCGTGACGTATATGAACGTACATACCCTTTGAAATTTTTTCTTCGATTTCGTCGGCATAAACGCACTCGTGGTCGGTGGAAATGCCGCCGCAAAGGTATGCGTTCAAATCGTAGCCGTACACCGCGGGGGCGTGCCCGTCGATAACTTTACCGTGCTCGTGCGCGGCTTCGAGCTTTTTTATAACGTCCTTATCGCAAAATAAAACTCCGGGATAATTCATAAATTCTCCCAGTCCGAAAATGTACTCGTTTGTGATATTTTCGGCAATATCCTTGCCGTTCAATACCGCGCCGCTGGTTTCGAAAGGAGTTGCGGGCACGCACGACGGAAGCTGAATTTTCACGTCAAGCGGTACGTTTTCAGAGGCTTTCGCGATATATTCGCAGCCCGCCATACCGCATACGTTGGTTATTTCGTGCGGGTCGGCGATAATAGTCGTCGTGCCGCGGGGGACTATCAAAGACGCGAACTCCTCGGGGGAAAGCTGCGACGACTCGATATGAACGTGACCGTCGATATACCCCGGCAAAACGGTGAGCGCGGAGCAGTCGATTTCCTTTTCCCCCTCGTACTCGCCTATCCCGACGATTTTTTCGCCCGCAACGGCGATATCGCCCTTTTTAAGCTTGCCCGTAAAAACGTCAAGGTAGGTTGTGTTTTTAAGCACGAGGTCGGCTTTTATTACCCGCCTTGCTGCGTTTATGTACTTCTCTAACATTTTTCACCTCTGTTTTTCTTTTATTGTACCACGCTTTACGGTAAAAGTAAAGCCGCCGCGCTCAATTAGCGCGGCGGCGGATTTTAAATTTTTTAAATAGTCGTGGGAACAAAGAAGTAAATCAGGAAGAATATCGTGATTACCCCCGTTACTATCGATACGGGCCACTTGGGTTTAACCGCTTCGCCGCCTTTCTTGGAAACGACTGCGTATTTGATAATTTCGACAATGTAGCAAACAATGTTGATAATTACGTAAGAGATAATGCCGAGACCGATACCGCCGGTGATGGAATATGCAAGGGGCATCATAACTATGGTTATGAACGCGGGTACGGCAACTCTCAAATCGGTGAAATCGATTTTAACGACCGAGCTCATCATCAATACGCCGACGTAGATAAGCGCGCCCGCAGCGGCAGCCGAGGGGATAAACGCGAATATCGGAAGAAGGAATATCGACAGAAGGAACATGCCGGCAACCGTGAGCGCGGTCAGACCGGTTTTCGCGCCTGCGGCGATACCCGTGCCCGACTCAACGAAAGTAGTTACGGTCGAGGTACCCAGAAGCGCGCCCGTGCAGGTTGCTATGGAGTCGGAAAGCATGGTCTTGGTGAAGTTTATGGGTTTACCGTTTTCATCGAGAAGGTTTGCCTTCGTGCAACAGCCGAGAACGGTGCCCATAGTATCGAACATATCCAGCATACAGAAGGAAATTACAAGTACGATAATCGTGAAAGCGGTGCCCGCGGGGAATTTGAATCCGCTTGTGAAAGCCGCAAGGAAAGAGCCGCCTTCCGCTTCGTCCATAGAGAAGAACGTAGAGAAGTTTTCCCAGAACTTCCAGGAAACGCCGCCTTTACCGGCAATGATATCGATATTAGCAACACCCAGGGGAATTGCGATTACGGTACCGATTAAGATACCTAAAATAACCGAACCCTTAACTTTATAGTGCGAGAGAACAGCGATAGAGAAAAGCGAAATAAGGCATACGATTGCGCCCTTTGCCGCTTCCGCCTCTACGCCGCCGTTACCCCACTGAACGAGCTGCAAGCCCCATTCCTTGAAGCTTACGAGGCCGACTTGTGTGAAACCGTTGGTTACGATAAGCCCTGCGTTCTGCATGCCGATAAACGCGATAAAAAGGCCGATACCTACGGGAATGGCAATCCTTATACCTTCGGGAACGCCCTCGAAAATCTTTTCTCTTATGCCGATTAATCTGCCCGTTTCCTTATTTTTTCCGCAGGGAATGACGGTAAGCAAAAGGAACAGAACGCCGCTTATCAGGGTAATGAGCATCGCGTTGCCGAACGAAAACTCCATAGGGTTGCCGTCCGCATAAGAATAAGCGTATGCGCCGACGCCACCGCCTATAATACCGCCTATCATTGCGTTTACGCCCATACCGGGGGCCTGCGCCAAAGGCATTTTAGCAAGAAACGCCATAAGTAAACAGCCGATTACCGCGCCGAGCGCCGTCGCGATGAATACCGACGGCCAGAGTATGCTTGCCGTGCCCGCATACAAAATCTGCCCGGGATTGACCACCAAAATGTAAGCCATTGCAAGGAAAGTCGCTAACCCCGCGAAAATTTCGGTTGAAAACGAACTTTTACGTGCCGAAATCCCGAAATACCTGTCGACGGCGGCTTTAAACCCCTTGTCCGCAGCAGCAGGCGTCTCTTTTGCCGCAGCTTCGGAAGGCTCTGCCGCCTGGGGCTGAACTTCTTCTACTTCGGGCTTGTTCTCTTCTGTGTTGCTCATTGAAAAATCCTCCGTAAAATTTTAAGTGGTTTGCGTTAAACGCAAACAGCCCCCGCGGGGGCTTTCACTTGTTTATCACATTGTAACACATAATAATTATAATCGGCAAACGATTGAAAGCCGTTTGCCGAATTTTGTCAAAATGTTTTATTTTAACAGTGCTGTGCGCATCGAATTTATTACCGCGAGCAGCATTACGCCCACGTCGGCGACAACAGATATAATCAGAGGGAACGCGGGCAGCGCGATATCGAGCGCCATTATTACGGCTTTTACCGCGAGCGAACCGATAATATTCTGTAAAACTATCGTACGCGTCTTTTTGGCGATTTTTCTGCCTTTGGGTATAAGCGACAGATTATCCGATACGAGCACGATATCGCTCGCCTCTATCGCCGCGTCGGAGCCGACTTTACCCATCGATATGCCGCAGTCGGCGGCAATCATTACGGGCGCGTCGTTAATCCCGTCGCCGACGTATAAAAGCTTGCCGTCCTTTTTAATCGCGTTCGCGCGTTCGAGCTTGCCGTCGGGCAAAAGCCCCGCCTCGAACCCGTCCAGCCCTGCTTCGCGCGCGATACCATCGGCGCGCGCCGCCGAGTCTCCCGTGAGCATAACCGTGCGCGCTACGCCCTGCTTTTTAAGCGAAGCCATACACTCGGCAACGCCGCTTTTTATGCTGTCGTCTATCTCGATAACCCCGACGTATTCGCCGCCGTGCGCCACGTAAACGAGCGTGGAAACGCTTTGCTTTTCGCAAAAATCAACGCCGTTGTCTTTGAGAAGCTTGGCGTTGCCGCAAAGCAGGGTTTTGCCTTCGCACAAGCACTTAATGCCCCTGCCCGCAATCTCTTCGACGTCGGTTACGGCAAATCCGCCTTCCGCCCCGTCGAACGCGTAAGCTATGGGGTGCGACGAAAATTTTTCGGCGGAAGCCGCAAGCCGCAAAGTTCTTTCGTCGGTGTAGCTCTTTACGGAAAATTTCCCTTCGGTAATCGTGCCCGTCTTGTCGAACGCGGCGATATCTGCAAGCGCGAGCTCGTCGAGGCAGGTCGAGCCCTTTACGAGAATGCCGAATTTTGCGCACCTGCCTATGCCGTAGAAATACGACAGCGGCACGGAAATGACGAGCGCGCACGGGCAGGAAATTACGAGGAAGCCCAACGCCTTGTAAATCCAGTCGGAATACGTCGCCCATAAAAACGCTGAATTTACAGCGCAGATAATTGTAGGCACGATTGCCGCCACCACCGCCGCCGCAAGGCATACCGCAGGAGTGTAATATTTTGCAAATTTCGAAATGAATTTTTCGGGTCTGGATTTTTTCGCCGTAGAGTTTTCCACAAGCTCGAGTATCTTCGCCACCGCGGAATTTTTGTATTCGCGCACGACTTCCGCGACTATCACGCCCGTAAGGTTAATCGAGCCGGAAAGAATTTCGTCGCCCGCCTTAACGTCGCGCGGAACAGGTTCGCCGTTGAGGCTTTTCATATCGAGCGCGCTTTCGCCCTCGCGGATTTTGCAATCCACGGGCACCTTTTCGCCCGCCTTTATCATTATTATATCACCCGTTTTAAGCTCTTCGGGGTTGACGGTACGCTGAACGCCGTTTTCAAGCAGGGTCGCCTTTTCGCTTTTCAAATCCATAAGCCGAGAAATCGACTTGCGCGAGCTGCCGACGGCAACCCCCTGCAATGTTTCGCCTATCTGGTAAAGAAGCATAACGGCAACACCTTCCATAAACCCGTCCGAGCCCGATATGCCGAGCGCAACCGCGCCGAGGGAAGCTATCGTCATTAAAAAGTTTTCGTCGAAAATTTTGCCCTTTGCAATATTTTTGACCGTGAGCCAAAGCACGGGGTACCCGACCGCGATATACGCCGCGCCGAACATAACCCACGTTACTATTTTAAGCGCGAGGCTGCCGTAGCCGATACCGGTTACGTCGAGCACGAGCGCGGGGATAAAAAACAGGAGCGACGCGCCTATGCGGATAAATTCGGCAAGGTGCTCTTTGAATACGCCCGTACGTTTTTGATTTTCGGTAACAATTTTCACGTCCTCGAAATGCGTTATGGCGTAAATTGCCTTTTCGCGCGATTCGGGCGAAGCGGCGTCGAGCACTACGTTCATATTCATAAAATCGACCGTCGCCGAAACCCCGTCTAGCCCGTTGAGCTCCTCTTCGAGCTCCCGCGCGCAGTTAGCGCAGCAAAGCCCCGTGATTTTAAGCTTTTCGCCGTCGCAACGGGGCGGCTCCTCTACCACTTTAACTTCCTCGAAGTTGTTGCAGCAATCAATGATTTTTTTATATGCAGCTTCGTCGCAATCAGCGTGAACCTTTTGTGCCATAAAGTCGACGGAGGCGGATCTGACGCCGCTTATTTTGTTAAGCTCCTCTTCGAGCTCCCTTGCGCAGTTAGCGCAGTCGAGCCCCGTGATTTTGATAATTTTATTCATTGCAGTCAAGGTGCTCCTTTGCCATTTCTATCATAGTTAAAATATGCCTATCCGACACGGAATATAAAATATTTTTCCCCTCCCTGCGGCTTTTTATAATTTTGTTGTCTTTAAGCGTTTTAAGCTGATGCGAAACCGCGCTCTGGTTGCCGTCTACCGCCTCGGTGATATGGTCGACGCATAGCTCGCCCGCGGCAAGCGCAAGAAGAATTTTCAGCCGCGACGGCTCGGAAATGACCTTGAACCTCGCGCCCATTTCGGCGATTTGCCCGTCGGCAGGCATTGCCTGCTTAGCCGCGGCAACACGCTTTTCGTGCTCTTCGTTTTGCAAATGAGTATCCATATGTAACTCCTTTTTATTATTGTATGAATATATATTCATATGTTAATACTATAATAAACCTCCCGAAAGCGGTTGTCAAGCATTTTTCAAGATTTATTTTACTGTTTTTATTTACAATGAGAAAAATGCTTGCGGTGCGACAAGCATTTTTCAGGAGTTTTTTAAACTGTTTATATTATCTATGAGAAAAATGCTTGCGGTGCGACAAGCATTTTTCAGGAGTTTTTTTAGAAGTTTTTCATTATTTCAGGCTTCCCCTTGGGGGAAGCTGTCTTTGCCGTGTAGGCAAAGACTGATGAGGTAAAATGCAAAATATCGCCTCATTCGTCTTATTCTCGCTTTGCTGCGAATAAGCCACCTTCCCCAACGGGGAAGGTAATAATAAAGTTTATTATGCACAATTTTGTGCAACTGCTGACTTTAACAAAAAAATATATTATATTTTAATAAATAAATTTTAAGGAGTTTTTTATGGAAGCAACGACTTTATTTGATTTATTGGACCAAAAACTTTTACCCTACTACAAAGAATTACAAAAAGAAGACCCTGACGAAATTGCAAAGCTTGAAAATATGCGTGAAGAGTTGGAAAAAGCTTTAACCGACGAACAGTTAAAGCTTTCCGACACATATAAAAATAGTTGCGCACTGCGCGAAGAACTTATCGAAATTCAAATGCAAATCAGAATACTTAATTACGGCGTAAAAATAGGAATGGAATTACAAAAGGCTTTCGACGTGTTAGACGAGGAATAATTCAATTTACAGCATTGCCTTGAAAGCCGTTTCGTCTATTATTTTTACGCCGAGCTTTTTCGCCTTTTCAAGCTTCGAGCCGGCGGCTTCGCCCGCTATTACGAGCGTGGTTTTGGACGTGACCGAGCTCTGACATTCGCCCCCGCGCTCCTCGATAAGCTTTTGCGCGTCGCCGCGCTTGAACTCGTTAAGCGTGCCCGTAAGCACTACAAACTGCCCTGCAAACGCGCCCGCAGCATTCTCCTTCTTTTTATACGTCGGGTTCACGCCGAGCGATATAAGCCTTTGTATTTCCGCACGGTTTTGTTCGTCCGAAAACCAGCCGTAAACCGCTTGCGCGGTTACCTCGCCTATGTTTTCAAGCTCGGTAAGCTGTTCGGGCGAAGCTTCGCCCAAAGCCGCAACGCTTTGGTAGGCTTTTGCCAGATCCTTAGCGGCGACTTTGCCGACCCCGTCTATACCCAGCGCGAACAAAAACCGCTCGAGCGGGATATTTTTACTGTTTTCGACAGCCGCTAAAAGGTTGTTTATTTTTTTGGTTTTGAACCCGTCGAGCTTTTTGAGCCGCTCCGCCGTCAGCGTATACAAATCCGAGCATTCCCTCACGCCGAGCTCATCGTACAAAAGCCCCGCGGTCATCTCGGAAAAGCCCTCTATATCCATTGCGTCTTTGCTTGCGAAATGCTCAAGCTTACCCACAATGCGCGGACGGCAATTCTTGTTGGGGCAGAACAGATTTGCGCCCACCTCGCGCACTTCGCTGCCGCAGGCGGGGCATACGGTGGGTTTATCCACAGCCGCGCTGCCTTCCGCGTGCTCGGTTGCGCCTAAAATTTCGGGGATTACCTCGTTCGAGCGGCGGATTAAGACCTTACTGCCGACTTTTACGTCCTTCCTTAAAACGTCGCCGTAGTTGTTGAGCGTGGCTCTTCTTACGGTTGCGCCGCCGAGCTCGACCGGCGCGACGTGCGCAAGCGGCGTAAGCTTGCCCGTCCTGCCGACCTGCCAGACGATTTCCTTTACGGTGGTAACGCTTTCTTCCGCTTCAAATTTATAAGCAACCGCCCACCGCGGGAATTTATCGGTATAGCCCAGCCCGTCGCGGACGGTACAGTCGTTGAGTTTTATTACCGCGCCGTCGGTCAAAACGTCGAGGTTTTTCCTTTCGACCTCTATTTCCTCGACGGCAGATTTTACTTCGTCCGCGCCCGAACAAACGCGGAGATAAGGGAAAACCTTGAAGCCGTTGCGCTTTAAAAATTCGAAATGCTCCTCCTGAGTTTTGAGGATATCGTCCGCTATATAATTTACGTTGTAGAAAAGTATTTCGGGCTTGCGCGCCGCGGTTACGCGCGGGTCGAGGTTGCGTATCGCCCCCGCAGCCGCGTTGCGCGCGTTTTTGAGCTGTTCCTTTGCGGTTTTATTGTATTCGTCGAGCACGCTCAGTCGGATAACGGCTTCGCCCTGCACCTCCAAAAGCCCGTCGTAGTCAATCGTAAGCGGAAAGCTTTTAATGGTCAGGCACTGCGCCGTTACGTCCTCGCCCTCGACGCCGTTGCCGCGCGTGGTTGCGCGCACGAATTTGCCCTTGTCGTAGGTCAGGCACATAGTCAGCCCGTCGAACTTGTATTCGACCGTATACGTCGGGTCGTTCACCGCCTTATTTATGCGGGTGAAAAACGCGTCGAGCTCGTCGTAGGTTACCGCCTTATCGAGGCTGTAAAGCCTGAATACGTGCTTATGCCTTGCAAAAGCCTTTATAGGCTCGCCGCCGACGCGCTTCGTCGGGCTGTCGAACTCCACCGCACCCGTTTGCTCTTCGAGCGCTTTAAGCTCGTCGTAAAGTCTGTCGTACTCCCTGTCGGGCACCGACGGGTTATCCAGAACGTAATATTCGTACGCCCATTTATTCAGCGTATCGATAAGCCTACGCATTTTATCCATAAACTATTTACCTTGTCTGTTATGAATTAAAACGCAGAGATGCGAGCAGAACTAGGCGCGCGAGTATTTCCGAGGGCACATACATTGAAGTATGTAACCGAGGAAACACAGAGCGCAACAAAGTTATGCGAAGCATATATGCGTTTTTATAATATTTCCAACGGGGCGATTGCCGCAGATAACTCCTTTACGCCCTGCCCGTCGAAAGCTACGTTTATTACCGCGCCGCCGCTCTTCACGGCGACTATCATACCGTTGCCGAACCGCGCGTGACGTACGCGCATGCCGACCGAATATTTTCCGGCGGCCGCCTTAGGCTGCGCGGGCTTTGCTCCGCCGAAAGCGGGCTTGAAAAAGTTTTTGGGCGGTTCGTCGCTGTAATAGCCGCGTTCGGGCGAATACGCCGTACGCGTAACGCCGAACGGCGGGTATTCGTAATCGTCGAGATTGATTTCGTTCGTGTCGAAAAGCACGTGTTTGCGCGCCTGAATTCCGAGCGGGCCGGAAAGCTCATTAATGAATTTCGAAGGCCGTGTAAAACCTCTGTGCCCGTAAAGATAGCGCGACTTCGAGCGGGTAAAGTATACCCTTTCTCGGGCGCGGGTTATCGCCACGTACATAAGCCGCCTTTCCTCTTCGAGCCCGTCGCCCTCCTCCGAGCGCGACGAGGGCATTATCCCCTCTTCGAGCCCGCAGATAAACACGCACTGAAATTCAAGCCCCTTGACCGCGTGAATAGTGGCAATGGTGACGTAATTCGTTTCGTCCATTTCGTCGGTATCCGAATACAGCGTTATCTGGTTGAGATATTCGTCGAGCGTGGCGTCGGGGTTAAGCCGCGAAAAATCGTCGACCGAAGCGATAAATTCGTCGAGGTTGGCGAGTTTGCCATCACCCTCGTCCGTTCCGTCGTCGTATGCGGAGCGCAGCTCGGTCGCCGCAATCACCTCGCGCACGAGCATATTAACGGGCGTCGTCTGCGCGGAAATTATGAGTTCCTTAACAGTATCCGCGAACTCTTTTATCTTCTCTCTGAGCCTCGGCGATACGGGCAGCATATCCGCGTCGACGCATGCGTCGTACAAAGAGAGCCCCGTGCTCTGCGCGTATTCGTACATATTGAGCACGGTTTTGCCGCCTATGCCGCGCTTGGGCACATTGATTATACGCTCGACCGCTTCGTTGTCGAACGGGTTTGAAATAATACGAAGATACGCAAGCGCGTCCTTTATTTCCTTACGCTCGAAGAAGCGGAAGCCGCCGAAAACCTTGTAAGGTATACCGTATTTGGTGAATTCCTGTTCGTACGAACGCGTAAGCGCGTTTATGCGCATCAACACCGCGAAGTCGGAGTATTCGTAACCGTGAGAAACGAGTTTGTTTATAACACGCGCGGCATATAAAGCCTCCGCCGCCTCCTCGCTCGCTTCGAAGTACTCGGGCTTGACTCCGTCGCCCTCATCCGTCCAGAGTTTTTTACCTTTGCGCGCAGCATTGTTTTCGATTATGGTGTTCGCAAGTTTTATTATATTGCCCGTCGAGCGGTAATTGCGCTCGAGCTTGAAGACCTTCGCGTCGGGGAAATCCTTGTCGAACGACAGTATGTTTTTTATTTCCGCGCCGCGCCAGCCGTAAATCGACTGGTCGTCGTCGCCAACAACGAAAAGGTTGCCGTGCCCCGATGCGAGCAGTTTTATTATATTGTACTGCACTGCGTTTGTATCCTGAAATTCGTCCACGAGCACGTATCTGAATTTATCCGACAGATAATCCAGCGTTTCCCTGTCGCGGCGTAAAAGGCGCAAAGTTTCGATAAGCAGGTCGTCGAAGTCGAGCGCGTTGTTCTCTTTAAGGTGGGCGTTGTACTTTTCGTACACGCGCACCACGTCGTCGATACCCCGCTCGAAGGCGTACTTTCTGCCGTACTGGTCGGGGTCGAGCCCAAGCATCTTCGCGTTGCCTATATGATATTTTGCGTTTTTCAAAAGCCTTTCGTCGTCGAAATCGAGCTCCTGAAAGGATTTTTTTATCACGTTGCCGCGTTCGGTTTCACTGTAAATCGAAAAATTCGGTCTGATACCCGCGCGGTCGCCGAACTCACGCAGAATTTTAACGCACATCGAGTGAATAGTGCAAATCCACTTGCCGTCGCCCTCGCTTTCGCCGAGCATTGCTTTCAGCCTTTCCTTCATTTCACCCGCGGCTTTATTTGTGAAAGTTATGGCGAGTATGCCAGAAAGCTCCGCCTTGCCCTCGGATAATATGTATGCTATGCGCGAGGTTAAAACGCGCGTCTTGCCGCTGCCCGCCCCCGCGAGCACCAAAACCGCGCCCTCCGTCTGTAATACGGGTTTGCGCTGCTCGTCGTTCAGTTTTTCCAGAATGTTTTCCATAGTAAAAATTATACCACTTTTAATCGCCGATTTCAATTAAAATCATATGCCCAACTCTTTTTCTTTGCGGTACTTTTCAAGCGCGCGAAGGTAATCGGACGACAGCCTTAAAGTGTAACGCTGCTTTTCCTCGTAGCTCAGCCCGTCAAAGTGCTCCTTGTCGGTCAGTCTGCCTATCGCGTCGGACACTTCACCCTCGCTGTCTAAAAGTTTTTTGACTTTAAGATAAAATTCGTCCTGCTTTTCACCTTTGATTTCCTCTTTAACTCTGCCGCGCAGGCCGGACTTAACTTTCACTTCGTTCAGCCCCTTTTCCCTCGCGGTTTCCGCGCTTAAATCAACGCATCTTTTGCACTCTTCCCAAAAATTATTTTTAAGCCGCTGCTTCGCTGCGCGGGCCATATTTTTCAATTCTTCCATTTTACGCCTCGTCAATTTGATTTTTTCGCCAAAATTTAACTTTATCCGACATTTTTCACAAGGAAAAAGGCCCGACCGATTTTAATATCGGACAGACCTTTCAAAATTTAATTTTTATTTCTTTTTCTTGCGGCTTCCGCCTTTTTACGCCTCTTGACGGAGGGAGATTCGTAAAACTCTTTTTTACGCAAATCGCCGATTATACCGTCGCGGGAGCACTTTCTTTTAAAACGCCTCAACGCGCTTTCAACCGATTCGTTTTCGCCTACTTTTATCGTTGACATTCCTTTTCACCTGCCTTCGCCGTCGCACATAATACCGTTAAATTATAACAAAGAAAAACGTTCAAGTCAACTCATTTTCGGGCACTTTTCAAATTAAAACAACAGCGATAAACAGTTTATCACGAGTCCGGTTACCGCCGACACCGCGTACAGCGTAAACGTAAGTATGATATTCCTTTTTATCTTTTTTGTGTTTTTGAAAAGCACCACAAGCCCGAGCCCCGCGTTCGAGCAAAGCCCCGCAACGCAGCTGCCGAAGGTTATGCCGCCGTGGATAAACGTGCCCGTTATAATCGCGCTCGAAGCGCAGTTGGGTATAAGCCCTATCACCGCGGTTATGAACGGCTGGAAGTACAGCCCGCCTATCATGGACGAAGCTATTTTGTCCTCGCCGATTTCGGCTATGACGAAGCCGAAAATAAGGTTGACGAGAAGCAGATAAAACGCTATCATAAGGGCGTGGCGCAAGGGATTTAAAACGTAAACCTTTACGCTTCCGCCCTCGTGTTCTCTGCCGCAGGAATATGCGTGCACTTCCTCAGGGTCGCCTTCGGAAAGCTTTTCGGCAGTGAACACAAAGTTGACGAAGTACCCCACTCCGACGCCCACTATAAGCTTTACCGCGACAAGCGGCATTATCGCTGCGGCGGCTTCGCCGCTCGAAAGCAATATAATAAACGCTTCGTCGGAGGTCGCCAAAAGCACCGCGAGCAACGTGCCCGTGCGTATGAGACCTTTATCGTAAAGCTTTGCCGCCATAACGGAAAAACCGCATTGCGGAATGAGCCCCGTGGCGGAGCCTATCAAAGGGGCGACGTTGCCCTGTAAAATTTTATGATTGCGCGTGAACGTCGTTCTGTGTTCCAGAAACTCTATAAGTATATAGATAATTATAAGGAAAGGCAGAACGATAAGCGTGTCGAGAAACGCGTCTAAAATAATTTCCCACATACATTCCGAATCCTTGACCGACTACGAAAATTGTTATTGACAAGCTATAATGTTTTTAAACCCTCCACATTGCGGAGGGTTTAAGTTATTTTTTCTTTTTCGTATTCTTTTCGGGCTTAGCCCTCTTGATAATAGCTTCTTCCTCGGCAAACGTCGGAGGGACGTAGTCGGCTTCCGCGAATTCGGTTTTTTCGTATCCGCCGTCGCGCGATAAAAGCGTAAGCCTCGTATCCGCGTCGAACAAATACAGTCTGTCCGCGTCGACTTTAATCTTTACTTTCGCGCCCTTTTCCGTCTTTGCGTCGCAGACCGCAACAAAAACGTTACCGGACGCGTCGCACTCCGCGAAAGCATTTTCGCCGTCCTTTTTAACTTCCGTGCACGCGGCGGCGAAGCCCTCGGCGCCGCAACGCGCGTCCTCGGGGCGTATGCCCGCGATAACCCGTTTGCCCGTGCCCGCGTAATCCGCAAGATTTTCGAACCTTTGAGAAATTTTTTCTGTTAAAGGAATTTTCAGCCCGCCGCCGACGACGAACAGCCCCTCCTCCGTCTTTTGTATTTCGGCGTCGTTTATAAAGTTAATAGTGGGCGCGCCGATATAAAACGCAACGTACGCGTTTACGGGATAATCGTAAAGATTAGCCGGCGTGTCGATTTGCTGGACTATGCCGTTTTTGAGCACGACTATGCGGGTTCCTATCGTCATAGCCTCCGCCACGTTTTTGGTGGAGTAAATAAACGTACCCTGCATTCTCGCCTGCATATTTATAACGATATTCAAAAGCTCGGCTTTAAGTTTATCGTCAAGCCCGGAAAGCGGCTCGTCGAAAAGATACAGCTTGGGCTCTCTCACTATGGAGCGGGCTATCGCAACGCGCTGTTTCTGCGCCGCGGTGAGCATTTTCGGCTTACGGTACAATAGGCTTTCGAGCCCTAAAATCGCCGCGGCGGCTTTAACGCGCTGCTCGACAAGGGTTTGCGGGGCCTTGCGCACGCGCAGCCCGTAAGCCATATTTTCGAAAACCGTCATATTAGGGTAAAGGGTATCGCTTTTGAAAACCATAGTGATATCCCTGTCCTTGGGCGCGGCCTCCGTCGCGTCCTTGTCGCCGATAAAAATTTCACCCGAGGTAACATCTTCGAGCCCGGCAATCACCCTTAAAAGGGTAGACTTGCCGCTGTTTTCGCCGCCTGATATTACAAGGAATTCCTTATCCTTGGCTTCGAGGCTGATATTATGCAGCGCAAGACTGCCCGAGGGGTACACTTTATTCACGCCGTTCAATTTTAAATTTGCCATAAAAACTCCGACCGCGCAAATTCACCGCGCGGAATTTATCCGTTCAGATATATTCTACCATAATTTTACGCATTTACCAACATTAAAAAGGGTTAAATGTTAAAATTTTAAAATTAATTTTTGTTGTTTTTTGTCTGCGGAAGTGATAAACTTTAAATATGAACGCGCAAAACTACGATAAGCTTATGCAAAACCAGATTGAAAAGCTCGGCGGCAGAAAAAAGCTTCTGCTGCACTGCTGTTGCGCGCCCTGCTCCTCCGCCTGCCTCGAAAGGCTTAAAGATTATTTCGATATAACCGTGTTTTTTTATAATCCGAATATCGACGACGAGGAATATTCAAAGCGAAAAAACGAGCTTTTGAGGCTTATCGAAATAACGGGCTGGGCGAAAGCCGCCGACTGCGACCACGATACCGCCGAGTTTTACGACCGCGTCAAAGGGCTCGAAAAAGAAAAAGAGGGCGGAAAACGCTGCGAGGCGTGTTTTAAACTGAGGCTTGAAAAGACAGCAAAGTTTGCCGCGGCGGGCGGCTGGGATTACTTTACCACCACCCTTACATTAAGCCCGTTGAAGGACGCGCGCCTTTTAAACGAAATAGGCGAAAACGCGGCGAGAGGCGACGCGAAGTGGCTTTACTGCGATTTTAAAAAACGCGACGGATACCTCGACAGCATTAAACTGAGCGAGAAATACGGTCTGTACAGACAAAATTATTGCGGGTGCGCCTTCTCGCGTTCAAACAGTTGAAATAATAATTTATTTATGGTATAATATTTCAACGAAAGGATTTCTATGGATATAAATCGTTATACCCCCTCGTACGGGCTCAACAAAAAACATCTTACAAAACTTGCGGACTACTCTACGGAAGAGATATTCGAGCTGTTATACGCAACGAAAGCAATGAAAGCTAAATTCGCCGCGCACGAACGCACTAATATTTTAAACGACGTTACCGTAGCGCTTCTTTTCGGCGACACCTCGCTGAGAATGCGCTCCGCGCTCGAAATAGGCATACGCCAGCTTGGCGGTACTTGCGTCAACCTGCCTTACAGCCATAAGGATATGAGCGCGGGCGAAAACATAAAGGATATCGTAAACGTAATTTACCGCTACGGCGTAGCCGCGCTCGTGACCCGCGGCATAGCCCAGACGAATCTCGACGAATTCTGCGCGGTGTCGCCGCTTACTATAATAAATTCTTCCAACGAGGATTTCAACCCGTTGCAGACCCTCTGCGACCTTTATACAATATGGGAAAAGTACAACAAGCTAGAGGGGATAAAAATAGCATACGTCGGCAAGGGTGAAAACACCGCCGTTTCGCTGATTATGGGCGCGATAAAGTGCGGTATGGAAGTTGCGCTGTGTTCGCCTGCGGAGTTCAGCATACCCCCCATTCATTTGCAGCACGCGGAGCAGTACGGGAATATCCACGTAACAGAGAACCCCGCCGAAGCGGTGCGCAACGCAGACGTCGTGTACACCGACAGCTATCTGTACCACTCGGCCGTATCCGAAAAGGAACGCGAAATTTTGCGCCCCTATCAGGTAAACAACGCGCTGATGAGCCTTGCGAAGCACAACGCCGCGTTTATGCACCCCCTGCCCGCCTCCCGCGGGATAGAGGTCACCGAGGACGTAATCGACGGTAAGACGAGCATGGTGCTCGAACAGGGCGAAAACAAATTGCACTTAATAAAAGCCGCGCTTGCGCTGCTTATCAAATAAATACAAAATTTAACCCCCGACGCCTTTCAAGCGTCGGGGGGTTTTATTATCAGTTTATTTCAATAACCACAATTTCGGGGCGATTGAAAAGGCGAAGCGGAAACTCCGAATTGCCCAGCCCGCGGGAAATTATCATTTTCGTTTTGCCGCAGGTATGCACGCCCGAAGTATATTTCGGGAATTTGCCCTGCCCCGGCGCGTAAAGCCCCACGCCCGTAAAGGGTATGCGCCACTGTCCGCCGTGCGCATGCCCGCACAGCACGAGGTCGTACCCGGCCCGCGCGTATTTTTCAAAAAACTGCGGCTCGTGCGCAAGCAGAATTTTCGGCGACGCGTCGGGCGTTATTACGTTAATTTTGTCGTTGCGCAACGACGCGCCGTTGAGCCCGACCACCGTTATGCCCGAAACGCAGACAGTACTGTCGTCGAGCACCTCCGCGCCCGCCTCTTTTAAATCCTTTCTGAGAAATCTGTACCCCTTGTTGCGCATTTCGTGATTGCCCGCAACGTATAGTAATGGCGAAATTTCTTTCAGCGCTCCGGCAGCGGCAAGCGCGACCTCTCTGTTCTTCGGCGTATACAGATGAATTATATCGCCCGTAAACGCGATAAAATCGGGCGCCTCCGCTTTTACCTTTGCAATAAGCACGGAATTTCCGCGCCCGAACGCCTTACCGTGCAAATCCGATAAGTGTACGATTTTAATTTTCGGAGCGTCCGGTATTTCTACCTTGTACCGAGTAACTTTTATACAGCGGTTATTGAACCATACGAAAACAGCCGCAAGAGCCGACGCCGCGACCGCCGCTAACGATATCCACAGCAAAATCAAACCCGTCAGACCTCCGCAACGATACGATAAATTGCCTTTCCGCGTTGCTTGAACATCTTTTCGTGCTCTGTTTCTACGTCGCCCTCAACGGGGTTGTTTTTCAAATCTTCGCATACGCTCGATATTCTATACCCCGCCGCCTTGTAGCTTTCAAGCGAAAACCGATAAAAAGCCTCGTCGTCGGTTTTCTGAACTATTACGCCGCCTTCGGTTAAAATATTGCGGTAAATGCCGAGAAAGCGCGGGTGGGTAAGCCTCTGCTTTTTATACCCCTCTTTTGGCAGAGGGTTGGAAAAATTGAGGTAAATCCGCGATACGGAGCGGGGTTTGAAATACTTTTCGAGCACTTCCGCGGCACAGTTAAGAAAATATACGTTTTTGATATTTTCCGCTTTGACCCTTTCGCACGCGTCAATCAGCACGTTTGAAATTTTTTCGCAAGCGACGAAATTTACTTCCGGGTTGAGCGCGGCGGTTTCGCAAACGAATTTGCCTTTACCGCAGCCTATTTCAAGCCTGACGGGGTTGGTATTGCCGAAAATCTTCACTAAGTCGAGGTATTCCTTTGCCTCCGCCGCCCGCTTCATATTTTTATCGGAAAGGTCGGCGACAGTCAGAATATCCGCGCAGTTTTCAAGTCTTTCTTCAAGATGTCCTTTTTTGTGCATTCTCATATAATTTATGATAACACACTTTTTAGGGAAAAGCAATCTAAACCATTATATGCGACTAACCCGATTAATTTAAACTTTTTATATCAACCTTATAATTTACGCTCATTCTTGTAAGCAAATCCTTTTCAAACGCTTCGAAATATTTATAATTGAATTTATGCAAAAGCTGTTTTACGCCTAAAACGTCGCAGTTGTTTTCCGCGCAGAAGCTTATAAGCTGTTGCAGGCGCGAGATAACCTCGTCGTTTACCGCCTTTAAAACTTCGGGCTTTAAACTGTCGTCGTATTTTACGCTATCGGGCTGCATAACCTTTTTCGCGCCCTGAATCTGCGCTTTCGCCTTAAAACTTACGGTAAGCTCCGGTACGCCGTCGTTTACTTTGAGTTTAATTCCGCCGCCCGCTTGTTTGAGCCCTATCGTGTAGTGAACCTCGTCCTCCGTATCGCAGGGCACGACGGCAAGACGGATATCGTTTTTTATCAGGTTGAGCGCAAACGACTGACTTTCGTCGAGAATCCCCGCGAATTTACCGCCCGAAAACACTGCCGTTTTGCGTGCCGTAAATTCAACCGGCTGCCCGCCGCTCTGCCCGCCGCCCGAACTACCCGACGAACCGCCGCTCTGCCCGCTCTGTCCGCTCTGTCCGCCGCCCGAACCCTCGGAAGAGCCGCCGGAAGAGCCCGACGAGCCGCCGCTCTGCCCGCTCTGTCCGCCGCTATCACCCTGCTGCGGCTTGTCGCCGCCGACATGGTCGCCGTTGCCGCCGCCCGCGGACGTGCCCTGAATATTAGCTTCAATAAACGGCATATAGCACGCTTCGCTTACGGAGTAGTTTGAAAAAGCGATATCTTTGAGGTTCACCGAGGACACGTTCGCCGATTTTTTAAGTTCTTCGGAAAGCGCCCTCTGCATCGCCGTAGAGTTTTCGGGGCTGATTGTCGCGGGCATTGAAAGCATATCGGAAGCCTTGCCCTTGCACATTGCGACCTGAGCGGTCAGCTCGGAATAGTTTCTTCTGTAAAAACAGCCGAGCACGCGAAACAGCTCCTCGCTTTTACATTCTTCCCCAAGAAGTATGAGCTTGCAAGACAGAAGCTTGGGATAGAAACCCGTTTTTGAATTTATTTCGTTGAGGCAGTCGGCAATGGTAAGCCCCCTGCCCTGCACCTCGGTATACTGTATGTTGTCGCCGCTTTGCGAAGGCTGAGGCACTGCCACCTGCGCGGTGAGGATAACCTCTTCGCCCTCGGTGTCTATGCCCACCGCAACGACGACCGAAGTTTTATGGATATCCACGAGCCCGAAGTCGTTTGTAAAAAACAGACCGAGCATGGCGATTATCATTGCCCAGTAAATTAAAACCGAATATTTGCTTTTTATCATTGCTCCGTCCTCCTTCTCAGTCCCCACGCCGCAAGAGGAATAATATTCGCAAAGACAAGCGTCGCTATCCAGAACCAGTTTGACCACATCTTATGGATAGTGCTTAAATTGTTGTTGAAAAGCACTATGACAAGGATAAGCAAGCCGTTGACAATCAGCGAGAAAACCGGTCTGTTGTCATAGCCCGTACACTTAACAAGGCAATGCACGGCAAGCTGAATGTTTATGACGAGTGCGAAAATCATAACCACTTCGAGCACGTACAGGGAAATTAAATCAATCCTGCCTATTACGTCGATTGCGGGGAAAAAGAGAGAAATTTTCGAAATGGCGAACTGTCTTGTTGCGGCTGCCCCGCCGTACACACCGTGGAATATAAGAAGCACCGTAAGCACGAAAGCCGCGCCGCCGGCATACGACAGCGTGATTTTCGCCGCATCGCCCTCTTTATATTTGAAGTGACCCATAAACATCAAAAGCCAGCACGGCTCGAAAAATCTGAAAGCCGTGGTAAGCGAGCCGCCGAAAACGCTTTTCAAAGGCGTTTTCAATATCGGCAAAAACGCGTCCCACTCCACTTCGAAAAGCGACATTGAAAATATGAGCAGCATCGAAACAAAAAAGAGCGGCATACAGATATCCGCGCTTCTGCCTATGTTGCGAAAGTTTTTCGAGGCGGCGTATATCGAGAATATGAAAAAAGGCAAAAACACCGTCAACGAGGGCACTGTGTCGTAAAAAATATCCTGCACGTACAGCTTTTGCTCGAACAGCGGCACAACTGTGCATAAGATGAAAAACAGCGCGAAAAACCCGTATATTATCCTCGCGGTAATATTGCCGAGCGTACCCTCTATCAACTCGAAAAAGGTTTTATCCGTGCGCGAACAAAGATAGCTTACCGCCCAGATTATTATGCCCTGTATAAGAAAATCGGTCGCGGCGGCAAACAGAAGATCCCTGCCGCTGCCGAAGCTGAGTTCGCACGGGTAAAATATAAATTTGGAAACCGCCGTATATACGAGCATTATAAAGCAAATCTGCCTTACGCTTATTTCCTTACTCATTTATTCTTCAACCTCACTTTATTCTTTAAACCGAAAGCTTGGGGTCGGGCTTCAAGCGAATACATATTTGCCTTTACCATACTGTCGTACAAATCGTTTTTGACAAGCGGCGCGAACGGCGCGAGAAGCGGCACTCCGTACGACTGCTCTGTTACGAGGTAACATATAAGATACGCGACGAAAAGCGGTATACCGAACGTGCCTATACTGCCCGCGATGATAAGAAAAATCCACCTTAAAGTAGTCGTCGTTTCGACAAGGTCGGGCGTGGTGTAAAGGCATATCGCCGAAAACGCGATTATGATTATCGCCGGCGTGGATATTACGCCAGCCTTTACCGCCGTATCGCCAAGCACGAGCGCGCCCACTACCGAAAGCGCCAAACCGACGTATTTGGGCATTCGTATGGAAGCTTCGTTTAAGATTTCGAGCACTAAAAGCGTCAAAAACATTTCAACGCTGGGCGATAGCGGAAGCCCCGAAACCGAGCTTGAAATTTTCAAAAGAAGCTGAAAAGGGATTATCTGGATTTTGAAAAGCTGCGCCGCCACATAGAGCGCGGGCAGCAACAAACCGATAAACAGCGCGGCAACGCGCATAATGCGGATTATAGTCGAGCGGTATGACATAGTGTAATAGTCCTCGCCCGCCTGAATATCCTCGACAATCATATAAGGCACTGTAACCGCTATGGGCGAGCCGTCGACTATCAGCCCCACTCTGCCCTCGCACAGCTTCGCGCAGAAAATATCGGGCTTTTCCGCAGTGCCGTTGCGCTTGAATACCGAGCGCGGCTTTTTGGAAATGAACTGCGATATATAAGAGGAATCGGGCACTATGTCGATTTCGTTAGCGGCAAGCTGCTTTTCAATACGTTCGGGCAAGCCCTCAGGGCAAACCCCGTCGAGGTAAATAAGCGCGACCGCCGTCTCCGACCGCTTTCCGGATTTGAGCATTTTGACCTTTAAATTTTCGCTTTTAAGCCTCTTTCTAACCAGCCCGAGGTTTACCTTTATATCCTCGATAAACCCTTCGCGCGGACCCTTTATCGTGACCTGCGTAGGAGGCTCGGCAACACTTCTTCCGGGAGGATTTTTAAGGCCTATGATTAAAAAGTCCTTTTCCCCGTCCACAAACAAAACGACGTTTCCGTCGGAAATTTCGTTTACGGCGTCCTTAATCTTCTTGCCGTCCTTTACCTCGGGCGAAGCGAGTATGCCCTTCGCCTCTTCGAGAGAACAGTTTTCCCGAGCGGTTTTAAGCGGTTTTACGACGAGTTCGCCCAAAAGCTGTTTGTCGGCGAGTCCGTCGGCGTAAACGGCGGCAAACTTTTTGCCCTCCTGCGAATTAAATTCGAAAACTATTATATCCTGCGAGGTCAAAACGTCCTTTACGCTTTTTATATTTTTTTCAAGTGTAACCATAAACATAGTATCCATATTTTTACCTGAATTTATTTACAAAGAAAAAAAGTATTAGAAATTGCTTTTAAACGCTTGTCGTACCGCAAGCGTTTCCGCTGTAAAAAATTTTTTTAAAATTGCTTTTAAACGCTTGACAAAGCATACTACGCATTGTATAGTATTATACGTAACGGGGTATTTCTATGGATATTCAACTGAAAAAGGGCGTGCTCGAAGTATGCGTGCTACACGCCATAAGCAAAAGCGAAAGCTACGGCTATAAAATAATAAGCGATTTACAGGGTATAATAGAAATATCCGAAAGCACGCTATACCCGATTTTAAAGAGGCTTGAAACGGGCGGATTCCTTGTGACGCGCACCGCCGAGTACAGCGGCAGGCTGCGACGATACTACAAGATTACGCCGCTGGGCATGAAAAAGCTGGTATCGGGCAGAAACGATTTACTTGAAATCAACACAATCTATAAAAAGATTTACGGAGGGAAGTTATGACATATAACGAATGGCGCGACGAGCTGAAAAGCAACCTTTTATGCGTTACCGAAAGCGAAAGACGGCGCGTACTTGACTACTATGCCGAAGCGTACGCAGACAGACGCGACGCGGGTTTTTCCGAAAGGGAAATAATAGACGATTTCGGCGCGCCCTACGACGCCGCGCAAAGGATACTCTGCGATAAAAACGACGACTTCGAACCCGTCGGGGAAGAACCGAGGGAAATGACCCGCCGGGAAATGCGTCGGGAAAGCCGCGACAGACGGCGCGAAGAACATATGCGACGGGAAGAAGCGGCGTGAATGGACGAGCAAAAAAGACGCGACGAACGTATGCGCCGCGAAGAAAGCCGCAGCTACAACGCGCCGCCCCAGGGCGGTTACGGGCAGTACGGCTACGCTCCGCCTCCCCCTTCCGCCGCGCCCGCAGCTGCCGCGGCAAAGGGCGAAAACTATACCTGGGTTTTCGTTATCCTCTGCATTGTGTTTGCCGTGCCGCTTTTCGGGCTGATTATGACTATGATAGGCATAACGATAGGCTTGGGCGCGGCGCCGATTGCAGTCATCGGCGCGGGCGCAACGTATATGGGTTCGGCGATAGGCACGCTCGTTTCGGGGCAGGTTGCCTCGGGCTTTTACGAGCTTGGTAGAGGGACTATTATATTCGGCGTGGGCGTTGCGCTCTGCCCGATATTCTTCAAGCTTATCTCGATAATGTGGAAACTTTTTAAAAAAGTTTTTACCTGGATTAAAAACGCGTTTGCGGGAAAGGAGAAGTTTTAAATGAAAGGAGTTATAAAAGGGCTTATCATAGGCGGCGTAATTATCGCCGTCGGGATTGCTATAATTTTAATCACGCTCGGCGTTAACGGCTGGAGTATCGAAAACATGAAATTCACTGCAAACACCTTTACCGCGGAGGGCGACTGCACATCTTTAGAGGCGGGTATCGACGCGGGCACGCTTAAAACGGAGTTTTACGACGGGGATAAAGTTATAATCGACTACCCCACCGCCGACGGACTCGAAGCGAGAGTAATCGAAGAAAACGGCAAAATTATTTTTGTTTCCGACCTGAAATGGTATAAATCCTTTTTCAGTTTTCGCAGGATACCCGATACGGTAATAAAGCTTCCGAAAGGCGCGATAATCGACGTTTCTTTCAAAATGAACGCAGGCACTATAGAGCTTGCCGACGGAACTTATACGAACGTCAATATCGATATCAACGCCGGCACCTTCAACGCAAACAGCATTTCCTGCGATACCTTCGTCTGCGATATGAGCGCGGGCACTATGCTCGTAAACAGGCTCACCTGCGCAAAGACCAAAATAGATATGTCCGCAGGGACGGTAAAGCTTTCTATGTCGGGCGAGCAGAACGAATACGCCATTTACACCAAAGTTAGCGCGGGAAGCTGCAACGTAAGCTCGCAACCGGGCGAAACCGACAAACGTATCGATATTGATATTTCGGCAGGTACCGCAAAGATTAACTTCGGCGCATAATAAAGGAGAAAACAATATGATTATAGCCGATTGGGTTGCCTTAGGGCTTGTCGCCCTCTTCCTGCTGCTCGGTTTGATAGCGGGGTTCGGCAGAGGGCTGAAATTTTTCACGTCGGGCATATTCGGGTTTATAATATCCGTATTAATATGCTATTTCTTCGGCGGGCTCATCTACAAATTCGAGTTCGTGCAGCAGCTTCTGGATAAAATGATTGCTGCTATGTCCGACAAAAACGGATTTTGCGACTTTCTTATCGATATCAGGATCGACCTCGTCGTATACTACATAGCTCTGTTTACCGTCGTTTCGATAATAAGGATTATCATAGTGCTGATAATAAAAAATATTTCGGAAGCCGACAATACCGTAATGAAGGTTTTAAACAAAGCGTTCGGCGTGGTGCTCTTCGCCGCCGCGCTTATAATACTTACCCTCACGACGTTTCATATCATTGCGCTTATCGGCGGAAACACTGCGGATAATTTCGCAAACCTGCTTTCGGGCAGTGCGTTCAGGCTCGACAAGCTTTTCGAAAACGACGTGCTGGAAAACGTAATAAACAACTTGAAATAAAACACCTCATCCGTCTGCGCCCGCACGGCGCAGACACCTTCCCCAAAGGGGAAGGCCGACATTATTGCAGGCTTCCCTTCGGGGAAGCCGTATTTTAATATTGACAAAATAACCGCGCGGTGATAAAATTAATTAAACTTACGCAGGAAAAACGACAATGAAATTCGATTACGACGCAAAATATTTCAACCCGACGCACACGCTCGACTGCGGGCAGGTTTTCCGCTTCCGCCCTTATAAGGACGGATATCTTTCTCTTTCCGCGGACAAGATTTGCTACGTTTACTCCGACGGAATAAAGACGGTTGTCGAAAGCGACGACGCGGATTATTTTTACAGATACTTCGACCTCGACCGCGACTACTCGCCCATTATCGAAAAAGCGAAAAGCTACGGCATACCGCTGCTTTCGAAGAGCGCGGAGCTTTGCAGCGGGCTTAAAATACTCAACCAGAACCGCGAGGAAATGTTCTATTCCTTTATAATTTCTCAAAACAACAATATCCCGCGGATTAAAGGTATTATCGAGCGAATATGCACGGGGCTCGGCGAACGGATTTGCTCGCCGTACGGGGAATATTACTCCTTCCCCACCTCCGCCGCGCTTGCGGCGGCGCCCGTGGAGTTTTTTCGCGGCGCGGGCGCGGGATACAGGGACACGTACCTTTACGAAACGTCGAAGCTGGTTACGGCAGAGCTTTTGCAAAGCCTTGAAAATCTTCCCGCGGCGCAGCTTAAAAAACAGCTTTTGAAATACAAGGGCGTGGGCGGAAAGGTCGCCGACTGCATAGCCCTTTTCGGGTTCGGAAAAACCGACAGCTTCCCCGTGGATACCTGGCTTGAAAAAGTTTACGCCGAAGATTTCCGCGGCACGCTAAAAGACAGAAATAAGATAACCGAATATTTCGTAAACGAATTCGGCGAATATTCGGGTTATATTCAGCAGTATCTTTTTTACGGAAAACGGTTAAACTTATAACGTGCCAGATTATTTTTCACACGGCGTTGCAGCCGAAATTATCTATGAAAAACTCGATACGACGCATAAAAGCCTTATCGCCTCGAAAAAGCTGTACCTTTTGGGCGCGCAGGGCGGCGACGTTTTCTTTGCGTACGCAATGACGCCGACCGGCGCGAACATAGGGCGGACTATGCACAAAAAAAGCGCCGTAAGCCTTTTTGAAAGGCTTATACTCGGCAATATTTCCTATGCCGCGGGGTTTGCGACCCACTACGCGCTGGACAGTATGCTCCACCCCGAGGTATACGCTTACGAAAAAACAAAGCGCAACCCGCTTGCGCACACCCGCTTCGAGAGCGATTTGGGGCTGTTCATAAGCAGAAAATACGGTATGCGCAGGCAAATTCTGCCGAAAGAAAATCTACTTGCATGCACCGGCCCCATTTACGACAGCATAAAGCGTATCGAGCCGAGCGTGACGCTTTCCGGAGTGGAAAGATGCCTTAAAAGATACTTTACTTATACGCGGTTCATTTACCGCACAAAAAAGCAGAATTATAAGTGCGACTACGATTTTGCGGGGCTTTCGGAAAACGTGGATAAAACGATTGAGTTCGGCGTGACGGCGGTAAAATGCGTGCTCGATAAGAATATCGACGCCGAAATTTTCGGAAAAGAATTTTTGAATAAATGAAAAAGGCTTCCCCTCGGATAATGCGCAATTCCCATAGGGAATAAAAAACTAAATTTTTTATA